>JAGCYI010000203.1 GCA_017960885.1 Bacteroidales bacterium
CAACTGAGCTATGGTACCGATTATTATTGTTATCGGATTAATGTTGTGTGGTACCACCGGGAATCGAACCAGGGACACAAGGATTTTCAGTCCTTTGCTCTACCAACTGAGCTATGGTACCTCGCTTTTTGCGGTGCAAAATTAGCGGTAATTTTTTAATGCTGCAAATTTTTTTACTCTTTTTACTGAAAAATATTTGCGGAGGAGCCTTACTATTTATTTTTCTGACTGTTAGCCTCTTTTCCTTTTTTTTCTTTGAGGTATTGCTCGCGTTTGTCTTTCACTTTTTGGTAATACTCAGCGTAGAGGAGATAACGTTTGTATTGCTCCTCGTCTTTACCTTTCCAGATGTTTTTGCCGAGCGAGCTGAACTTAACGAGCTTTTCGTAAAGCTGCTTGCCGAGTTCGTGACGGCGTGCGGTGTTTTTTACACGCTCAGCACGTACGTTCTCAAGCTCTTTTACAGCCACTTTGGTCTGCTTGATGTTGTTTTTAAGGTTCTCAAAGTCATCTTCTTTGAGACCAACATTCAAAAGTTTTGATTTGAATTTTTTCGACACTGTAACAACTTTTTCGCCGAACTCGATGAGTGCGGTTGTAGGTATGCCTGTGATTTTCTGACTTTTGAAATATTTTTTCATCTCCTGCTTGCCGATTATCACAATAGATATGTGCAGCAGAAAGTTGCGGATTTCTACACGTAGAATCTCTTCTTTCTCTGTTTTTACACGGGTTTTGCTGCTTACTCTTTCGGCAAAGATTTTGTCCTCAGGGAAGGTCTCGTAGTCGGATATCTTTTTCTTAAGGGTCTCAAGCTCTTTTTCTGTTACACCAAATTTGGCAAACAGTTTCATATCGTTGCTTACAAGTTCTATAATCTGACGGCAACGCGATGTTATCTCGGCTGCTGAATAATTGTATGTTAATTGTGTGGTCATTTGTTTATTATTTTTCGACACAAATGTAGAGATATATTTTTAACTTGCAAATTAAATTATCCTTAACTTTGTTTAATTTATCAAAAACTTAATAATTTATTCAAAAAAATAAAACTATTCTACATAAATATTTTTTGACTTGCAATTTATATATGACATTTATTAATTCTTGTTTGACATAATTACGTAATTAGTTTACAAAAATAAATTTTATTTACTTTTGTGAATTATGTGCATTACAAATTGTTGTGGATGGTTTTAGCCGATTTTGAGAACCGCCAAAAATGCCTTTTGCGGAACTTCCACATCGCCAACCTGTTTCATACGCTTTTTACCTTTTTTCTGCTTGTCGAGCAGTTTGCGCTTACGGGAGATGTCGCCGCCGTAGCATTTGGCGGTGACGTCTTTGCGGAAGGCTTTGATGGTGCTTCGCGATATGATTTTGGTGCCTATGGCGGCCTGGATGGCTATGTCGAACTGATGTCGTGGTATCAGGTCTTTGAGTTTCTCGCAGATGTTTTTGCCAAACTCGTAGGCGTTGCTCTCGTGGATGAGGCTGCTCATAGCGTCCACAGGTTCGCCGTTGAGCAGGATGTCCAACTTGATGAGCTTGGACTCGCGGTAGTCGATCGGGTGGTAGTCGAACGATGCGTAACCCTTAGATATGCTTTTGAGTTTGTCGTAAAAGTCGAACACGATTTCTGCCAGAGGCATCTCAAAGTTGAGCTCTATGCGGTCGGCTGTGAGGTATGTCTCGTTGATTTTGATGCCGCGCTTTTCCATACAGAGTTTTGTAATTGGTCCGTAAAACTCTGATTTTGTGATAATATCAGCCTTGATGTAAGGTTCTTCGATATGGCTGATGGCTTTTTGTTCGGGCAATCCTGCGGGGTTGTGCACCTCTATCATTTCGCCTTTGGTGGTAAACACCTTATATGAAACGTTGGGCACAGTGGTGATAACGTCCATATCAAACTCGCGCGAGAGGCGTTCCTGCACAATGTCCATGTGCAACATTCCCAAGAATCCGCAGCGGAAACCGAATCCGAGCGCTATCGACGATTCAGGGGTGAATGTAAGCGACGCATCGTTTAATTGCAGTTTTTCAAGCGATGTGCGCAGCTCCTCGTATTCGTCGGTCTCAATTGGATATACGCCGGCGTAAACCATCGGCTTCACCTCTGCGAAACCCTCGATGGCTTTTTCGCAAGGATTTTCCACGTGTGTGATGGTGTCGCCCACCTTTACCTCGGTGGCGTTTTTGATGCCTGATATTATGTAGCCTACATTGCCGGCAGAGATTTGTCCTTGCGGCTTGAGGTCCATTTCAAGGATGCCCACCTCGTCGGCATTGTACTCTTTTTTGGTGTTTACAAATTTTACACGGTCGTTGGCTTTGAGTGTTCCGTTGTAGATGCGGAAATATGCTATGATACCGCGGAATGGGTTGAACACCGAGTCGAAAATCAGCGCCTGCAACGGTGCTTCGGGGTCGCCTTCGGGTGCGGGCACTTTCTCTATAATGGTGTCTAAGATACGTTCTACGCCAAGTCCTGTTTTGCCAGAGGCCTCGATAATATCCTCGCGCTTGCCGCCGATGAGTTCGATGATCTGGTCTTTCACCTCCTCAGGTTTGGCGGCAGGCATATCCATTTTGTTGAGCACGGGGATAATTTCAAGGTTGTTCTCAATTGCCATATAGACGTTTGAGATGGTTTGCGCCTGAATACCCTGTGTGGCGTCGATAACAAGCAACGCGCCCTCGCAGGCTGCAATGCTCCGCGATACTTCGTATGAGAAATCCACATGGCCGGGAGTGTCGATAAGGTTGAGCACATAATCCTCGCCGTTGTATTTGTGACGCATCTGTATAGCGTGGCTCTTGATGGTGATGCCGCGCTCACGCTCAAGATCCATATCGTCGAGCACCTGATTGGTAAGGTCTTTTTCGTTGATGGTCTTGGTGTATTGAAGCAGACGGTCGGCAAGAGTGCTTTTGCCGTGGTCGATGTGGGCTATTATGCAGAAATTACGAATGTTTTTCATCGCGGAGTTTGTTTATATTTTCGGTGCAAATATACAGTTTTTTACAATTCTATGCAAATTCCGCCCATAAACGTTGCCTTAGGCATGTAGAAACCCTGGTAGGTCTGATATTTTTCGCCAAGCAGGTTCTCGCCTTTTACAAATAGACGTATGGTGGGCAGTATTTTGTAAGAGAAGTTGGCGTTCACGAGGTTGTACTCCTCAGTTTCGGCATTGTTGCCAGTGGTGATGTAGAGTCCCGAAACGCTCTGCTCGCTTATCCTTGCGGTGATTTTGCCTTTTGAGTATTGCACAGCAAAGAAGGTTTTGCTTTCGGGAGCGCCAGTTACGGGAGTGTCCATGTGGAGATACGAATAGTTGGCGTCGAATCTCCATGCGCTTAATGTGTATGCAGCTGATAGTTCGAAACCGTAGTTTTCAAATTCGCCAGTGTTCATGTTTATCATGCCTTGACCTTCGGTGCGGGGAACGGTGTTGATAAGGTTGTCACCTTTTATATAATAGACGTTAGCGCCAAAAGAGAGGCGACGCAGTGTTTTGGCGTACGATACTTCGTAATTCATCATACGCTCGGGTTCGAGGTTGTCATTCTGAGGAGGAAACATATACATCTCTCTGATGTTGGGATTGCGGAATCCTTTGGAAACTAACAGTTTGATGTTGTCTTTGTTCATAGTGTAGAACGAGATTCCTGCCTGAGGAATAATCTCAGTGCCAGCCTGCGAATGATTGTCTACCCTTACGCCAAAATCTGCCGACATCCATTTGGTAATCTGTTGGTTGTAGTCGATATAGCCTGCGATTTCGTCTTGATTGTGGTCTTCAACAAGATATTTTTTGTCGCCGTTGAAGAAATCGTTCCAAGCTTCGCCGCCGAAGTGCTGATAGTCGAAACCTACTGTTATGCGCGAACCGCTGAACGGCTTAAAGTTCTGATAAATAGTGGCTCCTGTGATAAAGTCGTCGTGCATGTAGAGATTGTCTTTTTCGGGCTGACCCCATAGGTGTCCGTCGTTGATTTCGTGATGTCCCCAGTCGTAGAAGAAACGGATACAGCCCGATGTGTTGCCATAATTGTTGGTGGCAGAGATGCTTGCAAGTCCGCGGAGAATATCGGCTTGGGTATCAAAAAGTGGTGCGTTCTCTGGACCGGGATTGTTGAAGTCGAAATAAGTGAGGTCGAGGTCGGCAGATACCTTCCAATTGTTCGATAACTGATAGCCTACTTTTATAAAGTCGCTAATCTGCTCGAAACCAGAATTATAGCGGTGTCCGTCGGTGCGTTGGTAGTTGGCGCCAAGCACTGCCGAAAATTTGCCATATTTCATACGTGCCATACCCTGCAGCTCGGCTGTGCCGTAGCTTCCGCCTGAGAGCATAAATTCAGTTTTAACGCCGTCTACTGCCTCGCGGGTAACTATGTTGACAACTCCGCCCATAGCGTTAGAGCCGTAAAGAAGCGAAGAAGGTCCGCGAAGCACTTCCACCTTGTCGGCCATAAATGTCTGGTAAGCGTCAGGGATAGGGTGACCCATCAGTCCTGCAAATTGCGGCTGACCGTCGATAAGTACAAGAATTCTTGAGCCGTCGCCCACACCTCGCACCTTGATGCCGCCTGCCGAGTTGGTCGACACGCCGTAGCCAATAATGCCACGCGATGTGGAAAATAGTCCCGGAGTCTGTTCGGTAAGTGAGGGAATCATCGAAGTGTTGTAGTTTACAGCGAGATCTTTATTTGAAATCTGCGTAACGGTGAGCGGCAGATAACGTTGATCAATAGCGTTGCGAGTGCCTGTAACCACCACTTCAGGATGTATTACAATTTTGTCGATAATGGTGTCGTTTTGAGCATAAACGCTTGATACAGCACATAATGCGGAAATGATAAGAAGTGATTTTTTCATTATAATGTGAATTTAATTAGTATAAAAATTGAGCAAAAATAGTGATTGTTGTTAAGAAAAAAAAATGCAAAAAAACAATTCTTACACCTTATAATTTTATGGTAAAATTTTTTTTCATTCATTTTGTTCATTTTTTTTTTGGTTAATTAGCTGATATATTCTACTTTTGGCTCGTGGACAATTTAAACGACATAGATCTGCTCAAAGAGGCGGTGGAACAGAAATTTGGCGCAAAGATTCTTTACGCCAAGGACTGCTCTGCGCTTTCCGACACTGTTTTTGAGGCTACTGGCAACAAAATCAGCGAAACTACCATCAAGCGCCTTTGGAATTTGGTGGCAAGTGTCTTTAATCCCTCTAAGTATACCCTAAACTCGCTAAGCAAGTATATCGGCTACGATGATTGGGACGATTTTGTATCAAACCGCCACAGCGTTACCAAAAAAGCCGAAAACATTGAAAAATGGGAGCAGATTCGCCAAAAAGCCCGAGCCATCAGTTACAACAGTTTTCTTTCTGTTAAAAACCGCATGGGTGTGGACGTTAAGAAAATGGTGCATCGAAAGTTTGCCACCGATATGTTGGAGGGCTTTCTGCAATCTGATAAAACAGCCACTGCGTTTATTGCTCCGGGTGGATATGGCAAGTCTACGATTGTTTCCACGTTGGTCAACGATTTTTTCTTGGGCGAAAATCCCCGCTATCCCGACGACATAGTATGGTTTATGGACTGTGGCGTGCTCGACAATGTGGCAGACCAGGATTTCAACGTTGAACAGTTTATACTCAGGCTTTTAGGATATGGCGACCAAAAAAGTTTCAAAGAGTATTTCCACCTTTTCCCCGCTGCTATGAGGGGTCGTATAGTGCTGGTTTTCGATGGGTTAAACGAGTTTTCTGGCAATGCCGGAAGCACTCGCAACCTTATCAACAATATTCTTTCGCTCATTGCCTCCAATATGGAGGACCGTTGGTTTAAGGTAGTTCTGGCACTTCGTCCCGACCTTTGGAACTATATCTGCCGTGCCCTGAGCGACAGTGTGGAAATCAAATCCACTTGGTATGGAGTTGAATTTTCTACCTCCGCACCCGTTGCCACCAATGTTCCACTGCTAAAAATGGCTGAAGTTGAGCAAATTTTGCGAAACAGCGGCGTATACGATGCTTCGTCGGTGGTTAACATTATGCAAGACGGCATTATGAATATTACTCGTATTCCTTATTTCCTACACCTTTATATATCTTTGGCGCAGGACAATAAAAATATGGTGTCGGATGCCGACCTTTTGCGTGAGTTTGTAAGCAGACGCATCATCGGTACTGAAAACGGCGAACGAAAACTAAAACTTATTGATTTTCTGTTGTTTAGTACCAATTATGGATTAGACAACGATATTGTGGTGATGAGCAGTTTGCAAAATCTCCTTACCGAATACCGCAACGAATTCGACGAACTTGTATCGCTCGGTGTGTTGTTTGAATATAAGCAGGAGGACAAGTTTTTGAAAACATCCACTTATATTAAGTTCAGTCATCAGATATTGTTCGAGTTCCTGTTGGCAAACTATTGGTTGAGAGAAACCACTTTCGACCGTGAACTCTTTGCCGAAATTAGCGACTTTTACCGTGGCAATCCTTCGCTCAAGTTCCAGATAGTTTCTTGGTTGGTTAAATATGCTTTTAAAGATAACAGAACAGATATCTTGTCTGGCATATTTGATATTTTTGATAAATATTTCGCCGACCTCGAAGATCAGACATTTATGCAGAAGTTGATAAATACCGTTGGCACCGAGCTGCGCAAGTATCCCGAGATTCGTGCCGAGGTGCTCCCTGTGTATGCTTCTACGCAGTCGGGAAGGTTCTATTACTTTATGCATTTCTGTGATGTCGACTCGCTCAACGATTTCTATGGCGACGCACTAAAACAATATATCAATAATTCGGTGTCGGTGGGCGACAAAATGTTCGCAAGCACCATCAAAATTCAGCAGAGCTACTTTAACCGTGACCAAAAGCTTATGCACGAGTATTTTACGGCGGTTGAGTCTCTCGATATTCCCCACGACGACAATACTTGCTACATAGAGTTCATGTCTATTCAGGTTCTTTATTACTCTATGAGCGAGGGTCGTATACCGGCTTCGCTATTAGACTATATATCTACTTTTGCTCGTGATTATTACAACCGTAGCGAAAACTTGTCGCAAACCTTTACCTACGGTGACATTATACTTGCCGATTCGCTCTTCCTCGCTGAGCAGTGGCATTTGGTAAAAGATATTTGCGAGATGATTCTCAGCGACAAACTACACGGTCATCGCCAGCAAGTAAATGAATATTACCAACAGTTGCAGCTACTATATTCTTATTCATTGCTTAGAGCCGGATATATAAAGAAGGCTAACGAGTATTTTGTACGCATAACCGAAATCCGCGAAGCTTTCCCGATTTGCGCCACCAATTATTGGAATATGCGCTTCTGCGAAATTGCCGCAGCTTTTTCTGCTGTTGACAGCGATGCTCATTCCGACTATATCAAGAAGGGTCTCGCTATTTCTAAGCATTTAAAATTCAGTTACTTTGAAAAACGTTTCCAACAGATGCTGCGACGCCTTAAAACCAGATGGTAGACATCCGTCAGATGATATTTGGAGTACAAAAAAAACGGACTGCTCATTGCAGTCCGTTTTTTGTATTATAAAATAAGGTGTGCTTTATTCAAATAGAGCCTTTTCGTAGTATTTCTGGCGACCGATAATAATCGACATTCCGGTTTGGAATGTAGCCATGTTGGTTTTCTTAACCCAATTTTCTGCCATTTTGCTTCCGTTCATTGCCCAGAATGCAGGCGAGAACTGATCTACTATGAAATATAGCTGTATCGGACCCATCTGTTGCGAATATCCAAACCCCCACACATTAGCACGGCGGTTGACAAATGATTGCGAGATGCTTATCTGGGTTGCTTTGCCGAGTCGGAAGTTTACCGAAGTGGTGAGCGACGGGTGGAAATGCTTAGAATACCACATTCCACGGAACATCATTCCAAGGTCGATATATTTGTTGATTTCGTATTCAGCCGAAAGATAAATTTTGGTATGGAGCCAATCTGTGTAGGCCTTGCCGTTGTCTTTAGGAGTAGCAAATGCTGCAATAGAGTCTTTCATTACAGTTCCGAGAGAGTCTATGTCGTTGAAATATTTGGCAATGTCAACACCGGTGAAATCGAATGTTCCACTCTGTTCTAATGTTTTGCCGTATTTTTTCCATTTGATAGCTCCAAGGTCTGTGATAGAACCGGCAAACGATAAGCGGTTGTCAAACTTGTAGGTCATGCCGAGGTCAACAGCCCAGCCTCCGTTTTTGGTTTTCATCATAGCCTTCTTGTCTTTCTTAGACATGTTGTCGAAATCCATATTGGTAGCGTATGCGCTGTCGATCATACCTTTTTCGTCATAAGCGAACTCGATATCGGCACCACAGGCAAACTGCATTTCAACGTCGGATTTGAGACTGATGTCGTACATGTCATCTTGGGTGGTGAGCTGCAGGTCAAATTTCTTTGTACGTGCGTTTGCTATACCTTGCAAGCGTTTAATAGCCGCACCAAAGTTTATTTTGTCTGAAAATTCCCACGAATATCCAAACGAGTATTGATAGTATGCGTTTGCTTTGATATCGAAGCCCTTAAGGTCGATGGAGCTCTCTTTGTCAAAGTAGGTTCCGTCTTTAAACTTCATGAGTTCTTTGGGATATGCGAAACTTTCGTATCCTCTTAGCGACACTCCTGCGTGTGCATATCCTTCACCAATACGGAATCCGAAGTTAAACAACTGTACGTTGAAGTCGGCAAACTGATAGTTGTTTTTCTTGAGTTTGTTGTATATCTGGTTGAGGTCTATGATATATTTGTCTTCTTTTGTATGCTGAAACATATCTTTGATGGCAAATCCCGAGTTGCCTACTCCCGCGTAAACGTCGTAGATCGACACGTAAACCTTGCAGTGTGGGTTGAATGCTGGGTTGTATATGTTGACGTTAGGGATATTGTCCATGAAGTAACCAGTGAGCGATTGTGCTCCGGCTGTTGCGCCTGCGAATGTCAATGCAGCTGTAAGCGCTATATTTTTAATTGTGTTTTTCATCTGTGTGCTTTTTTAAATTAGTCTTTGGTTGAAAATCCTGCTTCTACGCACATCGACATTCTAAGGTCGAGGGTTTGGTTTTCTGTGATTTTAACATATTTGGATTTGTCAGAAGACATCACAAATTCGTAAGACATTTTGTCGCAATTAGCGTTGAGCAATTTTGTGATTCGCGCTTTGTCGAATGTGTTTACGCGGTCGGTAGCTGTGGTGTTGAGAACGTTGCCATTGTCGTCGGTAGTTGCTGCGTCAATTACTAGTGGCCCTTGTTCGTATAATGAGTCTATTATTACTCCATTGGCAAGGAATTTTGCTCTCAACTTTATTTCAATCGGGAGATTGTTTTCTACTTTGGTCTTAATTATAAGCTTGTCAGCATTTTCTATGATGTCGTCGATGTCGATAACCATTGTGTCGCGAACAGAAAAGTTATCGGTTTTTATTTCCAAAGGAAGATCTAAGATTACATGAATCTTCATTTTGTCGCCGTTTTCTACGGCATCAGATTTTGCTGTGTACTGTAGCACATAGTAGTCGGGCATCATTTCAAGAGCTTCTGACAAACCTCCGTTGGTGTTTTCGTTGTTCAGTACTATTGATTCTGCAAACTCGTCGTTTTGGGGAGTTACAGTCTTTAGCAGTGTTCCGCTGGTGTTGTAGAAGTCTATTTTGTTGATTTTGAGCAATACAGTGCTATTTTTCATTACCTTCTTTGTGAGGGTGAATGTGGGATTTTTTATAAAGAAAGTTCCGCTTGCTCTATCTTCAAAGATGGTTTGTTTATCTGTGGTGTAGGTTTTTTCCCATGTTTGCGGGGGCAGACCAAGTGCGGCTAATTCTGCAGGACTTAGCATGTTAGGAAGATTAATAACTTTATCGTCCTGGTCTACAACCATATGTGTCAGCCCGCTGTTGTCGTAAGAAAATTTAAGACGTTTGTTGATGCTCTCAGCGTTAACGTCAGAAAACTTCATTTTTGTGTTGATCAAGGGCGATGCCACTTTTCCGTTGATTGCTATTGAGTCATCGTATTTTTCGAACTCGTCAAATTCGAAATCGTCGCGGCACGCTGTTATTGCTGACGTTAACAGCAGTGCGCCGGTGATCATGGTTATTAATTGCTTTTTCATAGTTTTATATTTATTTTATTGTATAATTGTATAAGTATTTATCTTTATTTCCTATTATCAGGCAGTATTCTCTGCCAAATTTTGTAATACTGATATCTGTGATTCCGTTTATTGGGAAACCATCTATCGGTTTGCATTTGTTGTCGAGCAGGTAGGCTTTGTCGGTATTGGCGCATGTGATGCCAATTTTGTTGTTGTTTCCGCCAAATTTGAATATTATCGGGTTGCCGGTTATCTCACCGTCGGTGAAATAACCGCCTATTTTCTGAAATCTGTCGTCGTATATCTCTATGGTGTTGTTTTCTGTAAATATATATTCTTTGCGACCGTCGCCGTTGATATCTTCCATTATAAAGTTGTGGTTGATACTGAAGCTTTTTATTTTTTTTGTTTCCGACGAGCCGTCGTTGTTGATGTATTCTATTTCGCCTGCTGCGTTGGTTGTAATAAATCTAAGGTTTACACCATCGTCGCTCCCCTCTATGTAGTATTTTGTTTTGGGTGCCTTTGGGAAGTTTTTTGTGGGCACAACTTTAGGTTCGCCTTTCCTGTTGAGTATGTAGGTTTTTAGGTTGTCGGCAAATACCAGATATTCGTTGTCTTTGTATCGTAGATATTGTACTGGTGTAATTATTTTCTCTATGGTTTCCACTGGTGTCCACGTGTTTAATGGTGTTCCATTTTTGGTGTAAAGGTACAACTTTTTGTTGTTGCATGGTACAAAAATTCTGTAATTTCCATCATTTTCGTAGTCAAATACCGAAATTTCACTTGATATTCCGCCCTTTATCTCTAACGGATAGTTCTCCACGTAGTTGCCGTTTTTGTCGATGCAGTGTATGAAGTTTTCTGTGCCGAACATAAACTGGATTTTGCCGTTGTGGTATATGTCTACTTCGTGCACTTTGCCTACAATTACTTCTGGAAGCTGCTTCTTCCAAAGCCTTATACCGTTTTTGTCGATAAGGTGTATTTTGCGCGATTCGTCTTGTATTAATATGTTGTTTTCGCCAGTTTCAAAGTTTTTTACTATTTGTGGTTTTATTATCGCAGTTGAGTCTAGTTCTGTCTTCCAGTTTATCAGTCGCTCAGTTTCCACCACATCGCTGTATTTCATTACTATGTTTGTGTAGTATCTCTCATCGATTCTGCTCACTTGCAGTGCTGTGGAGCGGAAATTTTTCAACTGCTGGTAGTTCTTCACGTATTCGTTTTTGTATGTCTGGTTTAATAGGTCGGCTATAGTGTTTTTGTTGTATGCAAGGTCGGTGTAGTAGAATATGTTGCTTTTGCCGTTGACAAGCTCGCTGAATTCTTGGTAGTATGAGTTGCTCGACAATGTTTTGCCTGTTTCCATAGCGTTGATGTACTCCTTTATGGCGTTGACGTTTTGTGCGAAAATCAGTTTCGAGTCGTAGATTGTCATGTAGCTGTAGTCCATAGTGCCGAATATCTCTCCAAAGTAGGTTGCAAACAAGTTTTTAATTGGGAAATAGTACACTATATATTTTTTGTTGTTTTGCGATATTATGGCTGTTGCTATTTCTGAATCCGATTTGTGGTTGTTTTGCTGAAATTTACTTACTATGCCGAGTAATGTTTTTTTGGCAAGTTCCTCGTCGTCGGTTTCTGCAATAATGTAGTTGTCGTTTGCTCTTGTGGCTATGCTGTAGTCGGTGGTAAATTCGGTGATTCTTCGCGAAATTATTTTGTAGATCTCCTGTTCAAAGTTGATTTTGTATTTTTTGCAGTTAGTATTGTCTTGAGCGTCGTAGTCGTTTTTGTGTTCGCTTAGTTCGAGGTATTGTTTGTAGCTTGTTTTAAATTTTTCGATGTCTGATATGCCGATGGAAGCGAATTGTATGGTTTTGCTTGGTATATAGTCTTCAAAGCGGTTTGAAACAGGGTCTTGTTTGTTGAATATGTTGACGTATGCGCCGGATTTTTCTTTTGCGCTGCTGAATCCTGTTAGCGTAACACTTTGATTGTGAGCCGAAACGTCTAAAACCGACCACTCTGCAAATCTGCCAATTTTCTTTGTGATGGATTTTTTGTTGCTGTTAAGTATCGAACCTATAGTTTCGTAAAACTTTGCGTAATTGATTATTATGTTGGCATCTGCGTCATTATCTTTATAGGTGATGATCTTGTTGAGAGGTTTTATGTTTACAATGCTTTCGTTTCCTTTTAGTTGCCTTATCGAATTCTGAATATATATATCGCTGTAACTCAGCAAAATGAAGTTTTTGAAGAATGTAAAATATATTGATCGTTTGAGGTTGGAGGATTTGGCGCAGTATATACTTACGTCTTCGTATTTCGCGCCTGAAATTTTTAGGTCGTATTCTTTCGACAAATTGTTTATTGATTCAAACAGGATTTTCCCTGCGTTTTTCCCTGCGTATATGGCAGCAAGTCCAGAAATTCTGTTGCCCATATTGTAAAAAGCTATGGCGAAACTTTTGTTCCTTATTACTGCTCTCAGGTTGTCTTCTTTAGAAAGTAGGGTGTTTATATCGTTGAAAAGGGCGTCTGCGGTTTGAAACTGGCTAGTGCATTTGATATCGTTCCATGCCGCGCCTCCTTCTTTGATTCTGTTGGAGAGCGAAACTATGTCGCTTGTGGTGATTATTAGGCTTGGATCATACGGAATAGCGCTGAATACAGGGTCGGCAGCTGCTTCAACGTCTTCTTTGCAGCTTCCGCACAATGTCAATAGCAATGCTGTTATTATTGCAGATATATATGCACTTTCTTTTGTCATCTTTCCCTTGGCGCACTATTTTTTCAAAATACGAAGGTATATAAATTATCTTAGTTTTTGTTGTTTTTTTTAAAATTTACCTATTTGTTTTTGTTTTTCTAATAATTCGTTAAGATAAACGCAGTTTGTGGTTTGGATATTTAATTCACATTTATAATTTTTTATTTATACCTAAATAACTATGTATTAGGTTGTTATCTTTTTGTTTTTACATTTGTAATTTTATCATAGTTGACAATTGGATACATATAATTTTTATTCTTCCTCTCAAACTTGTATATTATATGAGTTTATGTTACTATATGATAAGTATTATGTATATTTTTAATATCTCAATATCCTTTGTCTATTTTTAGTTGACTTGACCTACGCTCCGATATATTCAGTTTTAACGGCGTTATCGTCTAGCTATCTGAATTTTGCAAAAAATTCGGCTACAATGGCTTTCATATCGTTGTCGAGGTACTTCAAGGCTTTTTCTTTTATTTCCTGGGGTATAGGATAGTAGGCTTCGGCTATTGAACCGGCTATGGCTGCGGTGGTGTCGGTGTCGCCGCCTATCTCTACAGCTTTGCGGATGGTGCTTTCAAAGCTGTCGGCTTCTAAAAAGCACTCGATGGCTTGTGGAACGGTTTCCATGCAGCTGTCGTGCATGCCTTTTACGTCGCTTAGCACTGGCATGTCGTAATCAAAACGCTCTTTCACCAGTTCGGCAACGTCTTCTTTCACTATCCGTTTTGTGCGGAGCAGGAATATCAGGTCGGCTACGCATACCGCACCTTTTATGCCTTCGGGATGGCTGTGCGTGGGTTTTGCCGACTTGGTTGCCTCTTTTGCTGTTTTAAGTTCCGAGTCGAATGCCCAGCCTATGGCGCTCACACGCATTGCCGAGCCGTTGCCCCAGCTGTCGTAGGCTTTTTGCTGGGTGCTTTTGAGCCATGCAGTAAGTTTGCTTCCGTATCCTCCTAGGGGAAATGGATATTTCTTGCACCATTTTGCGAGGTTCTCGCCGTAGTCGGCGCCGTTGATTATGGCGTCGGCAATTGCCACTGTGCAGATGGTGTCGTCGGTAAATTCGCACTCCGGCGTAAAGAGCTTGAAGTTGGGCATGTTGCGCCCGCCGTATTCAAACCGCGAACCTATTATATCGCCTATGATTGCTCCTAACATAATGGTATAGTTTAATGGTTGCTAATATTTTAACGCCGTTGCCGCACGATCTTCGGGCGACAGCTGGAATACTTTCAGATCGAAATCTTTTACCACATTGAAGAGGTGCTCAAAAAACGCTGTCTGTATTTTTTCAAACGCTCCCCATTCTGTTATCTTGGTAAATGCATAAACTTCAAGCGGAATACCTGTGGCTGTGGGTTGCATCTGGCGTACCATCAAGTGTCCGTTTTCTACAAACACGCCGTCTTTCTCCACAATGCGGCTGTAAACGGTGTGACCCATAAGCTCGTTGTTCACAAAGTCTTTCTCTATAGAGGCGGTAACGGGGTAGAAGGTCTTGGGGTCTTTTTTGTCCACCTCCAACTTCTGTCCGCGGCTCTTTACAAATTTGGCAAAACTCTGAATGTAGGTGTTGCCGTTTTCGTCTTGTGCCAAAAACTCCTCTGCTGCTTCGCCGTTGATTTTGAGAAACTCTTCCTTGTCGCGAATGATATACTCCTCGCGGCTGTATTTCTTTGACTTAACCATTGTGGGCGAATATTTTTTAAACACTTGGAAGTTGGCGCGGATATAAAACTCGATATATTTCCTAAACAGCTCTATGTTTGATAGTTCGCGTTTGTCGAAATCCACATTGGGGTCGCCGCCCTTTATCTGTTCTTGACGCTCCTTGATGTAGTCGGTGAGAAGGGTGTATTTTTCAAGTTTGTTTAATAATTCCTGATCGGCTGTTTTGATACTTTCGGCGTCGATGAGTATGGTGCGTTTCATGCGGCGGGCTTTGGTCTCTTGCATATTGCTCCAGTTGATAAACGATTCGCTCATAAGCGACGCCGTGGGAATGGTAACTATACTGTTGTCGAAATTTCTCACTTTTACAGTAGTGAGGTTGATGTCGATAACGTGTCCTTCTATGCTGCGGCTGGCTATTGTTATCCAATCGTCTTTTTTTATCATATTCATCGTTGACAGTTGGATAGAAGCCACAAATCCCGAGATGGAATCCTTAAACACAAGCATCAGCACTGCCGACATACCGGCGAGACCCGTGAGCAATGCGTCGGGACTTTTGCCGATTATTATTGATATCGAAAGAATAACGCAAATAAGTATGGTAATGATTTTTGCCACTTGTGCATACCCCTTGAAACTCATCTTGCGACGTTTTTGGCGCATAATAGAATCAAGAATGTCGTTGGCGGCATTGAGGGCTTTGAGCACCGTCATCATTACTGAGAAAATATTGTATACATAACATGCTGTGCGAATGTGCTTTACCCAATCCACATCGGTGATGGCAAACTGTATTAGGTAATAAATAATAGCAGCAGGCACCATGTGAGATAGCGGTACCAACACCTTGTGCTTTACAAGTTCGTCGTCGTACTTGTTTTCTGTTTTGGTAACAATGGTATGCACCACGCGATTGATTATCAGTTTGGTAATAAAATAACTGATAAAGCATATAACGGCAATAATCAGCATGTTGATAATGCCCTTGAAGATTATAGCCCAATCTTCCGAAATGCCCCAACGCATAAATGTGGCAATCAGGTAGTCGGAAAATTCTTTAAATAAGTCGAAGAATAATTTGCTCATATAGTACTGATGTGTTGTTATTATAAAACGCCAAAAATATAGGTTTTGACTATTTTTTCAAAAAAAGTTTGTTCCTTTGTGAAAAATTTTTTCAGATGTTTACTATCGGAGATATAAAATTTGACCGTTACCCCTTGTTCCTTGCGCCTATGGAGGACGTTACAGATGTTTCTTTCCGCCATATTTGCAAGATGTACGGGGCTGATATGCTTTATACTGAGTTTATTGCAAGCGAAGCGCTCGTGCGCAACATCGACAAAACCGTGCGCAAGATGCACTTAGAAGATTCGGAGCGTCCGGCAGGAATCCAAATCTATGGACACGACCCCGTGCACATGGCTGAGGCTGCGCGCATGGCTGCTGAACTTAAACCAGATTTGATCGACATCAACTGCGGCTGTCCTGTTAAAAAGATAGCAACCCGAGGCGACGGCGCCGGACTTTTGCAAAATCCCGACCTTATGATTGAGATTGTGAAGGCTGTGGTGGCTGCCGTGCCTAATATTCCTGTAACAGTGAAAACACGTCTCGGGTGGGACGAGAACTCAAAAATCATTGTCCCTCTTGCCGAACGTCTTCAAGACGCTGGCATTAAGGCGCTCGCTATTCACGGACGCACACGTATGCAATTATATAAAGGTGAAGCCGACTGGACTCTCATTGGCGAGGTGAAGAACAATCCCCGCATGCATATTCCCATTATTGGCAATGGCGATGTAGACTCTCCGCAAAAGGCAGCCGAAATGCGCAACCGCTATGGAGTGGACGCCATAATGATAGGCCGTGCGGCGGTAGGATGTCCGTGGATATTTAAGACTGTGCACCAGTATCTTGAAACAGGCGTACTTCCGCCCGAACCCACAGTGGCAGAACGTGTGAAACTAGCCAAGTACCAGCTCGAGACCTCCATGCAGTGGAAAGGCGACACTCGCGGAATGTTGGAGATGCGCCGCCATTACTCGCAATATTTCAAGGGCGTGCCCGACTTCAAACCATACAGGATGCGGCTGGTTACCGAGCCCGACCCGGCGGTGATAAGCGCCATATTAGACGAGGTGGGCGAACGTTACAAAGATTTCAGTTTTGAACAGGCATAAAAAAAGCGGAACTTAAAATTCCGCTTTTTTATTTATTACTCAGAGTTAAACATTTCGATCTCCCATTTTCGGATATTCAAACTGTATTGGCTTGTTACAACAGTACCGTCAGGTTTGTGATACTTACACCATTTTCGGAACTCCTCGTCAGGGCTTTCGCCGTTGTCGATTTTCACCTTCAACTGACTCTTAAGGTAACTACCAATACCCTTTGCGAAAATAAAGTGGGCAACCGCCATCAACTGATGCTCGGTAAGACCCGAAGTATGTTTACGTGCAAGAACGATACACTTGCTAAGGTCGCTACGGAGAAGACGGTCAGCCTCCTGACGTGTAATGCGGTCGTCTTTAAAGTGCTCGTTACTTTTAACCACGTGACCGTATCCGATGGTCTTGTAACCGGCGGCGCAGTAATAAGCCTTACCGCCTGCAAAGCCCTCGTGCTTTTTAATAAACGCGATGGTCTTCTCAAAAACGTCAGAGTAACCAGTTGTTGAGTTACAAGGAATAACCGTGTAACTTTCTACCGATTCCTCGGCGTGCTTTTCCTCAAAATACTCGCCCCTGATATCGAAGTAACTTCTGTCAGGGTCGGGGGCGGTGGTGCTGCTTGTGAGCATTACACAACCGACACTCATTACGAGTCTTAAAATTAAAGTTTTCATAACGCTCAAATTTTTATGTAAATAATCGCTCAGGTATTATCCTTAGATATATGCCTGTGCGGCAACTTGCATCGGCTTTTCAACCGTATTTGATATGTTATGATATAATTTAAAGTTTTTTGTAATTGTTATTATAACTTCTTTTTATAATACCTTATACTTATTTCTTTAAATTATGTTGCAAATATAAACAAAAAAAATGAGAAATGCAAATATTTTTGCATTTTTTTTTAATTTTTTATAAAAAAAAGTATTGTACCAATTTTTTATAATGCACAAATAGTTTAAATAAGCAAGTGTAACTTGCTTATTTATAGTACTTTAAATAAATTCTGGTAAAATTTGTTAAATTTTGTTAATTTTTTTACTCTTGCCACCTAAAACCATCGTTTTTTATGCCGATGAGGGATAAAATTCGGTAAATAATTGTGTCAGTGAGATTTTCGATGGTGGTAGGGGAGGAGTAGAACGAAGGAGAGGCGGGACAAATGATGCCTCCGGCGAGCGTGATTCGCTCCATATTTTGGATGTGTATAAGGCTTAATGGGGTTTCCCGAGTAACGAGAATCAGTTTCCTGCGCTCTTTGAGCATAACGTCGGCTGCACGTGTGATAAGAGAGTCGGATATGCCGTTGGCAATTCTGCCCAATGTGCCGCACGAACATGGACACACTATCAATGCCGAATATGTGCAACTACCCGACGCAAATGGCGCTGCAAAGGTGTTGTTGGGATATATCTTTATCTTTTCGTTTTGGTGGAGTGGGGTAGGGGTCTCTGTGTTATAAATTTTTAGTCCATTATCGCTAAAAATTACGGCAATTTGCTCTATTTCGGACGATTCTTCCAATTTTTTGATGAGGCGCTGGGCGTAGACTGCTCCGCTTGCGCCGGTGATTGCTACTGCTACTTTCATTGCTGAGAGTTTTTGCCGTTGAACCGGCGGGTTATGCTGAGATTGATAAAATTGTTTCTCCAATAGGGCATATCAGGGTCGTCGGTGATTTTTGTGATGCTATATCCGAATGTAGCCGAGAGTTCAAACTTGGGCGAAAGGTAATAGCGGAATCCGGCAAGACCGTCGATGTCGTATTTTTTTAGGAAGGCGGGATTTTTTTCTTCTGCTCCGTTAGCCTCTATAATTTTTGATGATATTATACGATTGTAAGATATACCTAACTCCGCACCAAATTTTGGCGAAAAATGATATTTTATTATGATAGGCAGTTCCGCATAGTTGAGCAGTGTCTTAAATTCGGTATATCCTTGAGATTTTTTTATTGCTCCTTTCGACGAAAACAGTATGCCCGATTCTACTGCCAACGGCGAAGTTGCCGGCGCAGATACTGTGAATCCTGTGCGAATGCCGGGCTTGTGATATCCGCCTTGAGTGTCGCCGTCTACCTGGCAGCCGCTCAATCCGAGGGTGAATCCTCCCGAAAAGGTCTGGGCATTGGCGGCGGAGTAGAGCATCACTGTTGTTATTAATGTGAGCAGGACTTTTGATGTAAATGGTATCTTCATTTTTTTGTTGGTGTAAAAAAATCCCGTCTTTTTTACAAAACGGGATTTTATGTAAATTAAATATGAAAAAAACTATGAGGATGATTTATTCTTCAATCTTGTTTCCTCTGTTGTCGATGTGGAAATATATGGTATCTTGACCGACTTTGAGGCATACGAGCGCACGTCCGTTGCAGAATGTTTCGCCAGCGCCTTCCATCTTGCGGTAGTTGAAGTCGAACATCGGCGGAATTACCACGTGCATAGATGAGTCGGCGTATCCGAACTTACCTTTCGACGGGTCGCTCTTGTCGTAGCGGTACTTGAACAACCACAATCCTTCAGTAGGACGGCGCATACTCAGGAAGTATGTAGTGTCGTTGTCGATATTGTTCTGAACCTCGTTGATGTAAGCGATACGGCGGTTTTCGGCGTTGCGGTATTTGCGCTGTGTGGCGGTGTCGGTGTTGTCGTATCTGATGGCGCGTTTGTATGCTGCAATTGCGCTGTCGATGTAGTGGGGATTCTCGTTAGAGAAGTTCTCCATATAGTAGTCGCCGAGGTTGATCTGAATTTCGTGCGGTGTCTGAATTGCGTTGGTCTCAATTTCGGGCTGTACAGCCTTGTTTGCTAAATACCTTCCAATTAAGAATAATGCAACTACGCCGAGCACAAGGAGAAGCACTGTGATAACGCCCCACCATGCTTTGCGGCGGAGCTTCTTGGCGTGTTCGTTCTCCACAATCGACGGGTCTTTGCGGCGAGCGTTCCAGTATGCGAACGGAGCGATGAAAATGTTGAGCCAGCGTAGCCATTTGCTTTTGAAGAAGTTGGTACCTTTGTCGAGCGACTTGGCTATTTGGTAACGTTTCTTGAGGTTGTCGTCGGCAACGTTGTAGCTGAGCGCTGTTTTAAAGCATTCGGCAGCGTTGGCAAAATCGCCCACTTCGAGGAGGGCTTCGCCTCGAGCCTCAAATTTTTTGGAATTTGCTTCGGAGTTTTCTCCGTCTTTGAGGTTTGCAGCCTCTTCGTATTCTTCAGAAGCATTGATAAAGTCGCGAGAAGCAAATAGCAGGTCGCCCTTCATCATCTTGTACATAAAGTTGAGGTTGTTGCAGTTTTCGGCAATGCCAGAATCCAATTCGTCTTTGCGGTCGTCGGCTATCTGGTTTTTGAAAGCAATATACTCATATATATAAAGTGCTCTAGAATACTGGCTTTTAGCGGCGTAAGCGTCGGCCTTGTAGATGAGGTCGCTGGTGGTGGTGCTAGAGAGGTCGCCGAACTCAAAGTCGTTGAGATAGTTTGCCACTTTGCTGTTTTCGCGGCGTTTGTCGAAAATGGCACGTTGTTTTTTGTTGAGTCTGGTTTTGTGCAGGAGTTCGAGCTCTTCGAAAAGCTGTTTGAACTTGAATGTGTTTACAAGGTCTTCGATTTTGGGCTCATCCGGGTCTTCGCTAACGGCATTGACCACAGGAATGGCAGCAGCGGCGAAAGATTCAGGTTTTTGTGCCGAAATGGTTTTAATGGTTTGTGTGGTAACGGTGGTAGTGGTTGTGGTGGTTGTGGTGTGGGTTTCAGGTTCGGGTTTTACGATATCCTCTTCCATTCCACCGATATCGAAAGCGAAGTCGAGCAGCTCGTTGCCTTCTGGCTTGACGTCGGAAGTGTATTCGTGTTCGGATTGGAACCATTTGCCAGTGATTTTGAAATCAGACAGAAGGTTGAAAATAGCTTTGCTGTCGTATATAGTAAGTTCGGTTCCGTTTTCTTTGGCGATTCTAGAGGTCCAGTTTTCCCACCAGGAAGACTCTTCTGAAGTAAGCTTCGTGGGTACAAGGAGCACCCATTTTTTGATGTCGTTGACCTTCATAAAAGGGAGGTTGTCGTTGAGCGATTTTCTAATCTGCCCTTTTCGAGAGTTTGACACACCGTCGGTGAAGAATTTCGGAAGGTAAACGACCGAAGTTTTTCCGTTGGTATCAGCCTTGCTGGTGTCGTTTTCTAAAATATCAACCGATTTGAAAATGTTGTGATCGGGATATTTAAGCCTCATAATGTCTTCGCAGAGGTCGCAGAATGCGAGTCTTGCTACTTGTTCGTTTTCATATGCTTTTCTGAATTCGTCCCACGTGTGCTGCATAATTGTCTGTATATGTGTAAGTTGGTTGATGTTGTGTTGTTACCGTCCGGGGCGTTTGTAGCTTGCGCGTCGGTAAGGCAAATATACAAATAATTATGTTTGAAACAAATAAACGAATATTTTTTTTTATTTTTTTATCGAAATTGTTCCTTTTTTTAGTACGTCAATAGCGTTTCGCTCAATTTTGTAAGAGAGTTTTGTTTCGTTAGCAGGCAGCACCACGGTGGCTGAATTGCCAGCGATAGGTTTTTTGATGACAGGGTTTCCGTTGCCGTTGTAGATCACGAGGGTGTCGGCATCGGTTGCTTCGAAATTCCACGAGATAGCTGCGATTCCGTTTTCTGCCACTACGTTGTCGGCAGAATTAGGTTTGGCGGCGGTAGATACGGAAGTCTGGAGAGCGGGAGCGGCGTCTTCGATTACGTTGGTAGGAATGAATACGAAAAGAGCCACAGCGGCAGCCACAGCAATTGCCAGAATAGGTATGAGCTTTATGGAGCGGTTTTTAGCGAGCTGTTTTTGTGCGAGTGCAGATATCTCCGCGATATCGGAAGCCGACATAGCAAAGTCGTCATCGGATAATTTTCCGATGTCGTCGGGAGAAAGAGCGTTGCCGCAGCCGTTAAGGTAATCGGCGCATAGCGCAAGTTGGTTATCGTCAAATGTTTGCATGTAAATAAATTTAATTAGTTGGTGTTGGTTATCGTTTAAAATCTCTTTTATGTGTCTTTGTCAGTGTAAAGCATGTCAAATAAAATGGCAAGTGATTCTTCGTTGTAGTTGGTCTGCCTGTTGAGGTTGAGACGGTTTATGATTTTGCCATTTGTTTTACCCACGTACATACGTACTGCGTCGGGTTTGTTGTTTTTGTTTTCGGCGGTGTTGCAGATAACGCATAGCCTGTCGAAAATGTCTTTATCTAGTTCATTGCCTTCAATGAGCGTAAGTTTAATGATTTCGCTGTCTGGCTTTTTTTTCAGGTAGGCTTCCAAATCAAGTTCGGTAGGCCTGATTCTGAAAAACATTTTGCATAGCAGCGTCACCTTCGGGGTTTCGGGTCCGAACGAGGAAAGCACCTTTTCGAGGTAGCGTTTCTCGTTTTCGATGATGAGACGTTCTTCGGGAGTTACCTGGTGTCCTTCACCGTTTTTCAGGACAGTGGTTTCGTATTCGCCGAAGTGTTTCTCTTTTGTGGATCCGGCCCTGAGAATTTCGAGCATCATTCTGTACAAAACCGCCGAAATGTAGGTTTCGGGTTTAGCGCGGTTGTCGTACAAGCTTTCGATTCTCTCGCGTTTTGTTATATATTTTTCAATTATCGTCTGTTTGTAGTCTTCAAAATCGTCGGGCGCGATATATCCGGCTTTAATGTATTTTTTTACAATAATGTCGGTTACCGTAGTTACCATACGTGTTGTGAACACGCCGCCGTCGTTGTTTTTGCCAAAAATCTTCATTTGCTTGTCTGTTATATAAAGGCTGTATTTAATCAGCGCAAAGATAAGCGAAAATTTTTGTATTATAATAGTTGGATTGAAGATTCTGGAGTGAAATTTTTTTGAAAAAAAAATCCCGCCGGTTTTCACCATGCGGGATTCTTTCTCAAATTTAAAGTTGCGGTTAAAAAAATGCTCCGTTACTCGGCTGCCGGACTGTTTCTCAAAATTCTAAATACCGTTGTTTATGTCGTCCGGACTTGTGCCTTTCTGTCGGTGTTTTATTTTAACGATACAAAGATAATCATAGTTTTTTAAAAATGCAAATGTTTTTTTATATATTTTTACACAAAATGTAAAATATTTTTAGAAAAATGCCTTACAATATATTGTAGTGCATTATTTAATTATGTTAAAAAATGTTAAAATTTAAAAATATTTTTCACAATTCTTGTAAAATGCGGATAATTCGCACTTTAATAAACTTAATTTTTTAATAATTATTAACCAAGTAATATAAAATTTACTTACTCGACGTACACTCTGGCAACACGGGGCGAGATGCCTGTGAGGATTTCGTATGGAATTGTGCCAATAGCCGTAGCCATTTCGATAAGCTTGGTGTTGGTGTCGAAAATCACAACTTCGTCGCCTGCTCTGCATTCAATGTCGGTGATGTCGACCATGCACATGTCCATGCAGATGTTGCCGATGATGGGTGCGCGGTGTCCGTTGATTTCTACTTGGAGGTTGCCGTTGCCGAATTTGCGGTTGAGTCCGTCGGCGTATCCGACAGGGATGAGGGCAATGCGCGAATCGCGGTTGATTTTGCCTCGGCGGTTGTAGCCTACGGTTTCGGTTTTTGAGATGTTTTTTATTTGCACAATGTTGGTTTTCCATTTTGAGATACCCATCAACTGCTCGGTGGCTTCGTATGCCACACCGTAGAGACCTATTCCGAGTCGGACCATGTTGAACTGGTAGTCGGTGAAGCGTTCAATGCCTACCGAGTTGCAGATGTGGCGCATCGGGTTGAGTTCTGTGAGTTTGCATATAGTGTCGGCCATTTCGGTAAAACGCGAGACTTGCGTGAGGGAGAAATTGTCTTCCTGATTGTCGTCGGCGGCAACAAAGTGGGTGAACATAGACACTATATTTACAGTATCGGAGTTGCTTTTTATAATGTTGCAAAATTCGGGGAGTTCGTGAGGCATGAATCCGGAGCGGTGCATTCCAGTGTCGAGTTTCACGTGCACAGGATAGTTAGTGATGCCGCGTTCTTTTAGGATTTCGATGAGGCGTAGCGTGCGCTCGGAAGAGAACAAGACAGGTTCGAGACGGTAGTTGATTAGCTGTTTATAGTTGCGTCCGTCGTAGTTCATCACCATTATCGGCATTTTGATGTTGGCACGCCGGAGGGCTATTCCTTCTTCGGCAAAGGCTACACAAAGATAGTCTACGCCGTTGTTTTGCAACATGTTGGCTATTTGGAAACTACCGCTGCCGTAGCAGTTTGCCTTAACCATAGCAATCATTTTGGTCTGGGGACGGAGGAGTGCGCGGTAGTAGTTGAGGTTGTGCTTGAGTGCGTTGAGGCTTACTTCTAAAACAGTATCGTGATTGCCGGTGTGGAAAAAGTCGAAGGCGTCGGCAAAGTCGTTGTAACACTCGCCTTTGAGCAGTATTCCGCCGTCGGTGTAGGTTTGTTCGGCAAAGTTGTCGATAAAGTCTTGGATAGTATCGTATTTGGTGATTCGGATAAATTCGTTGTGAGGAATCTGCTCAAAATAACCGATAAACACTATGCGCGAGATGCCGCATCCACGGGCTGCGAAAAATAGTTTGGAGAAGAACTCCTCTTTAGTAAGTGTTTCAAAATCAGGCTTTGCGATAACGGCGGTAAGCGAATGGAACTGATGCTGCCGAGCCATAAAGTCGAAGCACTTGCAGATTGCGTAAATGTTGTTTTTAGACGAGAAGCACGACACAATGCCGATGTTGAAATCGCCGTTTCGCATTTTGATAAGCGGGTCGGGAATTTCGAGCGTTTTGAAAATAGGGTTGTGGATAGAAGGTATGTAAAGATTTTGCTTTAGGAGGTAGCACAGACATTTGGCGGCGTCTTGAGCGTGTTCGGTGTCGCAAAAAGGAATCTTGATAGAAGCCGGGAATTCGGACTGCCGCTGAGTGATGTCGATGCCTGTAGAAGATTCAGATTTGTTGAAAGAGATAGAAAACTCTTCCTCGTCGAAACTAACGGTGTCGGCTTGTTCGATGGCAGCGATAGAAGTGTATTCGTATCGGTCGGGGATTTGGCACACGGCTATGTCGTATGTGTTGTCGAGCAGGCTGACGTTTTCGATGAAGTCTAATTCTGACGTGTAATGCGCGGTAGTAAAGATGTTTGCAGAATTTTTGAGCAGCAGAGCCATCCAGTCTTTGATGCAGCAACGACCGTTTCGTTCGGGCACGGCAATTATGGTTCCTTGATATCGGCGAACCACCTCTGTAATATATTGGTTGATAGCTGTATTGATGTTTCGCACCTTTATATATACAGAGTCGCTGAAAGGTTCGTGGTCGAGCGGTTCGGCGTGGACAAAAATTCTGACACCGAGCTTGTGCATTCTGGTGATAGCCTCCGGAGGGTCTTTGAATTTTCGGAGGTCGAAATAAACAGAATCGGGGAGGGCTGCAGCAGTGGCTGCCCTGAGTATTAATTGTGTGGCTTCTAATGATTTGTTGCCAGTAATTGAGTCGGCGTTAACAATGTCGGCTATTTCATTTGCTGAAAATTTCATGTTAGTAGTTTTTTTTTGCAAAGGTAAAAATTATTTCGGCTGTAGATAGGTGTGGATTTTGTTTTCGGCAGAATTAAACACGCAAACCGAATTGGTTTCGTTTTCGATGTCGTAGATCATAATGCCATCGGTAGGCAGGAATTCGTATTTGTCGACCTCGTATTGCGATCCATTAGCGGCGGTGCGCTTGTAAGTGTTGCCGAGGAACCAACCACCGCCTTGTTCGCCAGCGGGAATTGTCTTGATTCGCACTTCACCCGGGAAGTCGATTGCGATGTTTTCGGATGATTGGTCAAAAAATATAATGATGCGGCATCTGCGGTCGCTGAGACTATGAAGAATGCAAGCGTAGTCGATTGTAGAGTTTGCGTTGAAACGTCCCGAAGCTATGCCGGAGAAGTCGAGCTCGTTTTTGGTGTCGGAAGAAATTTTCCATGATGTAGACGAGTTTCGGAAATACTTGTTTTCCACAAAATATTTCCATAACACGAGCTTGTATTCGCATGGTGTAAGGTCGATCGCCTCTTTGGTCATAAACATAGAGTTGATCTGCTGGTAAATTTTAGACGAAACGAGCTGTTTTTTAGGAATATATCCCTTAGAACCGCGAAGCGAAGTGGCTTCAACCCAAGCCGTTCCGTTGTTGACAATTTCAGGACGGTCGGGCACAATTCTCACGGTTTCGCCATAGTTTAAACGGTCGGTACGTTCGGAGTTGAGGCTGTCGGCCTTGTAGAGGTGTGCGTTGTCGCCGATAACGTGCATTTGGTCGTGCCGTCCGAAAGTGAACACCGACACGGCTACCGCAAGCAGGAACACCGACACCACAAGCAGAATGGCGATATTTCTCCAAGCCGACTGTTTTTTTTCGGTGTCGACCGGCGAAAGTTCAAAAATCTGGGTGTTGAGGTTTTTGTCCTCGCCTGCCGTTTGCTTGGCAGCGGCTTTAACGTCGTGCAGGAAAGCGGCGCAGTTTTGATACCTGTCTAACGGTTTTTTTGCCGTAGCCTTATATATAATGTCTTCCATTTGCGGTGAAACACCAGCGTAGATAGAAGAGGGTGGGGGCAGGGGCTCGTTGATGATTTTGTTGTAAATATCGTATTCAGAGAGCTTTGTGTCGTAAGGATGTTGCCCCGTGAGCATCTGGAAAAAAGTGATTCCGAGAGAATAGATGTCGGTGCGGCGGTCGAGAGGCTGCCCCTTCACCTGCTGAGGACTCATATATAGGGCGGTGCCAACCTTAGTGCCAGGCTGGGTGAGGTGTTTTGGCGTTTCTCCTATGAGCTGGGCAATTCCGAAGTCGAGAATTTTGATTTCATCGTCGGCGGTGATGATGAAGTTTCCAGGTTTGATGTCGCGGTGGATAATGTTTTTAGAGTGCATATATCCGATAGCGTCGAGCATTTGCGAGATATATCTGACTGCACGGGGTTCAGGAATGGGTCCGGACTCGTTTTTCAGGTATACATCCAGAGCCGTTCCCTTGATGAGCTCCATGATAATAAAAGTTCCCTTGTCGCATTCGATGTAGTCGTATATGCTGACAATGTGTGGGTGTTTGAGTTTTGAGAGGATCATAGCTTCGTTTTTGAACCTCTCCTTCACCCCCTCTTTCTGTTCGAGGATAGGGTTTAGCTGTTTGATGGCAACCCTTCGACCTAACAGCATATGAACGCCTTCGTATACGCTCCCCATACCGCCTTGATCAATAAGGCTGTCGATTTTGTAGTTTCCGAGGCGGTGTCCTATGAGCGAATTTGTCTGCATAATTAATCGGTTTTAAAAGGGGATTGTAATGTTAGTACCAGGGGCAACGTGCGTGCTGTGGAAATTGTTTACAATCATTATCCTTCGCTGGCTAGTGCCGTATTGTTTTTCTAAAGTAGCAAGGTTGTCGAAATAACGTGTTTTGAGAATTTTTTTTACGGGTATATTCATTATAAAGTTTCCACCTTGGCTATAAACCACGATATCTTCAATTTTTACGCCGTAAAGTTGGGAAATAGAATCGATATTGCACGAGGCATCGGTTTTGATGTTGATGCTGTACGAAGTGGTTGGGGGCGTGGGTTTTTCGGCAGGAATCTGGTTTTTGCTGCTGTACCTCATAACCGCAATGCCTGCCACGAGCAATACAGCAAGCAGAATTTCGAAAACGAGGATAGCCTTTTTGATCTGGGGCTTTTGAGTCTGCTCATGAGGCTTAGTTTCTGATAAGTTTTTAGACTCAACGTTGTAGAATTTTATAATTTGTAGTGATATGTTATCGGGAGCACCTCGTTTGATAGCGGTTTTGAGCATATCCATACCTTTGTCTTCGATGTGACCGCGACGGCATAAGACTGATTGAATCTCTTTTTCGGAAATCATATTGTAAAGACCATCGGTGCAGAGCATTATTAGGTCTTTTTCGTCGGGATGGACAGGCTTTTTGCAGATGTTAGGCTTGCAAGGAGGCAAAAGACCCATAGCCTTGGTTAGTTCGTTTTTAACCACGCTATCGTCTTCGGTAAGGCGTATAAGTTCGTTGTTGTGCAGGAAATAAAGGCGAGAGTCGCCCATGTGGGCATAATACACAGTGTTGTATCTTACTAACGCCAGCACAACGGTTGTGGCCATACCTTGGCACGAGCGGTCGTTTCGCACTTCGTCGGCGATACGGTCTTGGGCATAGTCTAAAGCGTCGGAGAGAGCCTGAACAGGGTCTTTGTAGTAAAAGTTAGAGAAGAAGAACTTAACCGAATTGACCACCGTTTGGGAAGCCTTTTCGCCGCAAGGCAGACCACCTACGCCGTCGCACACTACAAATACGTGACCGTTGAGGGTGTCGAAATATCCGAGATAATCCTCGTTGTTTGTGCGGACGCATCCCTTGTCGGTAAGGCTGATGTAGTGAAAATTTGTTAGTTCTTTAGTCTCTGCCATATAATTTAATATTTAAGTTTTGCAAACACGGCACCAATGCGTATGATGTCGTCGTTGTGCACCTTGCTTTTAGTGATTTTGATATCGTTGACAAAAATGCCGTTAGTGCTGTCGTTGTCGCTGATATAGAAAACACCGCCCTCGAAACTGAGCGTAGCGTGATGCGAGGATACGGTGCGGTTTGGGATAACAATATCGTTGTCGTCGGCACGACCGATAGACATTACCAACTTGTTGAGGTCGTATGAAGTGTTTTCGCCGTCGTTGGCGCAGATGAGTTTAGGAGTCTGCTGACCGCCGGCAACGAGGTTTTCGGCAGAGTTGAAGTCGTCGAACGATTGCGACACGCTCACCGGATGTTTGCGGTATTTTTCGATTTCGCGTTTGAGGCGTTTGTTTTGAATTTGAATTTCGCGCATTTTGAGCTTTGTGGCATCGTCGATTTTTTTGATTACCTTGTTGCGCACGATGGCGTAGATGATAAGCACCACCGCCAAAACGGCAAACATAATACCAGCAACAGCAGTTGACGGGTGACGACCAAAGATTCCGGTTTTGTTTGGGTTTGAAAATTCAACAACATTTTCGGAGCCGTTGAACCGAGCTTTAACAAAATTGTTTGTGCCGTTTTGCGAAGTTTTGAAACTAATTTTGTAGCAATGGTTTGTGATTTTTGGTGGCGTTTTGCTGTTTTTTTCGTCGAGTTGCATAAGAGTCTGTTCGAGCTGACCTTTCTCAAAGGTGACGAACGAGCCACCAGAAGATTCGCATAGGTCGGCAAGTTCGCGTCTGGCGTTAGGCGTTTCGGTTTTGAACATCACAACGTTGATATAAAGGTTGCTCTTGCGCATAGATTCCACAAAGTTCGGGGAGAAAGTGAGGATGTTGCAAAGGTTGAGTCCTCGGGCAATAACGAAAAGAAACTTAACGCTGTTTTGCGATGGCAACGAGAGTGCGTATTCGGCAGCCTCCTCTATGCTTGGATAGAGTGGATTGTCGATACAAGTGCTGTCAGATTCAGATTTGAAATAGCAGTCGACCATGCTGTTGAGCCTGTGAGTGTCGGCAGTTGGCTCTATGCTAACGTATTTGACTGTGGGCTGGAGCTTGCCGCCAAAGAAGAGGACGTTTACACGGTCGCCTTCCTTAATATTGTTGTTTACCTGTTTAAGCGAAGTGATAAGCTCAGGAAAAATCTTGTTTCTATGAAAATAATATGAGTTTTCTACTAAAAAGATATAAGTTCTTGATAGTTGTGTTCCTGTGGCATCGTCTGGGGTGGCTGTGTATTCAATAGGGTTGGAGTATTCTTCTAGAGCAAAACCCTCGATAGATTTTTCGCTACCACCAGATATTTCTAGCTGGAACGAAATATTAGGGAATTCGCTCTCATTGATGCGGCTAATTTTAAAATCCTGAGCGGATATGATTTTTGAAGCCGTTATTAACCAAATAATTATCAGCCACTTATTCATTGTTAATTTACCATTCGGTTAAAGTCTGGCTTAACATTTTCGTCGATTTCCACAATTTCGCGGATAATGAGGATAGTGTCGCGCTGATAGTAGAATTTGTCGTCTACAATACCACGTACACGCACATAGTCGTCTTTTACAGGCAGGAAGCTAGTGGTGGTGATGTTGATTTTTCCGTGGTTTTTGATAGTGAAGAAACTGAGGTCTTCGAGCCGGAGAGTGTTGATAACGCGACCCTTAACAATCACAGTTTTGCCACGGTAGTCTTCGGGATGTTTGGTGATAGAGGCAATAGGAGTGCAGCACGCACTAATAAGGCACGTGGCAACAATTAGGGCTATAGTAGATAGTGTTTTCATAATGGTGCAAATATAGAGATTTGGTTTGAAACGACAAAAATCATTTAAAAAAATAATTCTCCAACGATGCCCTAATTAGAAAAAAATCCTTACTTTTGCGCAAAACAAACAATTCAAAAATATTGCAACAATGGCAAACATTCCCGATTTTAAATATGCCCCGATGTTTCAGTTGGGCAAGGACGATACCGAATATTATCTCCTTACAAAAGAAGGAGTTTCGGTTTCAGAATTTGAAGGCAAACCGATTTTGAAGGTTGCGCCCGAGGCTTTGGAAAAACTTTCGCAGCAAGCATTTCACGATGTTTCGTTTATGCTCCGCCGCAAACACAACGAACAGGTAGCCAAAATTCTCCGCGACCCTGAGGCTTCGGAAAACGATAAATATGTGGCTCTCACATTCTTGCGCAATGCCGAAGTTTCGGTAAAGGGTCAACTTCCCCTCTGCCAAGACACTGGTACAGCCATTATCCACGGCGAAAAAGGTCAGCAGGTGTGGACAGGTTTCTGCGATGAAGAATTTCTTGCAAAAGGCGTTTATAACACTTATACTCAGGACAATCTGCGCTATTCGCAAAATGCTCCATTGAGTATGTACGAGGAGAAAAACACACGTTGCAACCTTCCCGCACAAATCGACATCGAAGCCACCGAAGGTATGGAATATAAATTCCTTATGGTAACCAAAGGCGGCGGCTCGGCAAACAAAACATACCTTTATCAAGAAACCAAAGCACGTATTCAAAACCCTGGCACATTGGTTCCATTCTTGGTAGAAAAAATGAAGAGCCTCGGCACAGCGGCTTGTCCTCCTTATCACATTGCATTTGTAATTGGCGGAACATCAGCCGAAAAGAACCTTTTGACCGTTAAGTTGGCATCTACCCATTACTACGATTCATTGCCCACCACCGGCGACGAAACAGGTCGTGCATTCCGCGATGTGGAACTTGAAAAAGAACTTCTTCAAGAGGCTTACAAAATTGGTCTCGGCGCACAGTTTAGCGGCAAATATATGGCTCACGACGTGCGTGTGATACGTCTTCCGCGCCACGGTGCAAGTTGCCCGATTGGTCTCGGCGTAAGTTGCTCTGCCGACCGCAACATCAAGGCAAAAATCAACAAAGACGGTATCTGGATTGAAAAAATGGACGACAATCCTACCGAACTTATTCCCGAAGAACTCCGCAACGCTGGCGAAGGCAACGCAGTAAAAATCGACCTCGACCAACCTATGAGCGAGGTTTGCAAGATACTTACCAAATATCCCGTTGCCACACGTCTTTCGCTCAACGGCACTATCATAGTAGGTCGCGACATTGCGCACGCCAAACTCAAAGCACGTTTGGACGCTGGCGAAGACCTTCCGCAGTATATGAAAGACCATCCGATTTATTACGCCGGACCAGCCAAGACTCCCGCTGGAATGCCCTGTGGCTCAATGGGTCCCACCACTGCCAACCGTATGGACCCGTATGTTGACGAGTTTCAAGACCACGGCGGCTCAATGATTATGCTCGCCAAAGGCAACCGCACCGAAGCCGTTACCAACGCTTGCAAAAAGCACGGCGGATTTTACCTTGGCTCAATCGGCGGTCCTGCCGCAATTCTTGCTCAAAACAATATCAAGAGCATTGAATGTGTAGAATATCCCGAACTTGGCATGGAGGCAATTTGGAAAATCAAAGTACAAGATTTCCCCGCCTTTATACTTGTAGACGACAAGGGCAACGACTTTTTCAAACAGTTGAAACCCTGCTCCGGCTGCACGATTATTTAAGTTGAAAATTGAAAGATAATAATTGATAACAGGGCTGAGGAGAATGATTCAGCCCTGTTTTTTACTAATAAATAAAGGAGTATGGACAATTTTTTAGTAGAGAATTTAGGACCGATAGCCAAAGCCGAAGTAGATTTTGGCGACTTGACCATTTTAACTGGACCTCAGGCAACAGGGAAGACGTTGTTTTTGGAGACGTTTAAATTGGCAAAAGATTTTCCATTTGTTGAAGAATATTATATTAATTCTAATCATATTTCTGATGATGTTATTCCTGATGATAATGCTTTTTTAGATTTTTACTATGGAGACCAAATGCATCACGTCATTACGGCAAATACATATCCTTATTTAAATGATAAAATAGTCAGTTTGTCTGTTTTAGGTAGAAAAATATACGATGAGTTTGATAGAATGATTGATATGTTAGCGACTCCCGATAAGAATCCTGAAATTGTTTTATTTATCCCTGCGCAGCGTAGTTTGGCTCTATCGGAGGGAAGAATTAAACTTTCTGACGATTTTATTAATTCTCCATTTGTTTTGATAAGATTTTGCAATTATCTACAAAAATATGCAAAATATCATTCAGAACATATTTTGAGTGACACAATAAAAAACTTCGAGTTTTTGGCAAATGCCGACATTAATTTTCGTCGTAGGGCAGGAAGTCCGCGCTTGGAAATGACTATAAGACGACAGACTATTCCTTATATGGCTTGGAGTACAGGTCAACGTGAAATAACTCCGCTATTGATGGCGTTGGACTATTTGAGACCAAAAAGTGATTATATCGTCATCGAAGAACCTGAACTTGGTCTTCATCCTCGTGCTATCATAGAATTTATGTTAACCGTTCTGAAAATTATGCAAACGGGAACGAAAGTGATTATTTCAACCCATTCAAGTACACCCTTAGACTTTGTATGGACAATCAAGCACTTAAAAGAGAAGGGTGCTAAGCCGACGGAGTTAGCAAAAATGTTTGATTTTAAAATCAAGGACAAAACTGTTTTTGATAATCTTTTTGATAAGATTTTCAAAACTTACTACTTTGCACCGGATAAAAAAACAAAGAAGGTTTACACAAAAGATATTTCATCACTTGATGTCTATTCCGAAGACGAAGATGTTTCTAATTGGGGCGGAATGTCGCTTTCTGCCGATAGAGCGGGCAGTATTGTTTCAAAGTTTTAAAAATATGATGGTTATGACTTTTGAAAAAGCAATTAAAAAGGATTTGCCGGGGTATTATCAAAAAGGTATTCAAGCGGTAGAAAAAAACGACAAAGCAAAATTTGATTTTTTGAATTTGTCGAAAGTCAACGGCAGTGTAGATATAGATAAAGCCTTGGAACAAAGTGATAAAAGCGGCAACCGTTGGGATTATTCTATTGGTTATAATAACAAAGCATACTTTTTTGAAGTTCACTCGATGTCGTCAGGCAAGAATATCGACGAGGTTATCAAAAAAGCGCAATGGCTTGAATTATTTTTAAAAAAAGCGACCTCTATCAATAGTATAAAACAATATCCTTTTTGTTGGATTGCTACCGATGCAGGAAATCAACTAAGAATCACCCAGAAATCTAAGCAATGGAAAATGTTGGAAAAATTGCATATTGAATGGGATAGTCAAAAAGTTAGAAAACATTTTGCTAATATCTAACTTTATGGACATTTCCCTTTTTATCTGAATTATGAAAAAAACGAAAAACAAATTATTATGTTAGAAATAGACCCCAAAGAACTTCGAAAAATAGAAGCCGTTTGCTTTAAGGAGGCAAAGCGAAACACTCTGACTAATGATATGAATATTTATGTTAGCGCACTTTTGAACAATGTTACGGCGGAGTTTCTGTCGTATTTTTTCCACAGTTTGCGCAGCGAAAACAAAGATGGGGAAGTTGATTTTGAGAGCGTTTACAATATTCTGAAAGAACGGCACAACGACAAATGTGCTAATTTGTCATCGAATATATTGTATGGAAAATCACGCTTGCGTATAGATCTCAGCGAGGGGGTAGGAATCTTTATTGTACAAAGGTATAATAAAGATTCCAAAACCAAAACTGATAAGAATTCGCAGTTTTGCGACGTGGTGGAGTTTATTGCCGATCGCATTCCCATTTGGAAACCAATTGCCGAGCGTATAAAATTTGCGGTTCAGAAAGAATTGATGAAAAACAAGATTTCGGCTACCGCCGTAGAAGCGCTTCTAAAAGCGAAACTTAATCCATTGGGACTGCAATACGAAACATTAGTTAAGCCGCAAAGTTGCAATGTAAAAATAAGACTAAGCGATAAAAAGGTTGTAAAATTTTATCTTAAAAATGCCAAATTTTTGGCTAATCCCGATGCTTTTGTTAATTTGATAACAACCCTCGATGGTTTTGTAGCCAAAGGCAATGATTTTAGAGTAAAAAAATATTACAAAAGCAACGATAATCATTTTTGGATATAAGATATTTAACCTTAACCTGTTATGAATCAAAAAATTGAAAAACCTTATATTTGCAATATCGAAAATCCCGACATTGATGGGCTGTAAGGTATTATACCGATAATTTTTTGGAATATCCCGCTTGTAAGCCGGAGACTTTGATGGAACAAATTATGGGTCACATTGTAACTTCGGCGGCGGGCGAATATGCCGAATTTGCAAGATATTCAAGCGGCAAGGTTGCCAATCGGCTTGTGGAAATCGCTGATTTTCTGCAATCTGAATTGCCCGGAGTTTCGGCTAAAATGCAGGACGACAGCAAAATGATATTAAAATTAAAATGCGGACTGCAATTTGAATTTACACATAATTCGCGCACTGAGATTCGTTTTGTACTTGCGTGTACCGACGCATTTATGCAGTGTGGGTCGCTCTCGTGGCAGAAACGGCAGTCGATGATAACATTTTTTACTTTTGTGGAAGATAATTTTTCGTCGTGGAATGCAGAGTTGCAGCGGTATGCGTTTGAACTGTCGAAAGCGCGAATGGCGGCAAAGATTGAACGCACTGCCATCGACAGCGTTGTGCTTAAAAAACTCAGGGACGAAGGTTTTGAATTTTATGTTACCACGCTGAAAGCCAACGATAAAATCAC
>JAGCYI010000204.1 GCA_017960885.1 Bacteroidales bacterium
AAACTATGTTTGACATAATGGCAATACCGAGGGACACCCGCTTTTTGAAGGGGTCTTTGTAATTTATACAATATGCTGTTTGTCAAGGTTTTATTGATATCCAATAAAAGGGTTGATAACATGGCGGATATTGGTATGTCGGTTGAGGTAGTTTGAGGGGGGTGTTATTCGTTTTATATTGATGAGTGGACATTGAGAAAGATTACGAAATGAGATAGTATTCGAGCAAAAATATTATCACATTTATTATGTATCGTGCACTTGCTCCAATTTCAGAAGAGGATGACTCTTAAATACTTCCTTTCTTCTTTCTTTAATGAATATTCTTATATATATTAAACTATTTTTCATAATACTCTTTTTAATTAGTTAATTAAAACAATAATAACCCATATTGATGTTCCCCAAAAAAGTTGTGATCGCAAACGTTGTGGCAATCGTTTATTTAGTTAGAATATCACTATCTGCGATGTCATCTTTATTAATCGTTTTAGTATTTGGATGTTCTTTTGGTGAGGAAAAACGCTTTTTATAGTACTTAAAAAACAACACTTTTGAACAAATGATTAATAATGAAAACCCAAACAACCAATAAACAAAATGTGCAAATCCTGAAATGTAAGGAAACCCTATAAAAAAAAGCATCGGTATTGCTAATGGGATTATCATATCAATACTACAATATAATACAATCTTTATTATTTTCAAGTACTTACAATCAAAAAGAACGCTAATAAACCAAATTGCAACTACAATACCATACTGAATTCCCAACCCGTGTCCATACATAAAATGCCAAGTTGTCCATTCGAGATCAACAATTTCTCCATTCACAGGTCTAAAGTAAGCGAGATAAATACAATGATTGAATATGAAACAAATCACTAATTCTGATATTTGATATAAAGTGAAAAGTTTCAAAAAGTTAATATCTTGTTTTTTAAGTTTCATCATTTTGCCTACTTTTTTATAATTTCAAATATCACTCGAGATTCGGTTTGCATTATAGGAATGATTTCATATTTTCGATCTAACAAGTCTGTGCACGTTTCAATAAATGACCTTAATACATTTATCTGATCATGAGTTGCATTTTGCTATTTCACTTGATTAATGTTGTAATTATGATGCGGTACCACATTAAAAATTATTGCACCGTTTTCGATACGTGAGGCAACCTCTTTTTTGCCGTCGAATACTTTGGCTGATGTCCATTTCTTGGGCAGCTGACGGCTAACGGTCACAGGCTGGTCGAAACAGGTGAGTGGACTCTCTGCACCTACCGTAACCTCTGCCAAATATCCGTCGGAGGTTTTCTTTTCGTTGATTATCAGCGAATTGCGCTCCAAAAGATATTTGGTGGCAGCGGCAAATGTGGTTACCCAGTAATCACTTGCGTTGTCGCTTACATATTTAAGGTGTGCGTCGAAATCCTCTGATTTTATGGGCGAATATCCGCCGTCACCATCAACACCGTGAAGTAGGAACGTTGTCCAGCCGTTGAAAGGTACAGCGGCGGCCACAGCCTTGTTGAAATCGTCGGCACTTACCACGTGTCCCTCAGGTCCGCCAAGAATCGACGAAATATCCATCAAATTTTGTGGCGTGGACTGTTCGCTCTGTCCGCTGCAAGTGCGTGCCGAAATGTAGTATTCTGCCACAATATTGTCGTTGCCGCGCACACAGTAGGGATAAACCATTGTGATACAGGGTTTACCGATTTTTTCTTCGATAATTTGTTTTGAAGTTTCAAGTTGCCTGCGCTGTTCTTGCTCGTCAATTTGGTTGAAATATGGGTGAGTAATGGTGTGCGATGCTATTTCGTGACCATTTTTCGATGCGTCGGCAAACGGTTGCCAATCTTGCACCCAATCTGTTACCAAGTTGAATGTAGCCTTAAAACCGTATTTATCTAAAATTGGCACGGCAATGGGCATTTGGTTTGGTGTACCGTCGTCGAACGAGTAGGTGATAGCCGATTTTTTAAAATCAAACCACGTGGCGGTGGTGTATTCCTTCGGCGTTTGTGCTGATAATAATAAAGGTGTAGCAAGCATAATTGCTGTAATTAATTGTGATTTCATAATGTGGATTTATTTATAAAATGTAGGGACGTGCCACGGCGCGTCCCTACTATTATTAATTATTTTTATTATTCTGCAGGTGCTGCTTCTGGTGCTACATCGGTGGCTGCCGGAGCAGTTACAGGATTAAATATTGAATCGATAAATTCTTGAATAGGCGAACCTTGGTAAGGCAGACCAAAACGTGTGAGCCAGCCTTTCAAGTAGCATATTATAAATAATATGGCAAGTATGATAAGACCCCACCAGAGGAAACGGAGTTTTGATTTTTTCTTTACAAATGGGTCTTTTACGCCGATAACTGGGAATTTTACAAGCTGAGTAAATGTTGCGCCAAAGAGTGTGTTTACTTTGGTAGCGGAGTTGAGAGCCCAGCCGTTGGCATTGAGGATAGGCGAGAGGTTGCGTTTGCGCAGTTTGAGCCAAGCCAAAAACATCGACGGTCCTGAAATCAGCAACAAGATTCCAATTATTGCCAAAATCATCTTTGGAATCGACAGTGCTAAGAAACCTGTTGCCGCCGAAGCCAAGAAAGTGCCAATCATACCGAGAGCCATACCGATAGCGGCAAAAATACCGCAGAATTTGGCAATGTCGAAAGCCTGTTTCTTTTCGCTCAACAGCGGGTCGGCGGGAGGAGTAGCTCCGTCAGCAGGTTTTTCGGTGAGTTTTGTGCCGGCTTCTGAAATTTTGCCGAGAGCGTCGCCAGTCATTTTTTCGTCTTTGCTGGCGGCAAACTTGGTTACCTGCTCTTCGATAAACTTGCTTACCTTGCGGTAGGGTGTCCAGAATGCTTGACGGATGCTAATCGGGTTGTCAATTATTTTGGTAACGGTAGCATCCCAGTCGAGACCGTCGCGATCGTAGAAAATGGCGTGCTTACCGGGCATAAGGTTGTCGATGTCGCCATCGGTAACTGCGGCTGCAATCTGCATTGTCTTGTTTTTCACCTTGTTAACGCAGTCGCAGTATAGCAGGTAAATGCCTGACGAAACAATATCAGCACCGTGTTTGCCCATATCTGCCACCTTGATACAGAGGTCGCACGAAC
>JAGCYI010000205.1 GCA_017960885.1 Bacteroidales bacterium
ACAACGGGGTCGGTGGGAACGCCTTTGGTAACGAGATAGAGGTCGCGGGCGGGAGGCGAAGGATATTTGCCCTCAGCAATTGCCTTTGTAACAGACTCTTTCACGTCGTAGAATTTTTCATCGTCGGTGATTGTGCCGTCTTCGTTGGTGTCAACAGGGAAAATCTCCAAACCATCGTTAAGTTTGTGAGTATCATTGTTGTAGGCGTAACCGATATTGTTGAAACCAATGCCGTAAATGTCCTTTTGAATGGCTTCGGCAAGTCCCGGGTCGCCAAAAACAGCCGTTCCGGTAAGTTCCTCTTGCTTAGAGTCAAACCATTTAGCAAAAGTTTCGGCAGCACCGCAAGCATCGCTACGTGTGTAGATGTGGATTGGTGTTGCATCGTCGGTGCCAAGCACTTCGCCCCAAGTTTTTACGCTGCCGTCAACCCAAATTTTCTTGGCAACTTCTTTGGTAAGTCCCTTAGCGAGAATGGCTTGTAGAGCGGGATTTTTAGCGTTGATGGTAGGCACAACGGCATCCTTTGCCGAGGGGAAACCCACCGCGCCTTTTTCAACTTCGGGCGGATATACCTCGCGCGAAACCATTCCAAAATCAACCATACCAGCCAAAACGTCGGTCATACCCTTGCCTGCGCCGCCTGCCGAAACATCCACGCGGACATCGGGATTGAGTTGTTGAAATTCGCCGGCCCATTCCACAGCCAACGGATAGAGTGCAAACGCACCTGAAAGCGACAATTCGCCGTGCAATTTGCCATCGTCGGAAACATAGTTTTTCACCGTTCCGCCGCCGCACGCAGTAAGAAACAATGCGGCAATAATCAATGATTTTTTCATTTGTTTTATAGTTATGAATTATGAATTACTAATTACGAATTATGAATGATGAATGATGAATTACGAATTATGCATTATGAATTATGCATTATGCATTATGAATTATGCATTGTCAATTCCTCTGATGCAACCCGCACTCCCGATGTTCAGGATTTTCCCACCACCAACGGCCCGAGCGGATGTCGTCGCCTTCTTTGACGGCGCGGGTGCAGGGCTGACAGCCTATCGAGGGGAAACCCTTGTCGTGCAGACGGTTGTAGGGCACGTTGTTGGCCTTGACAAAATTCTTGACATCGTCCTCGCTCCAATCAATTAGTGGATTGAGTTTGATGATATTGTCATCTTGGTCGTATTCAACGAGTTGCATATTTTTGCGCGTTACCGATTGCGAGCGGCGGAGACCCGTAACCCACACTTTCAAACCCTTCAAAGCACGTTTCAAAGGTTCAATTTTGCGGATTTGACAACAGAGATGGCGTTTCTCTATCGACTCATAAAAAAGGTTGACGCCGTTTTCCGTTACCATCTGTTCAACTTTTTGGTAATCAGGAAAATATACCTGCAATTTAATGCCGTAACGCATATTTGTATTGTCGATGAGCGAATAGGTTTCGGGGAAAAACCTGCCCGTGTCGAGGGTGAAAATCTTCGCCGTCTTGTCGATAGAGCAAATTAAATGCGTGAGCACTTGGTCTTCGTAACTCAGCGACGACGACAGTCCAATAGCTCCCTTGTATTTGTCAAGGAAGTACCTCAAAACCTCCTCAGCGGACGATTTTGCAAATTTTTCGTTCAGTGATTTAATCAAATTATCCATCGTTGAAAAGTTTATTTTTCCAAGAGGCAAAGTTATAATGCGGTTGCCTTTCGGACGATTTTTCAGCGGTGGAATAATGCAGTAAATAAAATGGAGTATTGCAGTTTTTACTTCAATTTGCCGGTGCGGGAATGGCTAAAAAAGAAGTGGTTTTAGGGGGTAGATTGGGAATATGTATGCTGAAATATTTACGCCCACACCAACGGTTCGCCGAAAAAGGCTGAGAGTTGTGCTATGGTGCGCAGCGTGAAATTATGCTGACCGCTGAGCCATTTGGTAATTTCGCTCGGACGTTTGCCGAGTTTTTGGGCTAACTGTAATTTTGTAAAGCCGTATTTTTTCATTAGTTCCTCTATACGGTTTGAAACAGCAAATTCCAAATCGATTTCCTGACGGATTTCGGGCGGAACAGCGGCTGTCATTTGGGCAAATGTGGTAGAGATAGTTTTCATAGGTCAAAGGTTTTATCGGTTTGAATTTGGTTTTCAGTAATAACTATCGAGCCGTCCTTTTTATTTCAAATGCTAATATAAAACAAACATTTTACTAAAAAGTGAAATATGGAGTTATTTTTTTTGATTTTTAACATATGGAGATGATGGTACGCAACGTGATATTATGCTGACAATATTTTGGCATATGAAAACTACTCAGAAGGGTAATAATACATTTTGATTTTACAAAAAAAGAAGGTATCTTTGCGGAAAACTCAACAAAACAATTATGGCAAAATTAAACGATGAATTTACTCCTGAAATGCACCTCGAATTGCTGCAAGATGAGTGTTCGCATTTGGAAATGATGATAAGGACTGCAAGTGTTAAGATGAGGCGTGGGATGCCAAAAAAGGAAGCACTTGCAAAGTGTGGTATTACTGAAAGTCAGTTTAATGACAATTACAGCAAGGTGTATCCCGGAAGTTCTCTCGAAGATTTAGAGAGGATCATCGAAATCGAAAGAGAAGAAAGGGAAAAGGCAAAAAAATAGACCTTCAAGAGGCTTTGAATTCTCCGCAATTTTTATCAACAAATTCAAAATCAGATTTGTGGTAAATATTATTTCAACATCAACACCGCCATTTTGGTCTGATGCTCGGTTATTTCGGAAAAATCCCATTTGCCGTGATCTTTGCAAATCTGCATCATAATCGCAAATTTTAGTGAGGCGACGCTCACTTTGTTGACCTTGCCTGAACCGTCATCGATGTAATGCGATAGTTTTGTCTTCGGATCCCAATTTGAACCGCTACTGTTGATTGCGCTACCTATCATCGCAAAGTTGCCGAAACAGTTGATTTGATGTTCGTTAAGATGACCGTCTTTGCCATCGGCGGTGGCCTGAGGATAAAAATGTTCGAGGCTGCGGCGAGTGCGCGAAAAGTAAAATTCGTTGAAAATATCAAGCCCGAAATCGTTGCAGCCAAGTTCGCTGAAAAAATTTCTGCGTTCTTGACTTTTTTCGGATAATTTCTCGCCGCGAAGACTGTTTTGGTAGAATTTCCAAATCTTGTAGTCGCAATAGTTGAAGACAAAGAGCGGAATGCCGCGCGTCTTCGTTGTACCGTCGCCGTAAATGCTAAAAAAATCGTCTGTTGTATGAGGGGCATAATCACCAAAATACAACTTGTTGTCGTGCAAAACAGCCTCGTCGAAACTGCCCGGCAAAGGAGTGTTTTTTTCGTTAAGATTCTGATGGTCCAAGTAGATTTTGTCACAATACCAATCGGCAAGTGTTTCCACAAAATTATGGTACTCGGCAATGTTGATTGTTGGCAAATCGTTGAGATACAGAAGTATATAAAAAAGGTAATTTTTTCGCTGCCTCGGAGTAAACGACACCTCAAACATTGATAATAGGTGTACAAGACTGTCTTGCAGTGGTTTGTCGGCGGTTAGATTTTCGGCGGCGGGCTTGTTTTGCGAATTTTTCCGCAAAATTTGCAACTTCCACGGATTGTTTTTGGCGGTGTCGTCCTCGTTTGCGTGATGAACTATATAGTTGTCTAACAGAAATTTGCATTTAATCAGCAAGTATCCAAACTCCTTTACGGAATTGTTGTCGAAATCTGCCTTTCTGAACTCGTCCAAAAGTTCTTTGTCGTCAAGTTTGAAATCCTGCGGATCAAAATCCTGATGCTTAATCCGCATAATTTTCAAGACGATAAGCAAAAAATTAGGAAAATCTATTATCGGCTGGAACGTGTCTTTGATGTCCTTTGAATGATCAAGTTTAGTTAACTCTTTGGTTCCTAAAATTTCCTTTATTGACAGTTTCCCGTCAGTACTTTTGTCTGAAATACTTGCAATTTGGTCAAAATCATTAGGCAGAAAACTGTCCAATTTGCCCGAAAACAGTTTTTCTTTTTCAAACTCGTCGGTTTGTTGCACATACAGCGGCATCTGACTGCACGCCTGCCAAATTTTGTTGAAAGTTGACTGGGCGCCGCCGTCAGAGAGTTTCTGCATCAGTTGTGCCTTGACAATCTCGTGTTTTTCAAGTTGTTCGCCGCGTGAGTTCATCACTTCAAAATAGTGGTTAAGGTCTATGTCCTTAGGCACTTGGTAATGGATTATGTGAACGTTGTCCAAAAAATAATCCTTGAAACCGCCGCCGCTGCCAACTTTTTCGTCGATTGCTTTTCTGGCAAATTCGAGACCGTTTATAATGCCGTTGTCATATTCGTCAACTTGCTTTAAATCAGCAAGATGTTTTAATGTAGTGTCGGATTTTTTACGGGCGCGGTATTTGAGAGGGTTCTTTATTTCCACATTCAAAACGTTCAAAATCAACCTGATAGTTGTAAGCCGCTGTTGTCCGTCGATTACCTCAAAAACATTTTCGCCTTTGTTGAATGTTACCAAAGTGCCTATGTAATAGGGTTTTGAGAGTGATTTCTGCATCGAATCAAGCACATCTTGCACAAGGTTGTCGATTTCATCTTTTTCCCAAGCGTAATTGCGCTGATATACAGGCACTTCGTAGCAACAGCCGTTTCCGCTGACAAATATTTCCCTTATGGATTTTTCTGCGAGTATGTTGTCGTTCATAGTTAGTCCTCCAAAAATTTTAGCGCATCGAAATAATGCAAGTATGTTTCGTAAACACCGTTAACCGCCGCATTGTTTATTTTTGACTTATCAGCCTTAATATCAGATAAATTCAACGGCAACAACAGGTCTGAAAGTTTTGAAAGCAACGACACCGGCGAATCGCTATCGGCTATCAACTTGTAGATATTAAGACTGTTGCGTATGTTGTCTCTTGAATTTTCGGTTATATAGTTTTGAGCCACTTGCCAACCTACGTTCTGATACTGTGCCCGCATCGAATACGCCCATATAAACGCCTGATTTACAAACTTGTCGAACATTTCGAGGTCACTTCTTGACGGCACTTCGGGGCAAAACCTGTCAACATAGACCAACACTGCCGTATCGAACATCAGGCGCGTAATTTTGTCGCCGGTGCGCCTCCAATAATAATTGTCAAGCGTTTTTACAATCTCGTTTCCGTTGATGAAATAACCGAAATATTTGTCGTTGCAACGGATGTCGGCGAGGATGTCGAAATAGTGCTTTGTATACTCAAAAAACGGTTTCCCGGCAATAATCGGTGTATTCAACTGAAATGGTTTAAGATTTTTTGCACCTGTAACAAAAGGTGCGGACGAGTGGTTGAATCCGTCTGCGTATGCGAAAGCACCTTTGTAAAACTGCGCGTAAGGATGTGTGTCTTTGGCTGTTACGCCTTTGAAAATGTCAATATTTTTTTCGCACAGCACCTCGGAACGGTTGCCTTTGAGCCATTCCTTTATGCGGTATAGATAATCGCTGAAAAGTGATGAAAGGTTCCTTTGGTCGGTGTCCTCCCATATCCGTACAATTTTTTCGGTTTCTACTGCGGAAATTTCTGACATTTCCCTGAGATGAAACGCTTTCAACAAGTCGTGGGGATAAAGTGCCTTGCCACGTGCGTTTTGCGAGTCAAAAAATTGGAATGCCTCAGACAAGTCGCTTGTAATCACCACAATAAGTTCGCATTTAGACTTTATGTAATCAGATAGTTTTTCCTTATCCAATCCGTCAATCCGCCGCCCGAATATTTTGGAATTTTTGAGGATATTATGCACGGTGTGTTCGTCGTCAGGCAGTTTTTGTTGCAAAAAGTCAATTCCCTCATAGCCTAACGCCCTAAGTAACAATGAGAACGTTATTGTACGTTGCTGACCGTCCACGATGTTGTAATTTTGTTTTTCGTCAAGATGCAAAATCAGTGTCCCGACCCTATAAACCTCTTTTTGGTAGTTCATTGCCAAAAGAATGTCGTCCAAAAGTTGGTTTGCATTTTTGGCAGTCCACTTGTACGGACGTTGGTATTCTGGAATCGTAAGCGACACATTGTCAATGGCTTTGCCGTCGTCCATTGATAGCGAAATCCGATTTTTGCAAAGAAGGTCGCCAATGGTAGTGGTGCAAAGCCTGAGTTTGTTTTCGGTCATAATAATTTGTTTTTAAGATTATTACTTCTCCCACTCGGTAATCTCGCATTCGTGCTTTTTGGTGTCTTGGTCGTAATTGATGGCGACAAATAGCAAATGGCCCTTGTAATTGTCCAACGCCTCAAAATATTGTTTGCTTTGAATTTGTTGCAACGCCTTTCCTGTTGATTGGTTGTGCTTCAACTCGAATATCATCGCAGGGTGTTCCGGGTCTTTTTCTACCGGGACATAAACCAAGTCGGCGAAACCTTTTCCCGTGGTGAGTTCCTTGAAACAGTTGTAATAGTTGAGTGCGTGGACAAAGGCGATGTAAACCGCCGAGGCGAGGGCGTTTTCGTTGTTGTAATTGCGGTTTGAGGTAACGTGGATGTGTGTTTCGTCCAACGCGGCGGCAACTGCGGCGGAGTTTTTCAAGTACGTCTGTTCCAAAAGTTCTTCTGACGCCTTGATGATTTCGTCTGTCTTGGAATAATCGGGCATTGCGGCAACCGCCCTGTACCATTCCTTGCGAACCTCACGGTTTGGTATGCGGCAAGTTTCTTTGTCTTTGTCGTATGCCAAATATCCAAGATGAATCAAGTATGTAAACACATCGTCCTTCACCGTAAAGTCGGTCATCGTGTTGAGGTACATCTCAACGTCCACCTTGACTTCCTCGCCCGCAATCATCTTAATGACGTCCTCTTTTGCGCCCTTGTAGTTGTGTTTGAGGCGGTCGGTGATGACGGCGTAGGTCGATGTCTTGCCCCAAAAGTTGCCGAACTCTTTGGTTTCCATACACATAACTACTGATTCGGGATTGTAGATTTCGTAACCGTTTTGCGAGTAACCGTCATATTCTTTTTTACACTGCGCAAAATCTACTTTATATTTTTTGCACAACGGCTTGACTTCTTGCTCTGTGAAACCTACAAATTCCGCAAGTTCGTAGGCGTTGAGAATTGTGTATTCTCTGAAATTGTTGAGTTTGCTCTGCACCCTGTCCCGCACAACGGGCAAAATTCCTGTGAGGTACGCAAGCGAAATGGCGGGTCTGAGTGTGTTGCTCTTGAACAATCCGTTCAAAAATTCCAAATAGTCGGCAAACAAATGTGTGTCAAAATTGTTGCGTACAAGGCAGTCGTATTCGTCGAGGATTATTACAAAAGTTTCGTTGGTGGCGGCATAGACCTCCAACATACAGTCAGCAATAGATTCACAAAGCGAAAAATCAATCTTTGGAAATTGCGACATAAACTCCTTTTTCACCTTTGCGGTAAGTTTCACGAGCATTTGATCCTTGTCGCCTGCGTTCTGATACTCGCCCGCAACGTCTATCGAAATGAAATTGAGTTTGTTGAGATATTTTTCATAATTCTTAGCCTTGGAAATCTTCAATTTGTCGAAAATTTCTCTCGAATCGCATCCTTTGGAATAGTATGCGCACAGCATATTGGTGGCGATGGTCTTGCCGAAACGTCTCGGTCGCGATACGCAGATGTATTTGTTACTCTTGTCGACAAACTTGTTTAATTCACTGATTAACATTGATTTATCAACGTATATATCGGCTGCCAAAGTCTCTTTGAAGCCGACGCTTCCCGGATTGAGGTAGATGCCCATAATGATTTCGTTTTATAATAGGCACAAATATAATGATTATTTCTCGGATGCGCAAACTTTTTTTAATCACCCGTGGCAGAGAGAAGCAGATTTGAAATTTTCCCCTCCCGAAATTTTGGTACTTTTTCCCGAAAAATATATACCTTTAACACCGTAGATTATCTCCAATTTTGCAGCGTTGTTAAACCATTAATTTTTTTTATCGCTATGAAAAAATTATTATTCATATTTTCGGTGATGATATTTGCGGTAATCGCTTGTGGGTCAAAGGAGGAGGATGACCCCAAACCTATTGAACCTCAAATTATTACCGACCAAGAAACTGACATAGAACAAGAAGATAACCCCCAACAAGACGACGAACAAATGGCACCACAACTCATTATCACGGTGGGCGGCAGGTCTTTGACTGCGGATTTTGCCCAAAACAGTAGCGTGGAGGCTCTCATAGAGGCTCTCAAACAATCGCCAATCACCTACAAGGCAGAAGATTACGGCGGTTTTGAAAAGGTGGGCGACCTCGGTGTGTCGTTCCCCCAAAACAACGAACAAATCACTACCTCGCCGGGCGACATCATCCTCTATCAAGGCAACAACCTTTGCATTTATTACGGCAAAAACACGTGGAATTTCACACGAATTGCCAAGATACAGGATGTCGGCAAAGAAGATCTTTTGGATTTTCTCGGCGACGGCGAAATTGAAGTAAAATTAGAAGTAAAATAATTATCAAAAATACAATGAAAAATCTTATATTAACAGCGGTTTTTGCTTGCGGACTTTTGTCTTCCTGCAACAATCAGATTAAAACAGAAAACACAATGGAACAGACACTTACACTAACCCAAGAATGGGACAAGACTTTTGCCAAGAGCGAAAAGGTAAGCCATAAGAAGGTGACATTCCGCAACCGTTACGGCATCACCCTCGCCGCAGATATGTACACACCCCTAACCGCCAATGGCAAATTGCCCGCAATCGCAGTTAGCGGTCCTTTTGGCGCGGTAAAGGAACAGACCTCAGGCATTTACGCGCAGACGATGGCCGAACGCGGATTCCTGACAATTGCCTTCGACCCCTCGTTTACAGGCGAGAGCGGCGGCGAACCACGCAGAATGGCATCGCCCGACATCAACACCGAGGATTTTCTTGCGGCGGTGGATTTTCTCTCTGTCCAAGACAACGTTGACCCCGAAAAAATCGGAATCATAGGCATTTGCGGTTGGGGAGGAATGGCAATCAACGCCGCCGCCATCGACCCGCGTATCAAAGCCACCGTAACCTCCACAATGTACGATATGAGCAAGGTAACAGCCGAGGGATATTTCGGCAGCGAGGACACTCCCGCCCAACGTATGGCAAAACGCCGCGACATTGCCGCACAACGTACAGAAGATTATCGTTCAGGTAGTTACAAACGTGCAGGCGGCGTTGTTGACCCTCTGCCCGAAGATGCGCCGTTTTTTGTAAAGGATTATTACGACTATTATAAAACTCCCCGTGGCTACCACAAGCGCAGCGGCAACTCCAACGACGGGTGGAATGTAATTGGCTGTCAGTCGTTTCTCAACCAAAAACTCCTCTGTTACGCCTCCGAAATCGAGAGTCCCGTGCTGTTGATTCACGGCGAAAAAGCCCACAGCCGCTATTTCAGCGAGTACGCTTTTGCTCAGATGACAGGCAAACAAGTTGAGAATCAATCCGCTAAGGAAGGCAACAAGGAACTCCTGATAATCCCCGGCGCAGTGCACACCGACCTCTACGACAACAAGGCGGGCGTGATTCCATACGACAAGATTGAGGCATTTTTCATTGAAAATTTGAAATAACTATAACTATGCAAGAAATAAACTTCAACACCGTCCAAGAGTTCAACGATTATTACGGCATCGAAACTCTGCATCCGCTTGTGAGCGTGTTCAGGTTCAATAAGTCGGTAATCGTTGAAGAAAGCAATGTGCATTACGGCATTTACGCGCTGTTTCTCAAAGAGAACAAGGGCTGCAAACTCTCTTACGGGCGCACCAAATACGATTTTGACGAGATGACCGTAACTTCTTTTGCGCCCGGACAGACTATCCACATAGAGCCGAACCCTGACGTTGCTATGCCCAAATGGACGGCGTTGGTGTTTCATCCCGATTTTCTTGCACGCACGCAGTTGGGACGGCAGATGTCGCGATACGAATTTTTCTCCTATTCGAGCAATGAGGCGCTGCACCTCTCCACGGGCGAAATTGAGATTTTCCGTAGCGTTTTGGATATGATAAGTCAGGAACTCCGCCACGCCATCGACAAGCACACACGCGAACTAATTGTCTCAAACATCGAGTTGCTGTTGAATTATTGCCTGAGGTTTTACGACCGTCAGTTCATCACGCGCGAGGAAATCAACCACGAAGTAGTGAAGAAATTTGAAAAACTTCTCCGCGAATATCTCGACCAAAAGGCTGAGACAGAGGGTATTCCGTCGGTGGCATATTTTGCCGACAAGTGCAGCCTCACGTCCGGATATTTTGGCGAATTGGTAAAGACCGAGACGGGCAGCACGGCGCAGGATTTCATAGCGGCAAAGATTGTTACCCGCGCCAAAGAACTCTTAAACTCAGGCAATTACAGTGTTTCGCAAGTAGCCTACAAGTTGGGCTTCGGCTATCCGCAGCATTTTGTGAGATTCTTCAAGCGCAAGACGGGCAAGACACCTAAGGAGTATATGGCGGCGTGAGGGAACATCTTCGGTGGAAATGTAGATAGCATAAATTCACCCAAACCTCTTTCTGAACTCACCCGGCGACATTCCCGTCTGACGTTTGAAAAACTGTCCGAAGGCGGTTGGGTCGGGAAAGAAGAAACGGTCGGTGAGTTCTTGGATGCTGAGGTCGGTGGTGAGGAGTGTGTTTTGAATTTCGCCTGTAAGAAACTCATTTATAATGTCTTTTGGTGTTTGGTGCGCCTCGGTTTTGCAGATTTTATAAGCAATTGTTTGTAATTTTTTTCCCGGTCAAAGCATTATGCAGATAAAAATAAATTCAGAACGGATTAGATATACAAAATGTCTTGTTTAAGAGGAGATAAAAGAAAAAGAGGTGTGATTATTTTCGGGGAATTATAACAAAAATAACAATTATTCTTGCTTTAATGATTCTCCCGATTATATGTCCTGTCGTACCTTGCCTTAGCCCGTGACCAAGGCGCAAGTGTATTATAGTTGTCGTCTTTTACGATACAATATGGCGAAGTGTAATAATCGTCGTCGGCCTCAAAGAGACACCGCCCCGACGCAATTAATTTGTCGTCTCTTTCGCCGTCAATTGGTTCGGCTCCGAGTGCGTCGTATGTGGCCTTGTCAATCTCACAAAGTTGGTAATAGCCCCGCCAACTGCGCTCTGCGGTATAGAGGTTTCGCTCCTCGTCGTAACAAGCCTTCCAACCAAGTCCTTCTTTGAATTGCATAACTTTTTAATTTTTCACAAAAATATAATTATCTGTTGATTTGTGCAATTTTTTTTGAAGCAACTTAACGTTGACATTATCAAAATGATGGAAAAATAAAATAGTTTTGAAAATTTGAGAAATAGTTGTTAATATTGCAAAGAATATTTAACGCTATGGAAAGTCAACAGCCGCATATTGTTATAAA
>JAGCYI010000206.1 GCA_017960885.1 Bacteroidales bacterium
GAACAAAAAGGTGGATAAGGCTCTCACCTATTTCAACTCAGGAGAATACACCAAATGCTCCGAAATGCTTGTGAAACTTTATCCCAAAACCAAAGACCGTCCTACAAAAGGCAAAATTTGTTTCTACCTTGGCGAATGTGCCCGCAAAACCAGCGACCCCCGCAACGCCGAACGTTGGTACAAAAAGGCTGTCCAAGCAAAATATTCTAACCCCTTGGCTACTCTCTACCTTGCCGATGCTCTCAAAATGCGTGGCAACTACGAAGATGCCTCAGCCACTTATAGTAGTTACATCGACCTCGTTCCCGACGACAAACGCGGCGAACAAGGCGTAAAAGATTGCGAAACCGCCCTTCAATGGGAAAAGAAACCCACCAGATACATTGTTTACCCCGCACGTTGGCTCAACGACAAAGAGAGCGACTTTGCTCCCGCTTTCGGAACCGACTCAACCGAAATTTTCTACACATCGGCTCGCGAAAGTGCCACAGGCAACGAGCGCAACGCCAACAGCGGACAGTATTACACCGACATTTTCTACTCCAAGCGCGACAAAAAAGGCAAATGGAGCATTCCAATTCCTGCCGAGGGTGCTATCAACACCAATTTCGACGAGGGTAGTCCCTGCATATCTGCCGACGGTCAGACAATGTATTTCACATCGTGCAAAAACATCAAGAACCAGAACCTCGGATGCAGAATCTACACCAGCACATTGTTAGAAAACGCCACTTGGTCGGCTCCCGAAGAGGTTCAACTGTTTCAGGATACCGCAGTTTCGGTAGGTCACCCATGCCTTAGTCCCGACGGCCGCACACTCTACTTCTCGTCCGACGCTCCCGGCGGTCTCGGTGGCAGAGATATTTGGAAAGTAACCCGCGAAGGCAAAAACAAATGGAGCGACCCGCAGAACCTTGGCGGAAGCATCAACACTCAAGACGACGAACTTTATCCCTTTGCCGCTGCCGACGGCTCGTTCTATTTTTCGAGCAACGGTCGCGGCGGTCTCGGTGGATTAGATATCTTTAAGCATTACACCAAAGACGGCGTTACACACACCGAAAACATGCAGGTGCCCATCAACTCAGCCGGAGACGATTTCGGCATCACATTCTTCAAAAAATTCCAGAAAGGCTATTTTTCGTCTAACCGCGAGGGCAGCCGTGGCGACGACATCTATGCCTTCTACCTCCCCCCTATCGAGGTAAGCATCGAGGGCGTTGTTAAAAACGAGGAGACCACCGTGGTAATCACCGACGCAGAGGTAAAACTTACAGGTAGCGACGGCACTCAGCTCGAAACCAAAACCAACAATGCAGGTGCATTTACCTTTAAGCTCAACGAAAACCTTGACTATATGTTCGTTACCAACAAGCCGGGATTTCTCAAAGGCGTTGGCAAAGAAACTACCAAAGGCTTAACCGAAAACACAGTGCTCCATATCGAGATACTTATGTCGCCTATCAATCAGGTAATTGAGATCGAGAACATCGAGTACGACTTTAACAAGGCAAACCTCCGCGAAGAATCTATGGTAAGTCTCGACAAATTGGTTGAAGTGCTCAACGTTAACAGCAATATTACCATAGAGTTGCGCGCCAACACCGACTTCCGTGGCAACGATGAGGCAAACCTCAAACTCTCCGACGAGCGCGCCAAGAGCGTTGTCAACTACCTTGTGTCAAAAGGCATCAATCCCGCCCGTCTTACCTCAAAAGGTATGGGCGAATCCAATCCTGTAAAAGTTACGAAAAAGATAGCCGACAAATATCCCTTCCTCAAAGAGGGCGACGTGCTCAGCGAGGCATTTATCAACAATCTCACCAGCAATCAAGACCGCGAAATTTGCCATCAGTTAAACCGTCGTTCAGAATTTGCCGTTATCAGCACCGACTTTAAGGAGATTGAAAATGGCATTCCTTTCGGCTCCGATAACTAAACAAATGCAACCAAATGGAAGAAAAATTAGACAATAAGATAACGGAGTTTATCGGCAACCACCACGTGCTGGTATTGGCCACCTGCGCCGACAGCCAGCCATACTGTTGCGACTGCTTCTACGCCTACGACAACGAACGCAACACCTTTATTATTAAGACAGATGCCGAAAACACCCGTCACATGAAGGAGATAGCCCAAAACCACCAGGTGGCAGCCTCCATAGTATTGGAGACCAAGGAAGTGGGCAAGCTACAGGGGTTGCAGATATGCGCCAAAGCCGTTGTCCCCACCGACGACGACCTCTCGCACGCAAAAAAAACATACCTGATAAAATACCCCTACGCAATAGCCGTACCGGGCACATACGTGGTTTTAGAGCCTTATTACTACAAACTTACCGACAACAGGTTAGGTTTCGGCAAAAAACTTGTATGGAACAAACAAGACAACAATTAAATATAAACAAAAATCAAAAACTTCAAAAAATGAAAATTAAAGCAACACCTATCTGCGCCATCGTAGCAGCATCGGCATTAATGTTTCAGTCGTGTGCAGGCGACGGCAACAACCAGAACAATCAGCAACAACAACAGGATCAGCAACAGACCCAGACAAATCAGACAAACGAAAACAATTTCTATCTGATACCCTCTCCCGAAGACCTCTTCGCCTTCACTAAAGACAAAAGCCTTCAGTTCGTACCCGGCCTCATCAACCCGGTAGAAAATATCGACAAATACATCGACGTAAAATCCAAAGAGCTGAACTTCGGCACATACACCGCCGACATGGCATACTGCGCAGCCTTTGAAAAATCGCTCGAATCTTACAAAGAGTTCACAGTAGTGCACCAGCTTTCCGACGCTATCGGTATCGGCAACGTGTTCACTCCTGCCCTCGAAAACAGACTCAAATCGCTCACCGACAACCGCGACTCGCTCAAACAGATGGCAAGCGACATCTATTTGAACATCCAGACATTCCTCGACTCTAAAAACCGCTCTAAAACCATGACGCTGATTTCAACCGGCGGATGGCTCGAATTCCTTTACATCGTTGTTAACTCGGTAGACAAATACGAAGCCGACAATCCTACTATCCAGCGCATTGCCGACCAGAAAATTATTTTCGACAACCTTATGCTCCGTCTTGAACAGCAGCAGGCCGACCCCTCTATCAAATCTACAATCGCCGACCTCACTCCCCTAAAAGAAGCTTTCGACGAACTTACCGTTGAAAAGAACCAGGCTTCAGCTTCTACAAGCAATTCTGGCGCTATCAAAGTAGGTGGAGGAATGAAAATTAAGATGACAGAAAATAATTTTAAGAAAATTAAAGAAACAATTACCTCTGTAAGAAATAATATCACAATAAACAACGTTAAATAAGTAAATATTAAACTTCTACAAATATGAAAAATATATTTAAATTTTTACTTGTTGTTTTAGTATCAGTGCCTTTGGGGCTTCAAGCACAAACTACTTGCAGCGACCAACTGAAGATGCGTAAACCGATGGCTCCCTACCGTTACAATACCGCATCAAAAAGTGCAATGTGCCAGACAGGACGCAAATACGAGTTTGTACTGCCGATTACCAAAGGTATGGACTACAGAATACAGTTTTTCGCAAGCACAGTATTCAACAACAATATCGATGTTAAAATCATCGATATGAGCACTGGCGAGGTAGTTGTGAACGTTCCTGGCAAACTAGACAACGACGAGCCGAAAAGCCCCCAGCAGACAGCATTGCAGGAGTATATGGATCTCAAGAAAAACAGATTCGTGCATCCGTTTTTCGACTTCACTCCCGTGTCGTCTACTTCTCTCAAAATAATGTTAGACGTAAAAGAGGTAGAAATGCCTAAAGAGCAGGTGCAAGAGTACACCTACGACGACTACGACTACGAACAGCCCCGTCAGCAGGCTCAGCAGCCAACACAAGAAGAAGGCTACGCAGTGCCCCTCGAAAAACTCAAAGGCTGCATTTCGGTTTACATTATCGACCGCGAAACAGAAGAAGACTCGTTCTAAACGATGTTAAGAACCATAAAAAAAGCCTTGCTGAATAGCAAGGCTTTTTTTATTCTATATTTATTGATTTTTATTGTTGCACAGGCGCTGGTTGCGACAATATGGTCAAAAACCTGTTGACTATGCCCTCCATTGTCTGCGACACTGTTTCAAAACTCTCTATCTTGCGCGACTTGTATACAAAGGCTATGCTGAATATCACTCCGTCGACTTCAAGACGGTGACGGCGCAAACGGTATGCCTCGCGGGTAAGACGCTTTATGCGGTTGCGGTCTACGGCATGCTTAAACAAGTGCTTGCTCACCGATACCATCATCTGGCTGTTGTCGTTGTCGAACTTGCCTCCTACTGTATAGTATACCACAAAAGGAAAGGACATAAACGACCGCCCCGTATTAAAAAGATTTTCGATACGGACAAGGCTTTTTAGCCGGTCTGTTTTGCCTAATGTATCGGTCTTGTGCAAAATATCTCTATTTTCTCTTGTTGTTAGCGATAATAAACTGCTCTAATGCGGCAGGCATGCTCTTGGCCTCTTCTGTAGGAGCCTTTATATCCAAGCGGTAGCCGTATTTTTCCACAGCCTCCCACGCAGAGTGTCCGAAGGCGGCAATCTTAACGTCGCCCTGCTCAAAGTCGGGGAAGTTTTCGTGAAGGCTCTTGATTCCCGCAGGAGTGAAGAACACAAGCACTTGGAAATTGGGGAAGTCGGGCTTAAGGTCGTCGAGCTCGGCGCTCACGGTCTGGTACATCACGCACTTGTCGAACTTGATGCCCACGCTGTTGAGAAAATCGGGAATCTCGTTGCTGCTCACGTCGCTGGTAACGAGGAGGAATTTCTCAGCAATATTCTTTTTCAAGGCGTCGATAGTGTCGCTGAATGAATTTTTGCCGTGGAATATCTTGCGCTTGCGGTACACGATATACTTCTGGAGATAAAGTGCTATCTGCTCGGTGGTGCAGAAATACTTCAAAGTCTCAGGAACAACATATTTTGTCTCCTTTGCTATTCGGAAAAAATTGTCGATGCCGATTTTGCTTGTAAAGATAACGGCAGTGTAGTCGGGCAAATTGATGTGCTGTGCCCTGAAATCTTTTGTGCTTACGCCGACAATCTTGATAAACTGTCGGAAGGTAACATTAAGTTTCAACTTTTCAGCCAAATCAAAATAAGGGCTGCTGTCGCCTACGGGTTTTGGCTGAGAGATCAGCAAATTAGTAACTTTCAAAACTCTTTATTTTTAATTTATCCCATCTGTCCCACGTGGTGGAAAATCTGCGTCTCAACTAATCAGCGGGACAGTATCTTGACTGCGAGCATCACTGGCAAAAATTCCACGCCGCAAAGGTATAAAAATAAATAAAAAGTAGAAAAATGTTTATCAAAAATTATTTTAATCAACCTAATTAATTTAATCAATTCCGCCAATATGCACACCCCTGCCCCTATCACAAACAGTGTTTCAACGGTAAATTGGTAGCCGATATACACCATACAAAAATTTATGGGCAGCAGCACCACGCCGAGCATCTGCAGTATGTACGACAGGTTGGTGTAATGCAGCTTAAAGGTGTCGCGGCAGAGGAAAAGGTTGCTAAAAAACATTGAAACCAATAGTTTAATTAGGAAAATTACAATTACTGATCCGCAACCGATTAGCAATGCCAGCAAACAATAAAAAGGCTGGTTGATGCCGTACTTCGCCATTATTATCAGAGCAAACATCGACACGTTGAGGATATAATTCGCAAAAAGTGTCCAGCCTGCTTTTTCGGCGGAGATGTTACGTTCCGAAGCGGCGTTGTTAAAGGCGTTGTAGAAACAGTTTATCATCAAAAGGCGATGAATGTACCCATGGGAGTAAAAATTGGCTATAAGGATTAAAATTAGGCTCAATATCATAGGTATTAGCATCTCGGAAGGAAACTCAATACTGCTTTTCTTGCTGCCAAGGTCGATATGGAAACGTTCGGGTACTTTGTTCTCAATCTCTATCTGCCAAGCGTCAATACCGTAGAATGGCAGAGTAAAGTTGCCAAGTTTTGTAAGGTCAAACGGCATGTACATCACCAACGAATCGGCGTGGGTATAAGTATCACGGTCGCGACGCCGGTACATATACGAGGTATTGTCGGTAGGAATGCCCACAAGATATTCGGTTTCGTTAATTTCAAAAGTAACCACGCTATTCTGCAAGCGCGGACGAGTTTCAGGAATAGCGAACAGCGGCTGTGAATTTTTAGTCAGCTGGGCGCAAAGGGTATCTACAAGCGGCGAAACAGTAACCTGCGGTGGCGGAGGAGGTGCGATACGTACCGATTTTTCCCAATAAAAAAGGTCTACCGACGGTTGTGAATGGTAATATATATAGGAAGTGCTGTCGCCGCCAACAGAAACCTTATGAGGCTTTTTTGGCGGTGCGGCGGCAGCTATTTCAAAAACTGCCAGCAACATTGTTAATATTACAAACCTAAATCGCATTATTTGCAAAGGTAATTATTCTAAATGTAAATAACACTATAAAATACATTTTTTTTAATTACTCATTATTAATCCAAGCTCATCGTTATGCTAAATCCAAATTTTATGTTGCTTGTGCGGTAACTTGTAGAAATTATCGGATTAGTTATCTGATGGTTGTAGTACAATTGCACTTTAAAACGTTCCGAGAGGCGGTAGTCGGCAGTAGACTTGATAGAAAAGCTTGTCTGTCCTGCCGAAATCTGGTCGTAGAGGTTTTCTATCTCGCGGATTATGGTCTTGTCGTCGTCGATAACAAAGTCGGCTCTAAGGTCGAGGTCGCTCTTGAAACGGTTGCTTCCGCCCGAGGTGCGTATATTGAGCGGCAGCTGCGCAAACTTATAGCCCACGCCAATAATCCACTCCTTGCGGTACATTTCGGATATCTGGCTGTTGGCAAATCCGAGGGTGATTTGGCGTGTACGGCGGTACTCAAATTTGGTGCTCATAAGGTTTACCCACGAAATGTCGATTCCGGCAAGGGGAGCAAATTTTTCGTCGAGGGTAACGGCGGCTATCTCGTACTGCGGAATAAAGAGGTTGTTGGCGCTGTAGCGGGCAAAGCTATATCCAAAATTGTATTCGTCGTCGAAACTATATTCAGCGTTGTTTTTAAAGTTGGTTATCGAATAAGACGATGTGTAGGCGTGTGTAAGCATAGCCGAACGGACAACATTTTTGAGCAGAGGAATATTACCCAGACCCTTGTAGTTGATTCGCCAGTTTGGCATAGGTATTTTCAAAAACGGGTTGAGCCTTATCTTATGAGGGTCGGTACCGGCGTATGCAGCAAGGAAAGCAGGCAAGAGCACATCTTGATGCGTTTTGCTGTATCCGTTGGGATAGTTGTCATAAATAAGATTTCCTTCGGCGTCGACCTGCGGTGTTGGGTCGTAACCTTTCAACCCCATACGGCGCTCGGCTTGACGCTCGGCGATAATTTCACGGTGATTGAGAAATTTGTTGTATGTATCCAAAGAGTAGTCGTCGCCAACTTTGTGGAAGGCGGTCTTTATCATATTGTAGCTGATGCGGAAATTTCCGTGTTTTACCCGGCTCGAAGTCTGCCATCCGTCAATGTCGGTGGCATAGGCAAAAAACTCTTCGGTGTTGTAAACTATGCTACGGTCAAAATTTACATCTATCCTAAATGTGTTAATAGGTTCGAGAGCCACTCTTACGCCGATGCTGTTGCCTTTGGTGTACAAAACAGGGTCGGCAAGGGTTGAATCTTGCAACAGCCAACCCTTATCGGCTGCGTAAAGGTGGAAATCCTCATCGTTGAGTGCCATAAGATAGTCGATGCCAGGGGTTATCATGCCGTCGGTATAATTAGAACCAAACACCTTTGTATCTGGACGATAGCCCGTGAGAGTATTGGAACGCTGGTTTTTGTAGGTGACAGAAATATTCCTTACGCTCATCAGTGCCATAGCCAGATAGTCGGTAGCCACCACAATCGGACTATCGTTTACATCCTTTTTGCCGGTTATTACAGCGGTACAGCCTTCGTAATCGTCGTCGGCGGTAAAGCGTATCCTGTTCTTATCAACCACGCTCACGCTGCCATTTATGGGCTGTCCGTCAATGTCGGTGACGTTGGCGTCAACATCGGTGGTTCCAAGGTTGTGATAGATTATGCGTCCGACCCCCTTGGCAAAACGCAGATTGTTTTTGGTGGCGGTAACTTCACGTTTTTCGTTGTTCGCCTTTTTGCGACCGTCTTTGCTGAAACGTTTCATCACATCGCGGAAATATGGCGCTTTGCGGTAGATAGACTCAAAGTTCAACGCTCCGTTAAGAGTAAGCACACCATTGTTGGATATAGTGTTGCCGTGGTTGATAGTATAAGAGGGTGTGGTGTCGGTAGCAGCCACCTCCACGGGGTCGATTCCGCGTTCCCATTGGTAGTCGGCATTGTAAATAGCGTTGGCAGATACCCAGTTAAACAACGGTATCTTATTGATGGGCGCCTGATATTGGAATTTCACATTCTGCTTGTAAAGGGTGTTGTATCCTAAATCGAGGAACTTCATAAACAAAGTGTCTTTTTCACGCTCGTTCTCCACGGCAAAACGGTCGATCTGTCCGTCGGGATTAACGCGGCTCTCGTTGTTTGCCGAAAAGTTCATCGAAAGATTTTGCGACAGTTTGTAGCGGAGTTCGTAATTCCTGCGCCAACGGAAATCTTTTTGATATGTTGGATCAAGGTATCCGTCGTCGATATCGATATTGCGATAATGAATTGTAGAATACGTGCGGTCGATATTGGCAGAGGCAGCCACCATAGTAGGCAAGAGATAAAAGTTGAAGTCACGGATAAGAGCCAAATGCTTGTTTCGTAAAAATTTCACCTTCGACAAGGGGCGGTAGTTCTTTGGATTGTAGGTGAAGTTGTAATCAAGGTTCGACTGAAGGATTTTTTCCAACTGCGACTTTATGGTAACATCGTGCATATAGTATTCGCTGTATGCGAATCCGGCGGTAAAGTTAGACACGTGGTACAATGGTTTTTGCTTCGGCTTGTCGTTTGACTTCGGCTGCTGGTTCTGATTCGGGTTTTCCAAATCGGGAGGATTGTTGGCATTGCGTTTTTCCTCCTTGCGCAGTTTGGCTTCCTCTTTTGCCTCGCGGCTGCGGCCTTCGATATGCATATTGGTAACGTTGAAACTCTTGCGGCGTTCAAACGTAATGCTACGGTCGCGGATTTCGTTTTTCTCTTCTTCGGAGAGTGTGGGGTTGTTGAGGGTCTCTTTTAATTCGATGTCGGGGTCAAGGGGATTGTAGCGGGGTATCTCATAATTTTCAGAATATCCGAAGTAGAACGGCATCCTTACACCGTAATCATTGTTGAATAACTTACCCATCTGCACTTGCGATGTTAAATCGTATTGATAAACGGTAGACTGGTAGCGCTCCCCTACCCTCTTCTCTATGCTTCCGAATCCTGGAGTATGGGTATATCCCGAAACTGCCACATTGGCAAAGTCAGCCATCTGAAGTTCCACTTTGCCTTTGGCAGCCCAGCCGCCCTCTTCACGGAAGTCGGTAAGGCGGAGTTCGTTGACCCAGATTTCGGCGGTTTTTGCAAGTCCGTCGTCGGAATGTACGTTGCTTTCTTGCGAGGGGTTGCGCACACCTATCATTATTGTTTTGATATTGCTCACATTTGGGTTACCCATAACGGTTATCTTGGTGCCGTCATCGTGAGTTACGGTATAAGGCATGCTAATCGAAACAGTAGAACCAGCCTCGCGTGCGGCGTTGTTTCGCATTACCTTAACGTCTTGGAGGTCTTCAAACACAATCTCCACATTGTTTTCAAGAGGCCAAACAGCAAGACGACCATTCTCGTCGTTGGTATAATAGCCTTCGGGGGTTACCTTCAATGGGAGTTCGTATTCGTAGTAGTTTTCTTTATAGTCGGAACCCAGACGGACAAAAATGCTAAGGTCGTTGTCGTGGAGAACTGTACCCGGATGCTGCTCTTCGTGAACAAACATTTTAAGTTTTTTATACTGGCGAAGGTCGAGCACTGCGGTTTTGTACGCTGCCACCGACTGGCCATCGGGAAGGTTGGTAACGTGAAGCGCCATAGATTTTTCGTCTTCCTCCACCACTTGGTTGGTCTGATAGTCGCGCTCACGGTCGATACCGGGAGGAAGAAGATAGTTGACGGGAGTTTTGCTGCCGTTTTCTTCGAGACTTACGGTTGAGATGTCCAAAAGTCCGTCGCTGTACTGATGGTCGGTAACGATTTCGCCGGCAGATGTCATGGCGGCGTTATATTTACGCCATTCGCCACGCACGAGGTTCATTTCGGCAAAACGGAGAATAATGTCTTTTTTAGCGTTGGTGAGGAACATCCTCATAAAACGTATCGACTTGAAGTCGGAAATAGAGCCCACTATGCTGTCGGGTTCGTAAATCGGCACTTTAAACTGATACCATTTTACAGTCTCGGTTTCACCATTGACAGTTTTAACATGGCTTTCTATCATATCCGAGATGTAGTTTTGTCCCACCTGCATTTCGTCGGGCGAGATATGCACCTTATATTGATAGTAAGACTCTGTTTCGCTGAGGGTGTTGTCGAGGTTGATATCCTCCACGTCGGGATAGCGGTCTTTGATTGTGGAGTAACTAGAATTGCCGAAGTCGCGCGAATTACCTTCGGTGCCATTGTAACGTTTGTAACGGTCGGCTATCGAAAGTTTTTGCTCGTCGTAATCGGAACCACGGAAAAAATGGTAGTTGTCGCCAGAGGGGTCGTTGTATGCGTCGGCGTAAGCTTTAGAAGATGTGCCGAACTCGTTTGAAATACGATTCAAGTAAGAGCTGAAGAAAGAACGTTCTTGTTCGTCGCTGAGACCGTCGAAACCTAAGTCCTGAACATCCTTTGCTCCGTTGCTGTTGTCGAACGCATTAACGAGGAATGTCTTGTTTGAAACCAAACCCCAAGCGGTGGTGTCGATAAACTGCGGGTCGGGCGGATAAGGCAGACCGTTTTCAAAACCTTTGCGCGAATCTTTCAGCACGTCTTCCGAAACATTACCAAGGTTGAAATAGAGGTCAACACCCATATCGTCTTTTTCGTAGATAAAGGGGTCGAGCATCCAGAACTCTATGTATTCGATATTAGACGCCTCAAAGTCGGTGGTGGTAAGTTCGCGCATAACGCCTGCCCAACGTTTCGATGGATTTTTAAGCGAACCGTCTTCGTTGATACCAGCCGAAACACCGGGTTCGCCTTCCACGTCGTAGTTGTAAGGACCGCGTTCTGTGGGGTAATAAGCAAGGTTAAGAATTGTGAGCTGAGTAGAAATGCCGCTTATCGACTGCGCATTCGGGAAAATCTCGCGTTCGTACACCGCACGCACGTAGTGGTTGCTTTGGTCGTCTTTGGTAATATAAGAAGGTGTAATGCCGTAACTGCTTGTGGCTGTACCTTGAAGGTCGCTCAGCACATTGTACCACGAAAGCAAAGCTCGGTTGTAGCCGTAGCGGATATCGTTGTTGAATCCGGCTTCGGGAAATCTTTTTGATCCGCCCGGCGTAGAAGCCAACACCCACTGCGAAACAGATTTCACATCTATTTTGGTTTGGGCGCTCTCAAAGTCGTCGATGTAGCAAGTGCCCGCCTTGTCGATAGAACGGCTGTGTCCTGGAACAAGCTGGGCAAACTCACCTTCAAAGCTCAATCTCGATTCAGCCTTGGTGCTAATCAACGGCAGACGGTCGATAGCCTTAGTGAGTCCGGGCAATGGCAACGTGTATCGGGTGTCGAGACCCCAGATAACATTTTTAATAGGTTCGTTACCAAAACTGACCTTATTAGTAAGGGTCTTTTCAGAAAGCCTCATCACAGTACCGCCAATATTGAAATTTTTATTGAACTGATAGTTGAGATGCGTACCCATAAGGTTTTTGGTGGTAGAGTTAAATGTGGTGTTGCTCTCTACCGAAACGAGGATTTTGTTTCCCGACGAAAGAATAGATTCGTTGAGAATCTTTACCGAACCCAAAAGATAATCCACAGTATAGTCGCTGCCCTCTTTCAACTGCATACCGCCGCAGGTTACTTTTACCGAACCCTCGGGAATGTTCATAGCGTCGAGAGAGATTTCGCTGCCCGCCGACGATTTGTATTTACCTGTAATGTAAAACTTGTCGCGTTCGGCGTTTTGCTTGGCTATGGTCTTGGTGCTGTCGTAAAGTTGGTTGTAGCAATATTGGGCTGCGTCGCTGCTGTTGTTGATTTTCTTTTCGAGATACGAGCCGAAGGGTTCGAGCATAGGGAGATAGAGGCGTCCACGCTCAGGATTAATTGTTACACCGGGAATAAAGTCGAACACACCATCCGGGGTAGATTCGAGGGCTGTGTTGGTATTATCAAGGTTGAAGACCCTAAGCAACACCTTGCCGTCGATGTCGCCAGCATTAAGATAGTTGATCTCGGTGCCGGTCTTGTCGTTGTGGTATTTAATCTGCAGGCGGAAGTTGTCTTTTTCAATCTGGAAAGCGTTGAGCGAATAAACGTTTTTCATCATAAGTTGCCAGTTTGGCAATGCTGGCGAAAACGACGTACCGCGCAAAAGTTTCAATATCAAAGTCTGCGAAGGCTGAACCTCCGAACTAAACTCACCCACTTTGTAGGTTTTGCCTTTGTAGGTGTATTCGTAAGCCACGGCAAGTACTTCGTCGTCTTGGAGGGCGGCGTTAAGCGAAATAAAACCAAGTTGCGAATTAAAAGTATATTCGTTTTGGGCAAGTTTACGAGCGTTGCCAATCTTTTCGTAATCGGTACCAGGCTCAAAACGTCCGTTCAAAGTGCTTGTTACCGAATTAATATCGCGTACAGCCTTATAAGAACCTGTTAAAACAGCATAAAGGTTGTTGGCAGAGTTCGACGGCAAAGCGTTCGACGAACTGGTATTGTGCACAGCTGTGTGGTTGTAAATATTTGACGGTTCGCCCAGGTCGAGGAAAGCCACAGAGTTTCGGGTGTCGTCGGTAGCAAGCCGTTTGTTGGTTACCCAAACTTCGATGTTGGTGATGTTTATTCCCGACTGAATAATCGGAAGGTTTGCCAAAGCCCGCTCGTAGTTGTCGCGGAAAAAATGGTTGAGGAAGAAGTGGCGGTTTGCCTCGTAGTCGCTTGCCTGAATACTAAACTCATTAGTAACAGCTCCGGCGTTAACCTCTATGGTGCGTGTTTCGCCTTTTTGCTGCGAAAGCACTGCGGTGGCGGTAAGTTTGCCAAATTTCAGGTCGGTCTTTACACCAAAAAGGGTGCTGCTTCCTTGAATCAAAGTTCCTTCGAGCGGCATCGACACGTTACCGAATTCAATGCGTTGGATTATTTCGTCGTCGTGACCGATGTATTCTATGTTTTGCTTGTTCTCAAATTCAAAAGTTGCCTCGGTGTTGTAGTTGATTCCGATTTTCATCTTATCGCCGATAGTACCCGTAACGCCTACCTGCATATTCATGTCAAAATCAAACGACACATCGTTGCGCTGTTTTTTTGGGAGTGTAAAGTTGTCGATCTTAGTAATATCAACACCGCAGGTTACCATTACATTACCCTGAGCCTTGATGTCGATAACGTTTGTACCAAACACACGGTCGAATCCACGTATATCCACATTAATATGCGGATTAAGATAGCGGTCGAGACCGCTTCTATTGGCATTGTCGCCCCTTGCGCTCTGCATAAGCATCTGCTGACGCCAATATTCGCGCATTTCGGTGCGGTTGGCAGCAGAATCGTGGCTCTGTCGGTCGGTGGTTACAGGTTGGCCGTTGTCCATTCCGCCAACTTTTTGCTGCGTGGTGTACGAGCCGGTCTTGTAATCGTATTCGGTTTGAGTAGAAATGTTTTCCGGATCCTTCAACTGAATTGGAGAATTTTTGCGAATGCGGTCGGTGTCGCCATCGATTTTAGGACGAATCCACAAACTGCTTTTATTGATTCCGGCATTTGATGGGGACGAAGCAAGCACCGCCGCTGCAAAAACGGCAACCGCGCCAGCCATCCCGAGGGTTTTTGAAATAGATTTCATCAATAGTTAGTTTTATGCTAAAATAATCATACGCTCCTTAACGCCTGTTTAATTAAATCTTCGGCACTGAGAGAGGGGTTGGACTTTAATACCGCGCCCACAGCCTTTTCTGCTGCAGCTTTTGGATAGCCAAGCATCACAAGTGCGGCTATTGCCTCCTCGCGATTTGCGTTTTGAGGCGAAACTGCGGCTATATCTACGCTCGAAGCGGTTTTCTTTAGTTTATCTTTCAAATCAATAACAATTCGTTGTGCTGTTTTAGGACCTATACCCTTAACTCTGCCGATAAGCTTAGCGTCTTCTTGCAAAACAGCGTTCTGCAGTTCGGCGGGACTCATCGACGAAAGCACCACGCGTGCGGTGTTTGGTCCAACGCCCGAAACATCCAAAAGGCAGCGGAAAATCTCGCGTTCGTATTTGTCGGCAAATCCATAAAGAATATTGGCATCCTCGCGTATCACCTGATGTATAAAAAGTTTTACATCCGCCTTGCCTTCCAAAGCCGCATAGGTGTTGAGCGTTATATTAATCAAAAAACCAACGCCATTGTTGTCAACTACGGCGTAAGATGGTGTCAGTTCTGATAATTTTCCTGTAATATATTCGTACATAATTAGTTATAATAATCCATTTTCTATTCTGATAATAATATCCTCAATCATACGGTCCTCCTCGTCGGCATCGTATTCTGATTTGAGGTTAGAGCCGAACAAACGCGCCACGCCCTGCCATAAGAATGCGCTGAAACCGCCTTTCAACTCCTGAATCACTTGATATGTGGTGTTGCCGGTCTCGCGGTCCACAAGTTTGATAAGAATCTTGCCCTGCGTAATGGTAAGGTGGATAAGTTCGTCTTCAAATTGGTCGCGGAGTTCCTTTTCTTTCTTCTTGATAAACGCTTTTCGAGCATCGTCGGAGGTAATGTGCTTTAAGCTATCCTCAATTTCGGAGTACACCTTTCGGATAAGCACCGAATAGGGATAAACTTTCCTAACATTGTATAACAGTTTGGAGTATTGCTGTTGCTGCCGCTTGGTCTTGAAGACATACGGCGGACGCGCCAAGGCGGGACGGAATTCTTTGATAAGAATAGTGTCGGCACCTTCGGTATGGTATGGAAGCCATTGCACGCTGTTGCGGCGCTCCTCGTCTTCGATAGCCTGATACTCGTCGAATGTGATTATGCGCTGCGCCTCACAGGTGACTGCCCATAGCGATATAATAAGAAATAAACACAGCCGTTTCATATCTAAACAATTTTACTACAAAAAATAAAACTACAAAAGTAATCTAATTTTTTACCTTTGCACTTATATATGGTTAAAAATAAAACAGACAGATGAAAAAAATATTGCCTCCCCGTCTCCAAAAAGGCGACAAAGTGGGAATAGCCGCCCCCGCCGGACCCATTACCGAAAAACAACTTGCCACCGCCATATCGCGCGTAGAAAAAGCAGGATACATTGCCGTGCCCGCCGAAGGCATCACCAACCGCTTGGGATACCTCGCAGGCAGCGACGAGGGTCGCGCAAGACAAATAAATGCCCTATTCGCAGATAAAAGTATTAAAGCAATATTAGCCGCACGCGGAGGATTCGGCTGCACAAGAATTTTAGACAAGATAGATTACGAACTAATAAAGCAGAACCCAAAAATTATCGGAGGATACAGCGACCTTACCGCACTAATTTGCGCCATAAATAAGAAAACGGGACTCGTAAC
>JAGCYI010000207.1 GCA_017960885.1 Bacteroidales bacterium
AGGCGATTATCTCTTGCAAGTGGTTGAAATGCGTGACATTGATTCTGTGCCTTGCCCCTACACCAAAGAGGAGTTAAACGCAATGATTGATAGAGCCGAAGCCGATATAGCGGCAGGGCTTGGAACTCCAAGCGAAGAAGTCCATCGGCAAATAAGAGAAAAATTACAACAAGCAGAGAATAAGGAGTTATCCAAAAAATCTCGCAAATCATCCAACAAGAAACCTAAATTAGAAATGGTATGAAAGTAATTTGGCTTGACGATGCACTAAAATCGTATCATCAAATTATTGATTATCTTGCTATTAAGTTTGATTCAAAAACTGCCCGAAAATTAGATGACAAAGTTTCTCGGGTAGAAGTTGTGTTGTGTAATTTTCCTGATTTTGGCTCGATAGACCCTTTGTTTGGTAATAAAGATTACCGCAGTGTTATTATTTTGCAAAATAAGTTGGTTTATCGTGTTGTTGATGATACCATTTATATTTTAGCCTTTTGGGATTGCCGTAGAGATTCTGTTGCTCAGGCCAAAAAAGTTGAATAATTGGTTTGGGTTTAATAAAGAGAATTGGTATATTTGCAGTAGAAACTTAAAAATTATACTACTATGAAAAAGGAAGCCCTTGATGGATTATTATCCTATCTTCTTGAAACTCTATCGTATGACGAGATGCGCTATCTTGGTGACGAACTTCGTTGGCATTCCGACGATGGCAATCCGATGTTCCGCCCATACACAATGGAGGAGGTAAATGCTATGCTCGACGAGGCTGAAAAAGAGATTGCTGAGGGTAAAGGTATACCTCACGAAGAATTTATGAAGGAACTTGACGAGGAATTTCGTAAATATGATGAGTTTAAGGAAAAATATATTGACAAAAAAAGTCCGGCTCATAAAAAACAAAAAATGTGTGAGGCTGTATGAGGTGTATTTGGCAAAAACCTGCACGACAATCGGTTATTGATATAGTTGCTTATATAATTTTTTATTATGGCACCAACGCTAAAAAGAAATTTTTTGCGGCTGTTAACCGAACAGTTAAGTTGCTTTCAAAACAACCTAATATGGGGTTAATTGATCCTTTATTTTCTGATAGGTCAGAGACTTATCGTAGTATTATTGTGGGTAATCGTAACAAATTGGTTTATTACATAAAAAATAATACTATTCAGATTGTTGCCTTTTGGGATTGCCGTTGCGACCCTGTGGCTCAGGCCAAAAAAATCAAATAAGCCCCTCCAAAAAATTATGCATTATTCTATCCCCAAATAATACACTATCACCGAATGTGGTGGAATTTTGTTTAAATCACCTACAAGACCCTTGGCGGCGTGAGGGGGAAGTATGAGCACAGCCTCGTCGCCGTGACGAAGAAATTTAAATGCCTTAATCAATCCCACAATCATTTCGCTGCTGCCTGCCACGAGGTTTTTCTTGCCGTCGGTTTGGCTGTCGTAGCAGAGAGTGCCGTCGAGAAGTTCTATACGGTAGGAGAGGATTACGTTTGGATCTTGCTCTACGCTAAGGCCTTCGCCGTGTTTGGTAATCATATAGCGGATGCCACCGTCGGCAGTGTCCATTTGCCAATTGCGACGTTTTATGTAGTTTTCAATTTGCTCCATATCCTGTTTAACGAGATATTTGTTGGCTGTGATGAGATTTTCGTTAAACATACTGTACTCCTGCGGTTTTTTGCCGTTGTCGGGAGTCTGCGAGCAAGCCGCCAAAAAAAGTGCTACTAATATATAAGGTGTGTGCTTCATTTGTCTTGAATTTCTTTGGTGATTTTTGGGAGCAGCGAAACAAAACGTTTTACCACCTCTTCCAATGGTTTAAACGATTTTCCGCCCGCAGCGTTGTCGTGTCCGCCGCCGTTGAAATAACGCTCGGCGATGGTGTTTACCTTAAAACCGCCTTTTGAGCGGAACGAGCAGCGTATAATGCCGTCTCTTTCCATAAAGAATGCCGAAAATTTTACGTGCTCAATGCTAAGTGGCAGATTTACAAAGCCTTCGGTGTCGCCCACACGGTAGTCGAATTTGTCGGCTTCGGCTTTTGTGAGCATAATGTAGGCGGTGTGGTATTTTTCAAAAACCACCATTTTTCTGCTGAGGACGTAACCTTGCAGGCGCATACGACCTTCGGAATACGAATCGTAGATGTGGTGGATGATTTCGGCACGGTCGATGGGCATTGCGGCAAGTTTCGACGCCACTTCAAATGTACGTTGACCTGTGCAGTTGAACTGAAAGCATCCTGTATCGGTGGTAAGTCCTGTAAATAAGCAAATTGCAGAATCGTTGGAGACTTCAAAACCGCACGCTTCAAAAAATAGGTAAAGCAATTCGCAAGTGGCAGCGGCTTCGGGGTCGGAAAAAATGTATTTAAAAATTTCGCGTTGAGGGTTTGGGTGGTGGTCGATCATCACTTTTACGGCGGGGCTATCTTCCAGCACCTTTTGCATCTTGTCAACTCGCGACGACGTGTTGTAGTCGAGAGCAAAAATCATATCGGCTTCCGAAACCTTGGCAGCGTTTTCGTCGTGGTTGTAAATTAATATTTCGTTGCATCCGGGCATCCATTTAAAGGTGTCGGGGATGTTGTTTGGCAGTATTACGCAACATTCTTTCTTGTCTTTGAGGTAGTTGTAAAGCGCGAGCGACGATCCGAGAGCGTCGCCGTCGGGGTTGAGGTGTGCTGTTATAACCACTTTTTTTGCCTTATCGAGCAAATCTTTTATCTCTTCAACAGATTTTTTTTCAAATAATTCCATTTTTGTTTTATAAAATTAATCAAATTGCTACCTTTGCAGAAATTTTTGCAAATATATAAATTTAAAAACAAATCAAAAATGAGTGGAAGACATACATTAATGTTGATTAAACCCAATGCGGTAAAAAACGAGTTCGCAGAGCAGATTTTTTTAGAAGTTCATCAGCACGGATTCAAAATCCTCGCTTGTAAGAAATTGCAACTCAGCAAGAACGAGGCAGAAGCCTTCTATTTCGTACACAAGGGAAAACCATTTTTCGACGGATTGGTAGAATTTATGACCTCTGGTCCTATCTACGCAGCCGTTCTTGAAAAAGACAACGCAGTAGCCGATTGGCGCAAACTTATGGGCGCAACCGATCCTGCCAAGGCTGAAATCGGTACTATCCGCCGCAAATACGCAGAATCAGTTCAGCACAATGCTGTTCACGGTTCTGACAGCGACGCCAACGCTTTGAACGAAATTTTCTTCTATTTCTCTGCCCGCGAGATTGTTAACGCAGGTGGCGGAATCATTCAGTTGCACGATATCAACAAAGCCGAGTAGGTTTTGGGCAACAATAATGACATTTTTAGCAGCCGTCGTTTTTGACGGCTGTTTTTTTTGCTAACAATTATATGCTGCAAAAAAAATTTTTGTATCTTAGTGCAAAAATTATTCACCCTAAAAATGAAAAGGACAACCTTAAAAAATGCAGCGTTTTTTGCGCTTAAAACATTGATTTTCACAGTAGTTCTATCTATATCGCTGTTATATTTCTTTCCTGTAACCTACGCGCG
>JAGCYI010000208.1 GCA_017960885.1 Bacteroidales bacterium
CAACAACAACAACGGCAAAAAGAAAAACAAAAATAAAAACCGCAACAAGCAGCAATTCTAATAACCACTTGACCTATGGCATCTTACGAAATCACCGGCGGTAAAAAACTTTCTGGAACAGTGTATCCGCAGGGCGCAAAAAACGAGGCTTTGGAAGTAATTTGCGCTTCGCTGTTGACCTCCGAAACGGTAACTATCAGCAACATACCGGAAATTTCTGACGTGTTTAATGTTATAGCCCTATTGGAAGACCTCGGCGTGGAGGTGCAGCATCCCGAAAAAGGAAAATATATTTTCAACGCCAAAAATCTCAACCTCGAATACCTCAAAAAAGAGTCGTTTATTACCAAAAGCGCGCGGTTTCGTGGTTCGGTGCTGATTATAGGTCCGCTGTTGGCACGTTTTGGATATTGCTATATGCCCAAACCAGGAGGCGATAAGATTGGTCGCCGCCACTTGGACACACACTTTATTGGATTAAAAAAACTCGGCGCAGAGTTTGATTTCGACACATCTTCATCGTCGTACACCATCAACGGCAAAAACCTCAAAGGCACTTACATCCTTTTGGAAGAGGCCTCGGTAACGGGTACTGCCAACATCATAATGGCTTCTGTGCTTGCCAAAGGCGAAACCACTATTTTCAACGCTGCCTGCGAACCTTACATTTGCCAACTTTGCACAATGCTCAACAATATGGGCGCACAGATTTCGGGTATTGGTAGCAACCTTTTGAAAATCAACGGAGTATCGTCGCTCCACGGATGCCGCCACACCTGCCTGCCCGATATGATTGAGATTGGTAGTTTTATAGGTCTCGCCGCAATGACGGGTTCGCAAATCATCATCAAAAACGTTCATCGCGAGCACCTTGGCATTATTCCCAACGCATTTAAAAAACTCGGCATAAAACTCGTTTTCAAAGACGACGACATCATTGTGCCAAGTCAAGACCATTACCAAATAGAATCTTACATCGACGGCAGTATTCTCACCATAGCCGACGCACCTTGGCCCGGACTCACCCCCGACCTTATCAGCGTGCTTCTTGTGGTGGCAACGCAAGCCAAAGGAAGCGTTTTGATTCATCAAAAAATGTTTGAATCTCGCCTCTTTTTCGTTGATAGTCTGATAGATATGGGAGCGCAGATAATACTTTGCGACCCTCACCGTGCCACCGTAATTGGCAACGACCACAAATTTTCGCTCCGTCCGATAGTGATGTCCTCGCCCGACATCCGTGCCGGTGTAGCCCTTCTTATCGCCGCCCTCTCCGCCAACGGCAAAAGCGTGATCCACAACATTGAGCAAATCGACCGCGGATATGAAAACTTCGACCAACGCCTCCGCGACTTGGGGGCTGAGATTAGGAGGATTGAGTAGGGGGGAAACTCCAAGCAAAAAATACTTGATTTTTTTGTCGTCAAGATAAAATTTTTTATATTTGCAGAAATCAAGATCATTATGGAAACAAGTAAGAGAACGACCGATTTTGTGGCATACAGCAATTCCCATCCGGGAGGTGTATTGGAATCAGAATTGGAAGCCCGTGGTATTTCTACAACGGAGTTTTCCAAAATGAGCGGCATCGAAATGCCCTTACTCAATGAAGTATTGTCAAAAAATAAGGCGATTACCATTGATATTGCCCAAAAAATAGAATCTGCACTTGGAATAGACACGAAGTTTTGGCTTGATTATCAGCAACTTTACGATACTTGGCCTGAGCGACGTGCAGCATACGAGGCAGCGCATCCCGAAGTCCCCCGCAGCAAGGTTTTGCAAAAAATCCAAAAGTCGCACAAAAAGGCGACTGTAAAAATTGACGGCAAGAAAGATTGGCAGTCGGTGGTGGATTCCATCATTGAGTTTGTAAAAGGCAAAGGTCTTGGCGAAACGCAAAATTTGCAGATTACCTTTGACGCACAGCCTGCATAACACAAGAAAATAAAAACGATAAACTTTACGAACACAAATATAAAATAGAACACATATATATAATATGACAGAAAAGCCTCGGGCAACCGTGGCGAAATAGATAACTAACATATTGTAAAATAATAATTTAGCGTTTGCTATTTATTCGAGACATTCTGAAAGTTTGGCGATTTGAGGAAGGTGATAACGAATAGGTTCTGCGAACGTCTGCGCTTTGCGTGGACGGAACTTATTTAATCACCGGGTAGCGCCAAACACCTCAGAATGCGATAAGTGAACTCCACGCTTATTGTGTATAGAGGTGTCTGATGTTGCCCGTTGTTATCAATAAGTTGCATACGCTGTAAAGCAACGCAAAACAATGGCTAAAAGCATAGAAGAAAAAATCGAAGATATTGCTAAACAACAATTGAAAGATTTTAAGGTGAAGTATTTCACCAAGACGGAAAGTATAAACACAGAAATAGATGCTGCTTTGAAAAATGCACCAAGTAAGAGTGGCGGAGTTGGTGCCAATTTCCCTGATATTAAGTGCTTTGTAGAATACAAAGGTCGCAAATTTCCGATAATGATAGAGGTTAAAGGTCGAGAAGAAGACCTTGAAAAACTCAATGATTTGGGAGAAGTTGACAATTACGACAAAAAAGACTTGCCAATATATGCCAACATTGCAAAATATGCGGTAAACGGCGCTGTTCATTATGCTACTGCCATTGTCAATCTTACAGAATCATACAAAGAAGCCATTGCAATAGGTTTTACGGGTTGGAAATCGGGTAAGGATATAAAAACCGAAATGCGTGTATATTATGTCTCTGATGCGAATTATAACGTGCCGAAACTTGTGGAAGGTTACGAAGATTTTTCTTTTTTGACGGGCAAAGAATTGTACGATTTTATTGAGAAAATCGACGCACTATATCTAACCGAGGATGAGAAAGAGAAACTTACACAAAAATTAGAAACACAAATCGAGTCCAACTTAAAAAAGTTAAATCAGGAAATGCGCGATGCCTATTCAATAAGTGAGGCTTATCGTGTAAAACTGATTTCAGGTATGATAATCGCGGGTCTTGGTGTGGAACAAGATGGCAAAACCATAGTTGCGCCCCTCGAAATTGATGAATTGCGTAGCAATGAAGAAAAGAAATCGCACGACGGTGTTGCGATTATGAACAAAATCGAATCTTTTCTTGATAAAAAGGATATTCCACCCGAAAAAATTGAACTTATAAAGACAAATTTTGAACAGGTTTTTATTCAGACTGACCTTTACAAACGCAATGAAGAAGGCGAAAGCCGTTTGAAGAAGGTCTATATCACAGTAAGAAAAGATATCGTTCCCTTTTTTACAAAGAAAAAGTATCATCTTGATTTTACAGGAAAATTATTTAACGTGTTGAACGATTGGGTTAAAGTTCCTGATGGCGACCAAAATGATGTTGTTCTAACACCGCGATACGTTTGTGATTTGATGGTAAAACTATGTCGGGTAAATAAGGATAGTTTTGTGTGGGACTATGCGGCAGGGTCGGGCGGATTTCTTGTCGCTGCAATGAAACAGATGGTCAGAGATGCCGACAACATCACCGACAAAACCGAGCACGATGCAAAAATCAACAGCATAAAAATGAAACAACTATTAGGCGTAGAACTGCGACCTGATATGTACGCTTTGGCTGTTTTGAATATGATTTTGATGGGCGACGGTTCCTCTCATATTTTGTGCGACGATTCATTGAAGAATTACAAAGGAAATTACGAGCAAGGTCCGGAAAAAGAAGAAATATTCCCCGCAGATGTTTTTCTTTTAAATCCTCCGTATTCAGAGAAGGGCAAAGGATTTAACTTTGTTGAAAAAGCACTCAGCCGTATGAAAGGCGGTTATGCCGCTGTTTTGATTCAGGAAAATGCGGGCAGTGGTAATGGTGAGGGTTATACGAGGCGAATCCTCGACAATAATACGCTTGTCGCCTCAATAAAAATGGGTGATATATTTTGTGGAAAGTCAAGTGTACAGACTGCAATTTATGTTTTTGATGTTGGACACGCCCATCCTGAAAAAAAACGTGTCAAGTTTATTGATTTTACAAACGATGGTTATGCTCGTCAGAGTCGCAAAAAATCAAGCCTAGATGTAAACCTTAGAGATACAGGTGATGCTGCCGCACGATACAAAGAAATTGTTGACATAGTGCTTGATTGTGAGCCGGAAACCAAATTTTTTACAAAGGAAAACGGATTATGCTTCACCGATACAATAACTACAAAAGTTGCCTTAGTGGAGCCAAAGAAAAAACTCGACAAAATTCACGAACGGTTAGACCCAATCCGCAAAGAGTTGCTTGCAAAACAGAAAGAACTCAAAGAGAATGAAAAGGCTTTGAAAGAAAACGAAAAACGTCTTGCTAAGGCAGAAAAAGATGAGGACAAAAAGGCTATTACCGAAGATACCGAAAAACTAGAAAAACTCAATGACAAAATTCAAAATGATATAACTGTAATTATCATAAGCAAAGAACCGATTGAAAAAGAACTTGCCGCCGCACAAAAAGAATACGACGATATCTTTAATCGCATCGGTGCAGATTGGACATACGGGCAACACCGCAAAATCGACTCTTTACCCACTGAGGCTGATTTTCGCAAAACTGTTGCTGATTATTTGAGTTGGAAAATAGGTACGTTAATTAGGAGAGAAGGGGAATCCGTGGATTTTCTGTAAGCCCCCGTTTGCAAGAACTTGAACGGCAGTTCAAGGCAGATGGGGGTACATTTAAGGAATATAGGATTGGCGAGTTTTTTATACCATTGAAAGGTCGAAAAAAACTAAGTAAACTAAATCTTTCGCAAAATGGAAACATTCCTGTCTATTCGTCAGATAGTAACAATAATGGAATAACCGGTTATACAGATTTAACCCCTGATTATATTGTTGATACTATGTATCCTTTATATGTTGTGTTTGGCGATCATACTAGAACATTAAATATTGCAGATAAGAGTTTCTGTGTAATGGATAATGTTAAAGTATTCATTCCTAAATATACAAATATTCAAACGCTTCTTTACATCTTTGCTGTTTGGAAAAAAGGAATACCAAATCTAGGCTATGCTAGACATTGGAGTGTTGCTAGTAAGGTTAAACTTTCTCTCCCAACCATTAATAGCGAAATAGCCTTTTCTTATATGGAGAGCGTTTCACGCGAACTTCAAGATGAACGTATTAGCAAACTAACTGATTATTTGAACGACAGTGGTTTAGAAAACACTGAACTCTCACTAGAAGAAAAGGATACGGTGGTAAAATTGCGAGAAGGGAATGTTGAATGGAAAGAGTTCAATATTTGTGGGGAAACAGGGATTTTCAATGTAAATAATACTCACAGCATTATGCAAAGCCAAATTGTACCCAATAGTGGTGATTATCCCTATGTAACGGCAAGCGAAAGCAATAATTCCATAGCAACCTATGTCAACTACGATATGGAACAAATAGAGAAGGGAAATTCAATTATGATTGGAGGAAAAACACTTGTAATAACATATCAAGAAAGTGATTACTTTTCAAATGATAGCCATAATATTGCTTGTTATGTGAAAGACGAGAAAGGACAAACAAAAGAAGCGCAATTATTTCTTATTTCAACTATGTATAAAAGTATGAAACCGAAATATTCTTGGGGAGATTCAATATCAGGTAAGAAAATAAAAAAAGATACTATTTATTTACCCATTACTTCTGATGGCGAAATTGATTGGGATTTTATGCACAATCTCATATCCGCCGAAAGCCGGCTTGCAATACGTGGTGTTGTTGAGTGGAAGGATAGGTTAGGCTAATAGCAAAATTGATGGTTGAACAAGAAATAGAAAAAGGAGGCGAATGATGATTTTTGGCTGCGAATTGTTAACTAAAACATCAGGTGGCATTTGTTATTCTTCGTCCAATTGGGCAGCCATTGGTTGCCCAATTGGGCAATCAGTGATTGCCCAATCTTCTTTCTTGAAATCATCCTTTTTTCGTTTTTCGTAGTTGTTACTCTTTATTGTAGCGAAATGCCCATTGAACTAAGATGCCGTTTCCTGTTTTAAGAAATCTATAAACACTTTTTTATCAGGGAGTTGAAGAAGGTATTTCGATACAAATAGGTTTTCGTCCATACCGGCTGTTGCGTATTTGACCATCTCGGTGGAAGCGTCTGTGCAGAGGAGGATGCCGATGGGTGGATTGTCGTTTTCGGTCATCATTTTGTCCTTGTAATATGCCACATACATATTCAATTGCGCTATGTCTGCATAGTTGAATTTAGTGGTTTTCAACTCTATAAGTACGTGGCATTTA
>JAGCYI010000028.1 GCA_017960885.1 Bacteroidales bacterium
ACCGATGGAAAGTCGGCTCACGTGATTCCCGCCGAAATCTACGGTCAGTTTGCCGAACACCTCGGACGTTGTATCTACGACGGTATCTGGGTGGGCAAAAACAGCACCATTGCTAACCAAGACGGCTACCGTACCGACGTGTTCAACGCTCTTAAAGAGTTGAAAATCCCTGTATTGCGCTGGCCGGGAGGATGTTTTGCCGAAACTTACCACTGGCGCGACGGTGTTGGTCCGCAAAAAGACCGTCCCACCCTCAAAAACGTCTTCTGGGGCAACACAATGGAAGACAACACATTTGGTACTCACGAGTTTTTCACACTTTGCGAACGTCTTGGATGCAAATCGTATCTGTCGATCAACTTGGGAACCGGCTCTACACGTGATATGGCAGAGTGGCTCGACTATATCACTGGCACCGACGACACTCCCGAGGTAACGCTCCGCAAAAAGAATGGTCGCGAAAAACCTTTTAAACTCGACTATATAGGCATCGGCAACGAATCGTGGGGCTGCGGCGGCAATATGCTTCCCGAATATTATGCCAACGTGTTCCGTCAGTATTCTACCTACGCACATCTTTACTGCAACAATACCAAACCCGTGCGTGTGGCTTCGGGCTCAAACGATTTTGACTATCACTGGACCGAGGTGCTGCTCAAAAACGCCGGAGAGTATATGGATCATATTTCGCTTCATTACTACGTGCTGCCTATCCGCGACTGGAACGGCTCTAAGGGTCCCGACCGTGGATTTACCGAAGAACAGTATTTCACCGTTATCCGCGACGGCTACAAAATGGGCGAGATGGTTCCCAAGCACATCGAAATTATTCAAAAGTATCAGAAACACGTTAAACTCGACGTTGACGAATGGGGAATCTGGACAGATCCCGAGCCCGGCACAAATTCTGGACACCTCTATCAGCAGAACACCCTCCGCGACGCTCTTCTTGCAAGCACCACTCTCGATATTTTCCACAAATACGCTTACGGCATAGGAATGTGCAATATTGCGCAGATGATCAACGTGTTGCAGGCTATGATACTCACCAAGGGCGACAAGATGATTCTTACGCCCACCTACCACGTTTTCAAGATGTACAATGTGCATCAAAACGCCGAGTATATTCCGCTCAACTTCAAATCGCCCAAATACACATTCAACGGCGAGAGCATCGACGCCCTCAGCGCAACACTATCTAAAAAAGACGGAGTTTACCACTTGACAATCACCAATGTAGACCCCAAAAACAAACAGACCATCTCGCTAAACGCCGCCAACATTGTGGCAAAAGGCATCACCAAAGCCGAGATTATCACCTCAGCCAAGTTCAACGATTTCAACACGTTTGAAAAACCCGACTTGATCAAACCCGCAGCCTTCACCGGCGCATCAATGAAAAAAGGCGTTGTAGAGGCAGTTTTGCCCCCTATGAGTATTGTTACAATTGAATTGAAATAATAATCTCACAAAAAGAGAAACAACTACCGCCGGAGAGTCTGCTCTTCGGCGGTTTTTTATTAATTCACAGGGATTTTGAATACTTCTTTTTCGTTGATTCTTACCAAATAAATTCCTGCACTGGATAATGGAATCTGTTCTATGTCGGTTTTGGTTTCTGATCGTGCTATAAGTTGACCGTTAAGGTTGATTATCTCGTATTTGGTGTTGATGGGATATTGAATGTAAATAGTTTTGTTGTAAGCCCAAACTTTGGTAATGATGTGTGAATCAAGCCATTTTGTACGATTTTCAAACCATTGCATTGCGCTGTCAAGTTCGTATTCCACAGTTTTGTACGATATATTCCAACGTGCAGCATCGTATTCTCGGGCAAGGTTTATGCTTGTTGCTTGATTAGTTTCAAAGTTTTGAAAAATTTCGGAAAGATAATTGATTAGATTATTTGAAATATTTTCCCATAATTGTTTATAATAATTACAAAAATCTTCGTGCTGAAATAGCATTTCAATGTATGCTCTCTTTTTGTCGTGTTGTGTTGACCAAGCATCTGCGCCTACCATATAGTTGCTGTCGAAATCCCACGGAGTGGACATAAAGATTTTTGATGTGTCGGAGTTGTCGTATTTATACATATAAATGTTTGCTCCTGCACCATCCCAAGTGCCAAGGATATCGTGAGTTAATACCCATTTGGCAAAACTATTTTGGTCGATATAGTCTTGGTAGTTGCTTCCGGTGATATTCTTTTCGAGTATATTCATCTGGTTGCTGATATACTCAATTTGCTCATCGGAGATTTCATCGTCGTCGGGATATTTAAAGGTATATTTTTGGTCGTATTTGTCGGTGATAAACTTTACATCTTCGTTCCACCAATAGGCATCGCGCTCAATGATATAACCATCTTTGGAGATATCGATACGTTTTTTGCAACGGCTTATTGCCTCGGTGAGAATATAAACTCCTCGGTAGTCGCCATTAACAAACACATCTACATAAGCATAGTCGGGCGTCCAATCAACGCCAACAATGTCAGAAACTTCCAATCCAACAAAAGCGTTTATGGTCCACCCGTCGCGCAATAGATACCACTCTTTGTCTTGATAGTCGGGGTCGTCGCGTCCAACGATTTTGGAGAGCAAGTCCGCCTTTTTTTGCAGTTTGAGTTTAAAAGGTTTTTTCGCGGAGTAAGTGGCAGATGTGTTACCACGGATTTTGATAGTGAGTCCGCTTTGCTTTTTAACATATTCACCGCTGTTGTAAACCGGATAGATATATTCATCGGTAAAGATTTCCATTTTAGCGGGTACTTTTGTGGCGTTTCTTACACCGCTACCGTAGGTCTCTTCGGTAGGATGCTTAATGTATTCTGCCGTAGGTTCTTCATTGTTGACAGTATTGATATAAAGTGTTGGCAGACCTGAATGGGCTACGCTTGCTTTTTTCGACACTGCGTAAGTTTTTTTGTCGGTGGTGTCTGACGCTGCTTCGCATAAATAGTAGCGAATCTCTATTTCAGGGAAAAAAGGAATTTCAAGGTCAGAATTTTCTTGCCATTTGGTTAATGGTATATTGGGTGATGAATTATTTTTGGTGGATTGATACCAACGGTAATAAATTGTGGCATCGTTGTTTGACGCCTTTGCTGACAATATAACACTTTCGCCAGAAACAATATTCATTGCAGTTGGTTGTTGATAAAAAGCGGTAGTAGTTTGACATAATACTGCCTTGTGAAAAAATATTAACAATACTATTAAGTTGATGTATAGTAGTTTTTGTTTTACTTTCATTATAATTATGTATAAATAATTGTTAGATTTAAAATATTTATTTATAAATATTTACTGTTGGTTGTTGCTCAAAGATAGATATTAATTTTGATTTTTATTGACTTTTAACAAATAAACCATATTTTTGCGGAAAATACATAATAGTAAACACGCTAAAAAATACAAAAATGGTAAAGCACATTATTCTCTGGCAGTTGAAAGACGAACTTACTGCCGAACAGAAAGCCGAGGCCAAGGCCGCTATCAAAAACGGTTTGGAAGGCTTAAAGGGCAAAGTTCCCGGATTAAAGGAAATTAAGGTAAACATCAATCCCTTAGCATCATCTAATGCCGACGTAATGTTGGATTCGTTGATGGAAAGCGAGGAGGCATTGAAAGGTTACGCCGTTCACCCCGACCACGTGGCTGTGGCTACCGGTATTGTCCGCCCCAATGTAAAACTCCGCGTTTGTATGGATTACGAGGTGTAACTAAGCCCTCTCGTAGCGGCGGTGAAAATACATAAACAGCAAGCACCCCGTTATCTCAAAAGGAATACCCCACGCGGCAGAGACGTTTTCGGCGCAGCCTGCAAGTATAGGCAGTCCGCCCAAGAACGCTCCTGCCGCGTTTCCTACATTAAATGCCACCTGAACAAGTGCACCGCCAAGTTTTTCGCCGCCTTTGCCGTGCTTGATGATGAGAAATTGCTGCGGCGACGATAGCGCAAACAAACAAAATGTGCTCATAAACATCATCGCCACCATTATCCACGGATTGGCTCCAAATATCAGTATCACAGTGAGAATCACGGCCGTAGAGCCTTGAATAATGCCTGCCACAAGTCCCATAGGATAATGGTCGCAAATCTTGCCCGAAATCAAGTTTCCCGCTACCATACCTGCACCCGCCGTTACCATAAGTATAGGCAAGGTGTTTTCTGAAAAACCTGCCACATTAGTAAGTATCGGGTTGATATACGAATACATACAGAAAATTCCGCAGTTGCCTGTAAACGTGGCAAATATCACAAGCCACGGTGCAAGGTGCTTTAAGAATTTAAAACGGTCGCGCACTCGCTGTGTAATCTCGTTTTCTACATCGGGAACAAACATCTTGATGCCGATACCCGTAACGAGAGCCGCCGCAGCCACAAACATAAATATTGTCCGCCACGAAAAATTGTTGCTCAAAAACGTTCCCACTGGCACTCCGAGCAGGTTTGCCACCGTCATTCCCGACACCATTATGGCAATAGCGGTAGATTCTTTGCCCTTTCCACCGAGTTTTGAGGCAATGATAGTTCCCATTCCGAAATACGCCCCGTGAGGCAGACCCGAAATAAAACGGCAAGCCATAAGTGCGTAATAGTTAGGAGCAAACGCCGCCAAAATGTTTCCTGTAAGCATCAGAGCCGCCAAAAAAATCAGCACGCTTTTTAGCCTGTATTTTTCTACCGACAGCAAAATCA
>JAGCYI010000209.1 GCA_017960885.1 Bacteroidales bacterium
AATAATATCCCACAGAGTCGCCTACTTCGGCATAAACCACATCGTGAATGCTAAGGCAAACTTTTATCTTAAAGTCGCCGATTGTGCCGTCGTACAATTTGTCATCGTCAGTTTGCGCCGATGCTGTGATGGTGGCGAATATCATCGAAAGAAAGAATACTATTTTTTTCATTTTTGGTACAGATTAAAAATTTTTTTTTGTTGTATAATTAAACGCCTAATGATGGGGTTATATTGTATGTGTTCGTACATTGTAGAGATTATTGTCAAGGACTCAATGGCATATTTTTTGCGTTCTTTATTTGGTTATATTTTTTATTAAAACAATTATGAACATTATTAAATCAAACTTTTGCTTATTGGCGCTGATGGCAGTTTCGTTGACCGTGGCAGCGCAGACAAATCCCTATCCCGAAGAAAACGACCCCGATGCTTATGCTAAAGTGGTAAAATATGCAGGACAAAAACCCCTTATCAACGACTTTGTTACAACCTGGATTGGCGACGAACCCGAAGACGAACTTACAGGTCAGTTGTATGACATGTGGCAAAACTACAAGAAAAACAAACCGTTAGGCAGCAACAAAAAGATTACTGTTGACGCAAAAAACGGCTTTGCAAGTTTTGACATAACATATCCCCCCGAAGATGACTACGAGGGCGGAAAAACCATTGTGGAGATGGTGTATTGGAACTGTTCCGACGGTAAGCACAAGGTTTTTGCCAATTCGGTGAAGCAGTTTGACGGCAACAAGGCTGTTCAAACCGAGTTTGGAGGCATATATTTCGGCATTTACAACAACGCCACGCACAAAATCTACTACAACAACGGCGTGCAAAGTTTAGGATTCGACAAGGAAATCAAAACCGGCAAAGAAGGCACCGATGAGTACCCCGTTATCACATACGACCTTCCGCAAGTAGGCAAAGACATAAAAGCCGTTATCCACTACGACAACGGCTCCAAAAAAGATGTGCTTATAAAATGGACAGGAATGAAGTTTGACATTCAGCAATAGTTATTGTTGAATAAACTTTTCGCCGTCCCATTTAAATGAGTGGTCTTCCATTCCACCAACAGAGATGGTAAAGCTGTCGGATTTGAATCGGTCGGTCCAGCAGTCTTGCATCAGAAATATCACTTCACTTCCGTTGAGTTTAGCAATTTCGTCGGAAAAGGGCGGATTTTTGTCAACTAAATCATCGGACAATGGAGGGAATTCATTTTTGAGTCGTGTCAACTTGTTGTCATTATATGAGTAGACCGCTAAAACCTTCTTGCCCCAGCTCGATGCGTGATAATTCCAGAGAGCGATGTATCCGCCTGATTTATATGGAAATACAGCAAAGGATTCGTATACCCAGTAATCGGTAGGATCTGGAGCACCAAATTCTTCATATTCGTCTTCGGTTGAGTCGTTTTTTGCTGTGATATTCTTCGTGTCTACAGGAATGTTGTTTTCGGTTGCGATGGTGGCTGCATTGGCGCAAACTCTGTCGAGCAGAGATATTGCAGAGTCAATGTTGTTGAATTTGATATCGCAATATTCAGAAGTTAGGTACGCTCTCCATACATCAAAGATAACGTCTGAGGTAGATACGGCATCCGCACTGTCTGTGGCGTCTGCGGTGTCGTTGTTTTGTGTTTGAGTCCCTGAGCTGCAGTATGTTAGTAGTGTTGTTGCTGCGATGAATAGAATAGTAAGTTTTATTTTCATTGTTGATATTTTTGATATTTTTGATTTTTCAATAATGCGTTTCTTAATAATATAACAATGCAAATAATAAACAAATTTGCGCCCGAAAGATACGGATTTTTTTTGAATATTTGAAAAGCGATGCAAAATGAATTATTTAACGATAACCCCAAAACATTTTATTCGCCTTCCTCGCCGTAATAATCGTCGTAATTGCGCGAGCCTTCTTCAAACTCCTCGCCGTTCCAAACAAATAGACGCTCGTCTTCGGTGAGATAGAAATATATGCCGTCGGGGTCTAAATACATTTCGCCGTCGCCCTCAATAGCCCATCCTCTCACTTCGTTGAACATTGCGGGGAACACGGGCTTGAACTCTTTGAGATAGTCGTTGTCGTAACGCCAATACTTAACGTCGTCAGGCACATAGTCTCCCCTGCCTTCTTTCTTTTGATATTTGGCAAGGGCTACAAGGCAGCCGTTTTTGTCGCGGTAGGTACGGTATTTTACCATAAACAGGTTGTCATCCAAATCGAGTGTGAATCCTGTGGTATCTACTTTACCGTAGGTAACTTTGCCCAATTGGTTGCAATCAAAATTAATGGCCTTCAACGCCGCTTTGGATATCGGATAGAGTTTGTCTGAATTGAGAATGTCGCGGTTGTAGTCGAAGGTAAGAGGCTCGAAATAAACCCTTATGCCACTGATTTTTGAGTTTTGGTCGGGGGCAGAAAACTCGATATAAGTGTCGCCGACAAAATCCTTGTGGCAGAGTTGCTGAGTTATCACATACTTGCCGTCCTTGTTGCCTTGGGTAATGTTTTTGTCCTTCATCTTGTTGCCCTTCTTGTAGTTAAGCACGTCTTTGATGGGCATACCCAACGTTACGGGATAGCCGAGTATATGATGACCATTTTCGGTGCCTTGTACAGATTTCTCTTCCTGAGCGACAGCCACATTGGGGTCAACGATAGAATATCCCACAACGTGATTGTCTTTGATGTCGAGTTTAGCAAGTGTCTTGCCCGATGCATTTTTAACCACACCCGATTTTACAACCTCCTGTTCTATGTGGTCAGCAGCGGAGAGGATTCTTATAGGATTTTTGCCGATGCGGTTAAACGAACCGTCGGACATATCCACTGTATATTGTTCGTAGAACGGTTGGACGGGACGGAACTCGCTGCCTTTCCATTCGTATTTGGCAGGCCATTCGGCGGAGTGTTCTACCGACATTGTGGCGGCATCGAATCGAAAATCTTCAAGGGGTTTTAGTAAACCTCCTTCGACAGTTATTTCAAAACCTTCGGGAAACAACTTTTGGAGGTCGGCGTTTGAAACTTTGCCGTCGGAATAGTTATAGGCTCTGATGTCGTTGTGTTCGTAGATATTGGCAGGCACCATTACAGCCACCCACGATTTGTCGGGCATAGGGAAACAGCCCAATTTCGCACCGTACTGTGCTTCGAAGCCGCCTTCTTCGGTGTGATAGATCCACGTGAACTCGTAAGTGGTTTTAGAGGTGGCTTTTTCGGTCGGATTTTCACACCAAGAAGTATTGTACACTTCGTCGACACGCTCTTTCAGTTTTTTGTCGAACGCCTTCAATGCCTCCCATATCTTTGTGGAAATGGTATCAATGGCATCCGCATCCGTAGAGACGGTTTGCACACCGTCTGTACCCGTGGTATCGGCGGCACCATCGTTATTGTTCTGATTTGTGTTTCCTCCGCACGCGCACAATGTAAGCGCAGCAATGGCAGGGATGATAAGAATTTTTTTCATAATTGGTAATTGGTTTTGAGTTTAAAATCCGTTGCCGTTCCACTTGATAACCTTGTCGGTTTCGGACGAAAAATCGTTGTATTTGAGGTCGCGGCCCGTTTTGGGAAGTTTGACAAAGATTTCGGTGTCGTCGCCCACGATAGTCATCACGTTTTTCACAATGTCGGCGCGGGGAACGAGCGTGCCTTTTGAGGCGTTGTATTCGTAGAAGAAAACTGCGCAGTTGGCCATCACCTCACCGTCGGCGTAAAGGCTTATGCCCAAGAGTTTGTTGCCGTTGGGAAGGTTCCAATACACGGCTTGAATGATATGTTCTCTTGTTACCACTTCGCCTTTTTTGAAATTGCCGTCGAATTCTGAGGTAAATGAATGAGTGTGCGCAAGTTCCACAAATCCGTTCTTGGGTGCGTAGTCAATTGTAAATTTCGACTTGCCGGTTTTCTTATAGGCGATAAAGTCGTCGACATAGTCGTTGGGAAAAGCCTTGCCCCACGCGAGGAACAAGTTGTCGATAACAGCGTCTTGCGATGCGGGCACGGTGATGTTCTTTTGCCATTTTTCGCGAAAATCATCAACATCATAGTCGAAAATCTGTGCAGTGGCGGCGTTGAAAGCAAATACCGCCATAATTGCGATAAGGATTGATTTTTTCATCTTAATAATTGGTTTTATTGGTTGATAAATATTTTAGATTTTTAATTTTCGTTTCTGCAAATATACAAAATATTGTTGGATATGATTATAAATTCTGAACAACATCTCACCAAACACCGTAAAAAAACATAGCGATAGCGGCTCCGTAACCCCTAAAAAAAATGAGTTACGGAGCAAGTATCGGCGATAGTAACTCCGTAACTATAAAAAAAAATGAGTTACGGAGCAAGTATCGCTTGTTTTTTTGGAATATTATGCGTAACTTTGCAGCAACAAAACCTTTGAAACTATGGCACGAAACAGCAACATAATAGGTCGCAAAGAGGAACAGGCACTCTTCAAAAACTATTTGGAGAGCCCCAAGGCGGAACTCATAGCAGTATATGGGCGCAGGCGGGTAGGCAAAACATACCTGATTAAGAGTTTTTTCAACGAGAAATTCGACTTTTCGCTGACGGGGTTGTACGACGTTTCAAAGGCAGTGCAACTGTCGCAATTCCAAAAACGCTTGGAGGATTATTCGGGCTCTCGTGTCAAACGTCCAAAAGATTGGTTTGAGGCATTCGACCTTCTTGCAAATTATTTGGATACGCTCAAAAAAGACAAAATAATCGTATTTCTCGACGAGATTCCGTGGTTAGACACACCCAAAAGCAACTTTTTGGCGGCATTCAGTCAGTTTTGGAACGATTGGGCGTCTATGAAACGAAACTTCAAACTTTTTGTCTGCGGCTCGGCTACCACGTGGATGCTTTCAAAGTTCATCGGCGACAAAGGTGGCATCTACGGACGTGTGAGTCGTGCAATTTGGCTCAGGCCGTTTACTCTTGGCGAAACTCAAAAATTCCTGAAAGAAATCAAGGGCATCGACCTTAACCAAAAACAGACTTTGAGCATTTATATGGTTTTTGGCGGAATTCCTTATTATTTGGATATGATAGAGAAGGGAAAGCCTTTGGATGCCAACATCGACAACTTGCTTTTCAGTCAAGGTGCGCCGCTGCGTCACGAGTTTGACTTTCTGTTCCGCTCGCTGTTTCTCAATTCCAAGATATACCGATTGGTGGTGGAGGCGTTGTCGCAAAAACTCAAAGGCCTTACACGTCAAGAACTTATGGAAGCCTTAAAAATCAAGGAAGGCGGAATGCTGACCGAGGCGTTAGACAACCTCGCCAAGTGCGATTTTATCCGCAAATATTCCGCCATAGGCAAGTCAGAAAGGGATGCGATGTATCAATTGACCGACCTGTTTTCGTTGTTTTACCTCAAATTTGTGTCAGGCGACAGTGGTCAGGAACAACATTTTTGGACCAAAATATCAGGCAAGCCGGCAATGATTGCGTGGAGCGGCTATGCCTTTGAGCAAGTGTGCCTGCATCACACCGAGCAAATCAAAAAATCACTCGGCATCAGCGGCATTATCAGCAACGTACATTCTTGGAGTTGCCGACCGTTCACCGACAAGAACGGCACAGCGTGGCAAGGCGGACAAGTTGACCTTGTAATCGACCGCTCCGACGGCGTAATCAATCTCTGCGAAATCAAATATGTGTCGGGCAAATTTGTAATCGACGCTCAGTACGCCGCGCACCTTAGGGAACGTGCCGCACTTTTCGGCGCCGTTACCAAGAGCAACAAAGCCATCCAACACACTTTTATCACCACCTACGGCGTAAAACAAAATCAAAACAGCGACATCGTGCAGTCGGAGGTGACGGCAGAGGGGTTGTTTGGGTAAAGATTTGCCGCTTGGGCTTTGCCCATTACGCGGTCCACCACTAAGAGTACAAAAATCAAGGCCGCTAATTACATCATCTTTGGTAATAATTGCAACCACCTGTCGGCTTCTGCCCTGCTGCGAAAAATCAGAACTTGTTTTGTGTTGTATTTTTTTATGAGGGAATAGACCACGGGGCGGTTTTCGGTGGCGTAATTCCTTACGAGGCGCACCAACTCATCGTCCAAAGTATCTTCCTGCCACGGAATGTCGGTGCGGAACTTTCCCACACGCTCTGCAATGCCTTCCATACAGACTTTTTCCGGGAAATCGAGAAAAACCACCGTGTCGCAAGCCTTAAACCTCACCTCGTAAGTGCGGCTGTAATCACCCTCCACAATCCACCGCTCACCTGCAAGAATATCAGCGAGTTTGGCATCAAACTCCTCACGCGGAATATGCGTCCTGTCCGCCCTCCACCACACATTATCGAGGTGAAAAAGCGGCAGCCCCGTCTTGCCTTGCAACCCCTTGGCAAAAGTGCTCTTGCCACTACCCGAACAACCGAGGATGATGAATTTTGAAAAGGTGGATGACATATTTTTCTAAGCCAAGTTGCTTGCCACAACTTGTGGCAAAATATTAACAAAGTTACATTTTTTTGTCGGATTATGCAAGATTAATTTCACACCTCAAAGCCAATCAGCATAAATTCAGTTGACTACAAAGTGTGGTCAACTCGATTATTTGTCGTGTTAATGTCAAAGATAGGGAAATTTTTGAAAGGAAATATATTACCCGTGAGTGGCACTCACGAGTTGAATAATCTGCGCAGCGAGTTTCTTATTGTTCCAATGACAATTTAATTATATTAAAATACCATCTCCCGCAAATTGCTATAATTAAAGCATTTGCGGGAGATGGATTGCATTTATGAAGGGTATGGAGTAAGAGTAATTACTCCCAATACTCAATTGTCCTTGTTACTTCATCCTCAGATACTTCGTTGGATACTGCGTCGGATTTTTTTGTGATGCATTTTGTCCAATTGTTGTGACTGTCGAACTCCTTGTAGGTGAATTCGAGGGTGCCGCAGGGCTCAAATTTAAACTCGCCGTTGTCTTCACACATTACGGTTGTGTTTTTTACGAGGCGGCTGTCTTTGTCGTATTCGTATGTGGTGAGCCAAATCT
>JAGCYI010000210.1 GCA_017960885.1 Bacteroidales bacterium
ACGTGACGGAAGTATTTTGTGGAGTTGATAAGTGTTTGTTGTTCAAGTATTTCTCTATGAATAAAACAGGTGCGACTGCCGTTTTGTACTGCAAAATAGCCCACGTTCATAGAGGTGATGTTGTGGAAGAAGTGCGAACCGTGCGAAAAGTCGAGCGGATAGTTTTCGAGACTTGTTTCCACAATCACAGCCGCATTGGTAATCTGCGACCATTGAACGGGAACGCCCAAAAATCTGTCGCTTGTGCCCCAACGTCCCGGACCAATAAGCACGTATTTGCGTTTTTCGGCTGCCATTTCGGCGTTGAGATACTCGATTTCTTTGCACATTTCCTGAGTTTCAAGTTTTGAAAACTTGCTTTCGTCGATGTAGATAACGTCGGTGATGGTGTCGATAATGCCGTTGCCGAGACTTTGATTGGTGTAGAGAAGCATCGAGTCGCGGTTGTAGGCGCTGATGTTAATGTCTGTTGAGGCAAATGTGCTTACCATCGGCTTTATTTGCAAAAGGTAAAATGATGGTTTGCCGTTTTTGTTTTTGTTGAGGTTAACGGCAAATTCTATCTCTACCGGCGAACCGAAGGCGTCTTTTACTGCGTTGAGTATCAGGTCGATAGTTTCGGCAAGCGGGAAATAGTTGTATTGCAGCACATCGGCAAAGTTTACAATGCGTGCGCCCACTCCGTCGAGACCCGGCGAAAGGTACTGGTTGTCGTAATCGTAAACCGAGGCGAGGTGTTTTAGTGAACCGTGCTTTTCGGCATCGTAAATGTTTAGAAGTTTCAACGCCGCAAGTTCACCGTTTTTCAGTAGGTCGATGTCCTTGTTAGAAAGGTCGAGCGCAAAGAACTTAGTTTGAGTAGATTTCAGCAAATCGCTCGTGGTATACATCGATACATCGGGGTATTTGGGCGAGAATCGGTACGACGGCCATCCGCCCACCACGTAACAGCCTAATCCTACGCCCACTACGGCATATCCCTCTTCGGGTTTCATATTGGCAACGGGGTAGAAGTTGTAACTTTGAGCCACGCCGCTAATGTGAGGATAAAAATAGTTTCCAAACCTACTTCCCACCACCTCTTGAATGATGATTGCCATCTTTTCTTCCTCTATATTGTGCTGAACGGCAGCGTAATAGTTGCGGGCTGTTTCGCTGTAAACCGATGCGTAGATAAGTTTAATGGCGTTGCACACAAGTTCGAGAGTGGCCTCCTTGTTGTCTTTTTCGTTGGGGATGATGTAGGTGTCGAACACGCCTGCAAACGGTTGGCTTACAGAGTCTTCTGATGTTGACGACGAACGTATTGCAAGCGGATTGTCGGTTTGGCTTATGATGGTCTTGATTTTTTCGCGTATCGAGTTTGAGAATGTTCCTTTGTAAAACATCTCGCGGATTTTCTCAAACGGTGTACTCTTGTCCAACAACTTAATAAACAGGTCGTTGTAGTTGATAAACTTGCGAAACTCGTCGGTGCCGATTATAACTGTAACCGGTGCGAGTATGTTGATACGCTGCGACAGTTTGGTGTCTTCAAGATTGTAAATTAGCGTGTCGATAAACGCCAAGCCGCGTCCCTTGCCTCCGAGCGAACCCGATGCCAAGGTGATGATGTTGCGCTCGTCGATGCTCGAAGTTTCGTCGAAGGAGAGAATCTTGCCGCGTTTCTTGTTGGCGCGATAGTCGGTGATGGCTTTGAGAATTTCGGCGCGTTTTTCTGCCACATCGTTTATGCTGTTGATTTTGATGTCGATAATGGTTTTTGCCAACTGAATTTCGCCGCGTCCCATAAGCCAAATAGAGAATTGGTTTTTTACTGCATGGCGGAAAATAGACTCGTCGGGCATCTCTTTGAGCATCAACTCAAACTCGCGCAACGAACGTGCCTTGCCGAGGATGTCGCCCACACGGTTGCGAAAAACAAAGTCGCCAAAGCCCAGATATTTAATAAGATAGCGTTTAAGACTGTCGAGTAGAGAATCGTCGTTTTTGTTGATAAAGAAAACTTTTTCCTCCTTATATATAGATGTGTTGACATCGCGAAGGTCTTTGCTACTTTGAAAAATCACCGGCACTGTGTACACTTGGCTTCGCATATATTTCACAAATTTCAATCCCGCCTCGGTGTCGAGTTTGCCTCCCCACTCAAATTCTATGTCGGAGATTACGCACATAAGGTAGTCCTTGTATTTGTTGAAGATGGCCACAGCCTCCTCGTAGTTGCGGGCGTGGAGAATCTTGGGACGCGAACGCATTTTCACAATCTTGTCCAACTCCTTCTTTTCCACCTCCTGTATGATTTTCTCCTCTTGTCCGAACACGATGTTGTAGAGCATTTCGAGATATTTGGAGTAGTACACGGGCGAATCTTCGATAAGCAGAATCACACGCACGAGACCAATCTGAGTGTCGTTTTCCACATTGATGCTGTCCTCGCGGTTTTTTACAATGGTGAAAAAAATGTTGCTGTCGCCTGTCCACACAAATAGTTTGTCGATAGAGTTTACCGTGGGCACAATCTCCTCGTAGTGCTTCACCTCCTCTTTCTTGTTTACAAGCAGGTATACGGGCACGTTTTCGTTGATGGCGCGGATGTTGCGGCTGAGGTCTACGGTTTCTTGTGAACTCATACCCGGCATAATAATCACCATATCTATCTGTGCGCTCTTAACGGCATCGAGAGCCTCTTCCTGAGTGCTTACACCGGTGATTCGCGGCAGAGTGTAGAGGCTGAACTGGTGAACGTCGCCGAGGAATTTCTCAAAGAAAGAGTCCTCGTTTTCAAGCACAAACGCGTCATAAAGCGTTGCCACAAACAGCACGTGCTGCACCTTGTACTTCATCATATCGAGGTAGATGTACTTGTCGATCATCTGTTGGTTGAAGTACGTCTGCAACGGTTTGCGGTTTTGGGTGAGCCTCTGGCGGAAGTTTGCCTCCTTGTCAAAAGTCTGCACTCCGGCGGTGCGGTGAATTATCGAGCGTCCCTTAACGGCGTTGATAAATCCGGCAATAAGTTGTGCGATGTTGGCGAGCATCTCCTTTTCCTCGTCTACAAATACCTTATTATCAGGGAAATCCTTGTAGTAAAACACCTCAATGCTGCCCTTGTTGCTGTCGATGGTAACAAACTGTTCTTTGAGACTTATGGGCGAGGTTTCAAACATATCGCTGAGGTATTCTCTACCGTCGAAACGTATTCGTGCACAAGCATATTCGCTGTAACGCATACCCGAAGGAATGGCTGAACAAATCTCGGCGAGAGTTGGTTCCAATTCCTTGCCCTGACGAATAATGTCGGTGGTGCGGTTGATGGCGTTAAGTTCTTTGATACGTCGATGGAGAATACGGTTTACCTTTTTGATATTTTCGTTGCTTGCCACGCCCGAGAGTAGCACCACAAGGTTGTTTACAAGATAACGTTCCTCGGGCAAAAACGGTTCTTCGTGGTGTTTAGTAGCGTTTTCAAACGACGTTGCAGCCACCTTTTTGCGGTAATAAACCTCTATGGTACAGTTAGTTCCGTCTTCGCTTGTGTACGATTGTGTAAGACCTTGACCGCATTGCTCAAAATTTTCAGATGTAAACACCTTACCGTTGAAAGTGATTCGGGCAACTGCGTATTTTGGGTGTTGAAAAGCGTTTGGCAGCGAGTCGCAAATCTGTTTGATAGCGGGGAAAATATCGTCGGAGGGGTGGGCGAGGAGGGTAGACGCCTGACGCATACTATCCATCTCTTTGAGACGTTCGGCGTATTTGTCGCTTAATATGTTGAGTTTCTTTGCGTTGGTTTGTTGCTTGATAATGTGGAGGAGCATATTGGTGGTTTTGTCGAAACGTTCGGCAATCTCCTCGCCCTCTTTTTCGATGATAGCCTTTTTGTTGGTAAACACCGCAAGGCTGTCGTAACTATATAAGTGATAGTCGGTTTCGCTTGGTTTAGGAGTTGCTCCTTCGGGATAAAACACCGCCTTGTAAGCAATCTTTATGTCAAATTTGTAATGGACAAGTCTGTTTTTTAGTTCGTTGCACCATTGTGTAAAAAACTGTCCCAAATCATAATCGGGAGGATAGTTGTTCGATGATATATCAATAATAGCATCGCAATAGTCTTGGATAAATTTAGAATCTGCCATTAGTATTGGTTTTGTTTGCAGAAACAAATTTAGGGAAAAGAATTGTGAAATGCAATAATAATTTTGTATTTTTGCAATGTAAGAAATAAACATTATAAAAATGGAACTCATAAACTATATTGTATCAGCATTATTGGTAATCTTAGCCTTAATTGCAAATAAGTATCCCAATATAATTAACGGCTACAAAACAATTCCAGAAGAAAACCAACCCAAAGCCAAATGCTTGACAGTGAATATGTTATTAATTGCTGGAATAAGTGTTGCTTTACTTACGTTGGTGATTCGGTTGGCGGGATTAACTGGATTTTGGAGCGGAGTCCCATTGATTCTTGCATTTGTGATAATGCTCATTTATACAGTTAAATACATCAGGTTAGGAGCATTAAAAGGAGTTGCCGGCACAATTGCTATTGTTGTAGGTGTGTTGGCAGTGGTTTCGATAATCCTATTGTTATTTTTTGGCAACAAAGAACCCGAAATCACCTTCACCAACCAACAAATGCAGATTTCAGGAATCTATGGCAACGATTATAATCTTTCTGATATTGAGAGTGTTACATTAATAAACGAACGTCCTGTAACCACATTTAAAACCAATGGATTTGACATGGGTGGAATTAAAAAAGGGCATTTCAACGTTCAAAACGATGGCAACTGTCTCCTCTTTGTCTCCGGCACCGGCAAATGCATCCGCCTCAAAACCAAATCTGACGTTATCTACATCAACTTTGCTGATGAAACCAAAACGGAGGAGTTGTTTGGAAAATTGGAGGGGATGGTAAAATAGGGATTTGTTTTTTTAATAAATAATCCTATCTTTGCACAAAGAACGTACCTTATATATATAAGGTGTCGTTGTAAATAAACAAAACATACTATGACCAACCAAGAAATCCAATCCAAAATACTGCAACTCAGAGAGTTTCTTAATAGTTGCAATTATAAGTACTACGTGCTGTCGCAGCCAGATATATCTGACTATGAGTATGATTTAAAGATGGCGGAACTTCAAAAACTCGAAGACGAGAATCCTGAGTTTGCCGATCCTAATAGTCCTACGCAGCGTGTGGGCAGCGATACCAACATCGAATTCGAACAGGTAACGCACAAATACCCAATGCTTTCGCTCGGCAATACTTACAGCGAGGCAGAACTCCGCGATTTCGACGCACGAATCCGCCGCCTTACCGACAAGCCGTTTGTCTACGACTGCGAGTTGAAATTCGACGGCACGAGCATCTCGCTCACCTACGACCACGGGCAACTTGTACGCGCTGCCACTCGCGGCGACGGTGTCAAGGGCGACGATGTTACAGCCAATGTGCGCACCATCAAGAGCATACCGCTTACTTTAAATAAAGACACTCAATATCCTGATTTATTTGAAATTAGGGGCGAAATACTTATGCCGCACGATTCGTTTGAGCGCCTCAATGCCGAGCGTTTGGAAATAGGCGAACCTCCGCTTGCAAATTGTCGCAACGCTGCCGCAGGTGCGCTCAAAACGCAGAATTCTGCCGCCGTTGCCAAACGCGGTCTCGACTGCTACCTCTATTACCTGATGATGGACACGATGCCCACCGACTCGCATTTTGAGAGTATGCAGATGGCCAAGTCGTGGGGATTCAAGGTGTCGGAGCATATAAAACGGGCGGAGAATATATCAGAGGTGCTTGATTTTATTGAATATTGGAACCACGAGCGCGAAAACCTCCCTTACGACATCGACGGAATAGTTATCAAAATTGACTCGATGAGCCTTCGTCAGCAGTTGGGCTTTACCGCCAAGACTCCCCGATGGGCTATCGCATACAAGTTCAAGGCTGAGGAGGCCGCATCGCCGTTGCTTTCTATTGATTATCAAGTAGGTAGAACAGGCGTGATAACTCCCGTAGCCAATCTCGAACCCGTTCACCTTGCAGGTACGGTTGTACGCCGCGCCACGCTGCACAACGCCGACATTATCCGCAGTCTCGACCTCCATTACGGCGACACCGTGTTTATCGAAAAGGGCGGCGAAATCATCCCGAAAATCACCCGTGTGGATGTTTCAAAGCGTGTTGCAGGTGCTCAGCCGGTAAAATATATCGAAAAATGTCCCGTTTGCGGAGCCACACTTGTGCGCAACGAAGGCGAGGCCGGTTCGTATTGTCCTAATTATCAGCATTGTCCGCCGCAAATTACCGGCAAAATTATCCATTTTGTAACCCGCAAGGCAATGGACATCAACTGCGGCGAGGCTACCATCGAATTGCTTTATAAACAAGGACTTATACATTCTCCTGCCGACCTTTACGACCTTACCGCACCGCAGATGGCACGTCTTGAACGTTTTGCCGAAAAATCTGCCAAAAACTTTGTGGAGAGCGTGCGCAAATCTACGCAAGTGCCGTTTGCCCGTGTGCTTTATGCATTGGGAATCAGGCACGTAGGCGAACAAGCCGCCAAAAACTTGGTAAAGCATTTTCATAATCTCGACAACATCATAAACGCCACCATTGAACAGATTGCCGAGGTCAACGACATTGGCTATGTAATGGCAGAAAGCATTTACCAATGGTTTCGCAACGAGGAAAACCTTTCGATGGTGTGCCGTTTGCAAATGGCCGGACTTCAATTTGCAAGCAACGAAACCGAAGAAGATGCCGCGCCAGTGAGCGACCGTCTTGCCGGATTAAACATCATCGTTACCGGTAGTTTTGCCACACCGCAGCGTCGCGCCGAACTTGAAAAAATGGTAGAAACCAACGGCGGAAAACTTCAATCGGGAGTAAACGCCAAGACAAATTTTGTGGTTGCGGGCGACAAACCCGGTGCTTCAAAGATAGCCAAAGCCGAAAAACTTGGCACAAAAATCATCTCCGAAGCCGAGTTTTTGGCAATGTTGTAGTCATTTTGGCAAAAAAACAACCCGCAGCAAAGGTTTTAATAATGCCGCATAACACCTTGAATAATAATATCATACAAAACCACAAGAAAAAAATCTCAAAAAAAAATGCAGATTTTTTTAAAAACGGCGCAAAAAAGTTTGTTTAATTGGATAGAAATCACTTATTTTGCAGTCCGTAAAAAATAGGATTAAAAAGAAATAAAACGAAATAAAAATGTCACGTATTTGTACACTTACCGGAAAGAAATTGCAGCGCGGAAACAACGTTTCGCACTCCAATAGAAAGACCAAGAGAACTTTCCTTCCTAACTTACAGGTTAAGAAGTTCTATCTTGAAGAAGAACAGCGTTGGATAACGCTCAAAGTATCAACAACCGCAATCAAGACTATCAGCAAGAAAGGCCTCAAAGCCTGTCTCGACGAAGCCGTAGAAAAAGGCTATCTTCTCGGCTACTAATTTATTAACAATTAAAAAGTTAGAACAAAATGGCAAAGAATAAAAACAGAGTACAGGTTATTTTGGAATGTACCGAGCAGAGAGAGAGCGGTGTTCCCGGCATTTCTCGCTATATCACAACCAAAAACAAAAAGAACACTCCCGCTCGTTTGGAGTTGAAAAAATACAATCCGTACTTGAAAAAGTACACTATCCATCGTGAAATCAAGTAAAACTGTATAGACAATGGCAAAGAAAGTAGTTGCAACCCTTAAAAAGGAAGACGCACAGGACAAAGCCCTCACACGTATCGTTAAGGCAGTTCG
>JAGCYI010000211.1 GCA_017960885.1 Bacteroidales bacterium
GAAAAGGTTGATTTCGGTATCGGATTTAATCAAAACTCTAAGATTGTCGTCTTCGGGAGCAAGCACAAGCGTATGACCTGTGGACATCGGTTTGGGCACGATAAACTCATTAAGTCCGCGGTCGTCGAAAGTGGTAAGTCCATAAAACTGAGGAATTTTTTCGTTAACGGGACGCATATAGGTGTCGCCGGCAGGGTGACGGGGAAGGATTTCAGACTGTCCGTCAACAAGATAGGTCTTGCCGAAAAATGAGGCAGGGAAAAATTCCAAGTTGAATCCCGCCTTGCCTTCCAACTCCTTGGGAACGGGCTTGTCTAACGAAACGGCAATAGAAACTCCTTTGTCTTTGGGAGTTACGGTAATGGTGTGGGCTAAATCGTAATCGGCGTATGCCAATTTCACCTCAATACCGTTGCCCACCACCTGACGCGATTTCATCTCGGCATAGATATCCCACTGTTCGGGCGTATTCATCAAACGGATACCGCCTCCTGTGGCAATACGCTCACCGCGCTGCACAATTTCGATACCAGCCTCCTTTTCGTCGCAAAAGATGCCTTGGTACATATTGCTGTACACCAAGACATTAACGCCGGTTTGTTCAAAATACTCTAAATCATTGAGTTTAAGAGATTGAGCCTCAGCCGTTGCGCCCAAGAGTGACAACAACGGCACAGCCATAAATGCTTTTTTTTTCATTTATTGTGATGTTTAAATGTGAATTTTTTTTTGTTCACAAATATAAAAATAAAATGAAAGAAAAAAAGGTAATGAGGAAAAAATGATTTAACAATTAGGCGCCACCGCCGCCCGGCGGTGGCTTTTTTTTTAAAAACAAAAATTGAAGCGAATGGAAATGAATTCAAGCGAATTTTTATGGTTGGTATATAGAAACGTGCCACGGCGCATCTCGGTGGGTATTGTTGAGGTATTAATTAAACAAAGAATTCTTTAAAAAGAATGTTATCGCCATAAACGATCATAATCATTATATAATTTTATAACTCTTTGAGGATCTTCTATTATTTCATCGCTATTACGGTAATGCTCTTTGTATTCTTCTATTCGTTGCTTTATAATAGGGAACGATTCTTCGATTAGTTCTTTTGAAAAAATGGTATTGTTGAACATATAACCGTAATCTGATATTTTTGACAAGTTGGAAGGTGTAGTGATATCGTAATGACATAATATATAGTACTTTTGATTGCCATCGAAAATATCTTTATAGATTAGTTTTTGTTTAGTCATTACAGTATCATTATAGTATACAGTTGCAGAATCTCCGTTGATGTTAATAAAATTAAACATAGTACCCGGCTCGTTCCACGGCCTTGTTCTATCAGGATACGCTTTGAACACTATCCTTATTCCTGGATTATTAAATAGTATTTTGTGACTATTGGCTAAGATTTGAGGGTCGACATTGATGATTTTGGCAAGACGGTTGACCATATATTGCTCTCTTTGTCCTATCAAATAATTACGGATTTCGAGACTTACCGTCTCCAAAAAACGGTTGGTAAACAAATTGTCACCAAGTACATTAGTGTTTACGTCTATAATTGTAGTGTCTTTGCCCAAATATTTGGTGCGTAGGTTTTTATCGTCTTCTATCTTGTCTAAATCGGTTTCATACCCGTCGTAAAAAACGCCAAAAGCAAATTTGGAAATATCAAAAGGAGTATTAGTTTTTGCGATAAAAACCACATCATCAGAACCATCGACGCCACAGGCTATTACTACCGTATCATTCTCATCTAATATTTGTGTAATTGGTTCTATTGTTCGTTTCACTTTATTGTTATTATAATCGCAATATTTCAAAGTAGCATAACGATTACTACCATAATGGTAAGTAGATTTCCAACTCTCAGTAACAACTGCCGTAGTATAATATCCACCGTGAATTCGAATTTCATTTCTATATCGAATTATTTTGTAAGATGTTAATGGTATGAGAGTTATTAATGCAAATGCAAAGTATAATTTAGGAAAGTCGAATATAAACCTTTCTATTTTATTGCATTCTGAATCATCCGGACAAAATTCGTCACTGGGCTTGTAAGTTACAATTATCAAAATCAATGTTATAATAGCGAAAACACCAAACCAAATCAAATTGATAAATGCAAAAATCAATTGTAGAAGCAAAGATCCCCAAATTATATAAACTAAGAGAACAAAAATACGTTTATTCATTGTTTAATTGTTTTAGAGGTTGCCTAAAATATTTCTCTGTAGCCAATTTAGCGCCTATTTTATTAACTGTATTTAAACTAATTTCAACAATGGATTTCTTCATTTTAAATTCTTTAATTATTTTCACTATACAAAAACCTGTTTCGAACACTTCGATACTTTTAAAAATGCCACCACTATCTCGTCTTTGCTATATTCGTTGTTATCAGCCAATTTTTGTATTGTTTCCGCAAATATAGAGATTGTTACGGATATTACAAAACACGAATGCGCCCCCGCCGGGCGGCGGAGGCTTTTTTTTAAAACAAAAATTGAAGCGAATGGAAACGAATTCAAGCGAATTTGTTTTATTTACCTTATCAAATTCATTATTTCAGACGCTGAGGTTTCCTTCATTTTGATGAATGCGAAGAGTTTTTTGCCTGCGTCCTTGATGCTTGCGCCGAAAAGATATACTGTGCCGTCGATTATCAAAAAGCGGTCGTGAGCGTTGCTGCACAGACGGACTGTCACTGGTGGGTACTGAGTGTTGAAACGGTTGACTGCCAATTGAAAATTAGGGGTTATCTGCCTTGTGTATATGGTGGCGGTAGTACCTTGTGTTCTTTTTCCGAGCATTGCGAGGACAGTTTCATCCACATAGTTGTCGATTAGCACTATTGATTGCTTTGCCTGCTGTATAAGTTTCACTATCAGCAAATAGGCGTCGAATATCTGACCGTCGTAAAAAATGCCTTCTACCGGTGGCAGAGATGTGCGGATGAAGAAGTCGACTTTCTTTTGCAGGTTGTTGATTTTGACATTCTGGCTGTTTACGGTATGCTCCAAGGTTGATATACGCTGATTCAAGGCGTACCCTTTCATCAAATATTGTTTCAGCACAGTGTTTGACCATTGCCTAAACTTTATTCCTTGTGCTGATTTTACTCTGTAACCCACTGATAATATCATATCGAGATTATAATACTCTATGTCGCGCCGTACTGTCCTACCTCCTTCGTTTTGAACTGTCGCAAATTTTGCGACAGTTGGAATGCCGGACAATTCTTCTTGCAAGGCATTTGTGATATGCTTGCCGATGGTTTTAATGTCGCGGTTAAACAGCGTGGCGATTTGCTGTCGGTTAAGCCATACTGTTTCGTTGTCGAGCCTGACTTCCAACTTTACCGTCTCGTCGGGCTGGTACATCACTATCTCGCCTTTGCTGTATTCGTCGGTATCTGCCATTGGTGTATTATTATACCGCAAATATAGGACTTTATTTTGTATTCTCCAAGAAACACGAATGTAATTTTTACACGCCCCCGCCGCCCGGCGGGGGCTTTTTTCTTTTAAGCAATAATTGAAACGAATGAAAACGAATTCAAATGAATTTTTTGCTCCTTTAACACAGAAGAATTTTTTACCTCGGCGCCTAGTCTGATGACCTTGGTGCAATACAGAGGACACCCGCTTTTTGAAGGGGTATTGATGGCGTGGTACAATATGTTGTTTGTCAAGGTCTTATTGATATCCAATAAAAGGGTTGAAAACATTGGTTATATTGTTATGTGCGAGTGGGGTGGGGTAGTTTGAGGGGGTGTTATTGCCTCAATATTTTGCTGATAATAATATGTTTATAAGTTAATAAACAATGCCTAATATTTTTGCTCTGTACGGACTTATTTTTTCGAATTCATATCCTAAATCAATATCAAATTGCAAACTTGCCCAATCATCCTTGTCTGTTCCAAAATGAGGAATGGCGCTATATTCTTCATAATGATAATCACGAAAAGGATCGTTGCCATATGGTAACCATTGCAATAAATCAAAATAAATGGATTGATCTCTTTTGTATATGCCTAACACCCATTTCCCTTTGTGACTTAAAGTTATTCCATCGTTAATATACGTATGTACATAGGTGCTATCTTGATAGAATACTATGTAATGCAAAGAATTTGGCGGTTCTCCATTTCTTTTAGCATCAAGGAGAAATACTCCGTTGAATAACTGTCTTAATTCATCAACGCTGCGTTTTTCTTCATAACAGGCGATAATAGTGGATAGTGCTACAACAATAATCAATGCGAAAACTATATTATTTTTCATAATGTTCTTTTAATAAGTTAATTATATCATTAATATCCCGTATGGGTTTTTCAATAGAAGTTTTATTGGCAGCCGTTGTCCGACAAATAAATGCAGTTTTTGCCTGATGGCAGATGGTTGAAAACTATATTAATGGCTATTAATAAACTTATTGCCAATATGTTGAATATGATAAGCCTTTTCATCAGATGCATACTATATAAAAAAAATTGCACACCCGATCGGGTATGCAAATTTAATAAAAAATGCGTATAAATCTATATGAAAGTATGTTCGTTATTTGAAACGGAGGTTGCCGGATTCGATGTTGACATCTTCGTATTGGGTGATGACGGTGTTTGAGTTGCCTATATCGATGCCCACTGCGGTGTTGATGTCGCCGCCGTTGATGTGTGCCGAATGCAGACAGTAGCCTACCGAGGTGAGTGTGAGCGGGTTGGGAACAACTTCGATGTTGAGGATGCCTTCAAACTCTTTGTAGAAGTTCTCCACCAATTCCATATAGAGTGCGCCGCCGCCGGTGATGTACATCTGTGATGCCTTGGTAAAGTCGGCGTCGGTGAACACACGGCGTAGGTTGGGCGAAATCACATCGCGGTAATACATATTGAGAACGTTGCGGCGGATGTCGAGAATGTCGATTTTTTTGCGGTCGAGCATTATGAAGTTGTTCATAAATGCCTGCTCAATCTGCTTCATATTTTTGAGACCGAGGTTGTATTGCAAACCGAGTTCTTTGATAAAGAGGTCTATGGCGTATTGCAGGCCCTGAATGCTGATGGCGGTACGCTGTACGATACCGTTTTCGGTGCTGAGCACTGCCTCGCAGGTGCCGAATCCGAGACTGATAACAAAGAAATTGCCTGTGGCTTTGATGTCGCCCTGACGGAGTGCCACAATGTTGCCCATCATTTCGGGGAGGATTTCTACCGAAACTACGTCTACGTTCATCTCTGTGCGTCCTTTGCTTGTGAACGACGACATATCAAATTCGATACGGTGAGTTTTGCGGAGGATTTCGGCGGCGGGTCCTTTGTTTACCTGATAGGTGCTGAACGGAAATCCTGTGGTAACCACCAACGGACGATTGTTTTTGTAGGCGGCAAGCAAAAGCGCGGTCTTGAACAGAATCTGATAGTCTATTTCTGTGGGCGCGGCGTTTACTGTGCGGTGCGGCGACTGTCCCTCCGACAATGCGAGGTTGCCTACAATGTACGGCACGTCGTCGATGTAGAGCCTGAGGCCGTTGATTAGGTCGTTGGAGACCATAGTCAGATTCGAGTTGTTGTGCTCGAATACGCTCGGTATGCTGTAACTGTTTCTCATACTATTTAATGTTTAAAATTCATCTCGACAAAATTAATTCTGTATGTATTTTTGTAATCTTTTGTTTATTTATTTTCAAATACCATACCAAAATGGTAATGCA
>JAGCYI010000212.1 GCA_017960885.1 Bacteroidales bacterium
ACCGTAGATTTCGGCGGGAATCACGTGAGCCGACTTTCCATCGGTTGTGATTTCGGTTTTTTGAGCGTTGGCACATAATGTGGTAGCCAATGCCGCTGTAAGTAATAATGTGCGTTTCATAAATATTGGGGTGTTTATTTTTTGCAAATATACATTTTTTTCTTTTTATTTAGGAAAAACTTTTGCATATTTGCAGATACAAAAAAACAAAAAACTATGCCCACTATATCAGAATTTTTTGGAATACGCATTATGATGCGTTTTATCGACCATAACCCACCCCATTTCCACGCTCAATGCCAATGTTTTTAGAAATAACATCTGCCGAATATCTGTCGGACTATAAGTTGTTAGTATCTTTCAATAACGGAGAAAAACGAGTATTCGATTTCGCTGGCGTTATTGAACGTTATCCTGTTTTCGCACCATTGAGCGACAAAAATCGTTTCAAGGCTTTTTATATTACCGACACGCTTGAATGGGACAATGGCCATATCGACATTGCCCCTGAATATATTTTTGAACACGGCAAGGCGGCTTAATTCCACTACGGATTATACCGTGCCTTGTTGTATATCTGATTCATATCCTTTATCTCCATAAGGTCTTTGAGGGTAACGTCGGGATTGTGGCGCATATAGGAGCAGACTATGCGGTAGCCGCAATACGAGGCACAGCCGGGGGCAGAGTTGTTGCCAAAGGCGTTGGTAAAGGGACCTTCGCCGGTGAAGTTGCGCACGGCTATGGGATTGGTGTCGAAAAGCATTTTCTTGTCTACAAGATAATCCCAGATTTCCTCTTCGTAATATTCTGCCCAGCGGTACTGAAAATCGGTGTAGCCCCAGCGGGTGGAATCAGGAGTTTCGGGAAGCATACAGTTGAGGAAGTATTGTATACGGCCTTCGTAAATCATTTCGTTTAGAATGTTGAAGGCGGCGTTTTCGTCTTTGGGATAATTGAGCATTGCAATGCAGCGGAAATAATCGGCGGGAATCATTTCGGGAATCATTCTGCGGCGTTTGTACACCTCAATGCCGAGACTTTCGTAATGTGGGTATGTGTTGCCGAGATACTTGTCGAGACTTACCGCTATTATGCCCTCGGTGGGAAACATCGACTCTTGAAACCCTGAAACCACGGTGTAGAGTTTGGGCAAGGTATCGTTGGGGAAATAATATTTAAAGTGCTTTGCGCCTTGATTCATAAGGGATTCGAGACTATTGAGGTCGGGAAATTGCTTTTGCACATCGTCGAAAATGCCGTTGCTTTTGCAATAGTTAGAAAAATCGCTGTAAGCATTTGCAAGTGTGGGAGTTTCTACCGAACCGATACCAATTATTCCCTCGGTGTAAAACTCAGCAAAATCGCCGTACTTTTCAGTAAGGGCATTGAGCGAATATTGAATGTTTTGAGGTGCAATGGTGTCGAAATCAAGGTCGAATCTTTCAACATCGATTTCGGGCTGAATGTTGCTCACATCCACATCAAAACTGTTTCCTCCGCACGAAGCAAGCATTGTGGCGGAGAGGAGTATCAAAATATTTTTTTTCATTTTTTTGTTTTTGTCAACGAATTAAACGAATTAATACGAAATAGCCTTTTAAACTAATTAATTAACAAACAACAGGTTGTTTGTTAATTGGACGAATTAAACAAATACAATCTTAATGTATGGTTGTTTAATATTATGAATTAAACAAATACAAATTTAAAGTATGGTAGTTTAATTTGGTGTCAAAAATAATAAAAAATAGCCGGAGAGTTACACCGGCTATAAAGACAAATGATATAAAAGTGAGTTTTTGTGTGTCAAATGTTTATTTGAGACCTGCAATTTGTTTTTCAAGAGCCTCAATTTTCATCTTAGCGTCGGCAAGTTTCTGTTTTTCACGGTCTACCACTGCGGCAGGTGCACCCGAAACAAAACGCTCGTTAGATAGTTTCTTTTCTACCGAGGCAAGGAAACCGCGGGTGTAGTCGAGTTCGGCGTTGAGTTTTTTCAACTCCTCTTCCTTGTCGATTTTGTCGCCCAAAGGTATATAATATTCTACATTTTTTGCAACAAAAGTTTTCGCTCCGTCGATGGCCTCTTTTATAAGTTCCAACTTGGCAAGGTTGCAGTGCTTGGTGATTACGGCATTGAAATAATTGTCGTAGTCGCCGTCAACGAGTTTTGCAAAACATTCGAGAGACTCTTTCTGTGCAAGACCGTTATCCTGACGTATCTGACGGATTTTGGCAATAACATCTTTCACGGTTTCAAAGCGTTCGAGAAGTTTTTCGTCGTAACTGCCGGCTTCGGGCATCTGAGCCACCATAATGCTTTCGCCCTGTTTGCGGGTTTCGAGCAACTGCCAAACTTCCTCTGTTATAAAAGGTATGTAGGGATGAAGAATTTTCAACAGTTTGTCGAAGAAGGCTATTGTGGCTTTGTATGTTGCACCGTCGATGGGCTGCTGATATGCGGGTTTTACGCTCTCCAAATACCACGACGAGAACTCATCCCAGAATAGTTTGTAAACCAACATCAACGATTCCGAAAGGCGGAAATCAACAAACATCTTGTCTAATTCTGCCAAGGTTTTGTTTAATTTGTTTTCAAACCATTCGATTGCTTTCTTAGAAGCCTCAGGCTGAGGAATGTTATCGTCTACGCTCCAACCTTTTACAAGGCGGAATGCGTTCCAAATCTTGTTGGTAAAGTTGCGACCTTGCAAGCATAGTTCGTCGTCGTAAAGGAGGTCGCCACCAGCGGGAGAACACAGGAGCATACCCATACGGACGCCGTCGGTAGAGTATTTTTCCATAAGTTCTATCGGGTCGGGACTGTTACCCAAACTCTTCGACATTTTGCGGCCGAGTTTGTCGCGAACAATACCTGTAAAGTATACATTGCGGAATGGAACGTCTTTCATATACTCCTCGCCTGCCATTATCATTCGGGCAACCCAGAAGAATATAATATCGGGACCCGTTACAAGGTCGGTGGTGGGATAATAATATTTTATCTCATCGTTGCCGGGACGGTTGATGCCATCGAACAGCGAAACAGGCCACAACCACGACGAGAACCAAGTGTCAAGAGCATCCTCATCGCGTTGAAGTTGGTCGATAGTGATATTTTCATATCCTTTTACCTTGTGGGCAAGTTCCAGAGCCTCTTCGGGAGTGAGGGCAACCACATATTTCTCCTCCTCGCCTTCTGCGGTGGGCAGGAAGTAGGCAGGAATACGGTGTCCCCACCACAACTGACGGCTGATACACCAATCTTGAATGTTTTCGAGCCAGTTGCGGTATGTGTTAACGTATTTATTAGGATAGAATTTAATCTTACCTTCGAGTACGGGCGGCAGGGCAATGTCGGCAAAGTGCTTCATATTCAAGAACCACTGTTTGCAAAGGCGCGGCTCAACGGCTGTGTCGGCGTTGCGCTCCGAATATCCCACCTTGTTGTCGTAATCCTCGATTTTTTCAAGCAGACCGGCGTTTTTGAGGTCGATGGCAATCTGTTTGCGCACCTCCATACGGTCCATTCCCACATAGAGTTGACCTGCGGGAGCAATTGTGCCGTCGGGATTAAAGATGTCGATAACTTCGAGGTTGTGAGTTTGTCCAAGAGCATAGTCGTTGGCATCGTGAGCAGGGGTAACTTTCAAACAGCCAGTACCAAACTCGATGTCTACATAGCGGTCTTCGATTACGGGGATAACGCGATTTACCAAAGGCACTACCACCTTATGACCTCTAAGCCATTGGTTTTTGGGGTCTTTGGGGTTGATACACATAGCGGTATCGCCCATAATGGTTTCGGGACGTGTGGTAGCCACCACTGCGTAATATCCTTTGTCGTCTTTGTGAATTACCTCGCCCTC
>JAGCYI010000213.1 GCA_017960885.1 Bacteroidales bacterium
GTCTTTAAATTCCATAGTTAGTTCTCCTGATTTTTAAAGTGAACGAGGGCTTTTTTGATAAGCATCACCACGTTTCGCAGGTTAACGCCACGCGGACACACCAAAAGGCATTTGCCGCAAAGCATACATTTATTGATTTCGGTTTGGAGGTTTTCTACCTCGCCACGGCGTAGCATAAGTTGCAACCTTCGGATATTAAAATCGGTAAGGTTTCCCGCGCTGCAAGTGGCTGTGCAACCTCCGCACGAAAGGCATACCAACAGCGACGGCTCGTATTGAAGCACGTAGCGGAGAATCCTTCCGTCGAACTTGTCGAAATCTATCGAGCGGGCTTCTAATGTAGAGAATCCGAAATCCATATCTTACAGAGTTTTAAGGTATTGATTGATTTGCACCGCACTACTGCGGGCGTTTTCGATGGTTTCTTTTATCGACATTGGCGAAATGCAGCATCCAGCGGCAAAAACACCTTTTTGCGAGAGTATGCCCGCACCGATGTGGAAGTCCTTGGATTTGAGAAATCCTGATTCTTCGCGCTCCACGTCAAACAATTCCGACACCTTTTTATTATGTTTCTTGGTGTCCATTCCGGCAAGAAGCACAAGCATGTCGAGTTTCATTTTCATCGGACGACCCGAAAGTGTATCCTCGGTTTTGATGGCAAGACGGTGGTCGGGAGTTTGCGACACCTCCGACACGCGTCCACGGATAAACTGTATGTTGTGATGCTCCTGAGCAGTGCGGTAAAGTTCTTCAAAATGCTTGTCGTACATACGGAGGTCCATATAGTAGCAGAAAATCTGAGTTTCGGGCAAAAATTTGCTCAACTCAATAGCCTGCTTAACGCCCGTTACGCAGCACACTTTGGAGCAGTAGAGGTTGTGGCATTTTTCGTCGCGCGAACCCACGCAGTGCACAATAGCCACACGTTTGGGATTTTCGCCCAAAGTGGTTTTAAAATCACCTGCTCGAAACTTGTCTTCAAGGTCGCCTTGGGTAATTACATTGTCGTAAATCTTGTAGCCGAGTTCCTCTTTGCGGGTGGCGTCAAAAAGTTCGTAGCCGGTGGCAATTACCACAGCATCGGCGGTGTAACGCACATTGCCGGTGTACACATACCATTGATTGCCATTGCGTTCGGCCTTGTCTACCTCAGAGTTTAGTTTCAATTCGATATCAAATTTGGCTATGCGCTCTTTGAGGTATTTTTTGATTTCGTCAGCCTTTTTAAAATCTGGGAAAAGGCAGTACCATCGATTGAGTTTTCCGCCGATGTCGCCTGTACGTTCTATAATTGTAACGCGGTTGCCGCTTTCAGCAAGTGTGCAGGCTGTTTCTACACCTGCAATTCCGCCGCCTATTATTACTATGTTTTTCATTGGTATATTATTGTTCAAAATCTTTGTCTGTTAATGTAAAGCGGAAAATATGTTCATCATTGGATAAAGGATGAGCGACTGAATCCCATGAGTTTAAATTAAAAAAATCATGTTCTGATTTCATTTTGTGAATCATCGGTCCTGTAAACAAAATAACCTTATCATTAATATATATCCAAACAGTGTCGTCTTCATCGTATGTTGAGAAATACGCTTCTTTGGTAAAATTATAGATGCGATGGTCGAATATATATTTGTCATTTTGTTGTATCCTATATTTAATCCCGGCTTTCTTGTGATATTTTTTTATATTATTATCGTAATACCAATTTTTGATTGTTTGTTGAAAATAAACCGTACCGCTACAAGAATTAAATAATTCGCAGTGAGACGAATGTTCCAAATCAGGGCTGTCATCTGTTTCGGGAATACACGCCGTAAAGATGCTAAAAGCCATTATTAGAAAAACATTTATATATGTTATATTTCTGTTATTACCTTTCAAAATCATGGTTTGTTAATGTATATTGAATAAGTATTTTATTTTCACCATCTTTATTTATAAATGATACAGAATCCCATGAATTATAATTGAAATAATCCTTGGTGATATCGGATTTAGCACTCATCGGTCCGATGAATTGTATAGTCTTACTCTTTTTTCTAAACCAAATAGTATCTTGAAACGCATACCATTGACAAAGAAAATCTTTTCTGCTACAATTTGACATATGCCAATTTAATATGTAATCTTGGTATGGCAAAATGGCATAGATAGGACTTCTAACAGATATATCGGGAGCATTATAAACCCTTTGTGTTTCTTGATAATATATAGTATCATCGCAAGAATTAAAAATTCTTACATAAGAAGTATCTTCAATGTCAGGCTCGTCATCTATTTCAGCAATGCACGACACCAGCGAACTAAAAGCCATTATTAGAAAAACACTTTTCAATATCATATTACTCAAAATCTTTGTCGGTTAATGTAAAGCGGAAAATAAACTTATTCTCATTGTTAGGATTTTGAATAGAATCCCATGAATTAACGTTATAATAATTACGAATGCTGTCATCTTCAAATCTCATAGGACCAACAAAATAAATAATCTTGTCATTATTTTGAAACCAAACAGTGTCTTTGTCGGGATAATAAGGCAACAAGAAATCTTTTCTACTAATATCAGCCATATATCCATTTATAATATACCGATTATTGGGTTGAATGGTATACTTTGACCACTTAATAGAAACGTCAGGTTTGCCGTAGAGTCTTCTTGATTCTTGAAAAAATATCACCCCATTACAAGTATTTAATATCTCGACATGGGATGTTGTCTCAATATCAGGGCTATCATCTGTTTCGGGAATACACGCCGTAAAGATGCTAAAAGCCATTATTAGAAAAACACTTTTCAATGTCATTTTTACGATTGGGATATAAGTTAATTAATTGTTTCTTATAATTTATCTCGTTTGTTGTGGGGTGTATTCGCCAATCATTTTTCCTGTCTTGGTTTTGTACATACGGTCGTTGTCGTAGGGGATGCCAATTTTGTCTAAGAATGGACGGGGGTCTACTTGGTGCATTTGTAAGCCAAGGTCCCAAGGGTCGTAGCCGAGCACTAGTCCTGCCATTTCTTCGTAGGTGAAAACGGGTATTGTGGTGTTGTCTTTGCCGTAACGCACGCCGTGCATCTCGCTGATTACAAATTGCCAACGGTCGAGAAACATTGCGCATCCGGGACAGTTGGTGAGTATTGCGTCGGGTTCGTATGGCTGCATACTTTCAAATTTCTTTTTAGAGTTTGATACCGAATATCCACGGTTTGCCTGCACAAGATATTGGCGGAAACCAAATCCGCAGCAGTGGCGACGTTCGGGATAGTCTACCGTGGCACCGCCCCACGCCTTAATCATACCTTGCAGCACTTGGGTAAACTCTGCACCGCCCTCGCCCTTGTCGGGAAACATCTTGGCATAATGGCAACCTATGTGGTCAACAATTTTCAAGGGCTGTCCCGTGCGGCGGTTAACGAGCGGATATTTCATCTGCTCGGCAATGCGCATACGAAATTTGTACACAATGTCGGAAGTGTGGGCTATGTTTTTGGGAATCATAAACTCACGGCCTGTTGCCTTGCGCAGGAACTCACGAATCTGTTCCAACTGCTCGGGATGGTGCTTCCACGTTTCGGTAATTTCGATGTACATACCAAACGATGTAACGCACGATGCCACAAAGTTTTCGTATCCGTTTTCGGTCATAAGCGAAAACTGACGTGCAATCACTGTTTGAATAGTGTTGAACGGCACCACATCAGAGTGATA
>JAGCYI010000214.1 GCA_017960885.1 Bacteroidales bacterium
GCTTCGAGATGGCGTTCCAACGCCTTGACGCACTCAATGAAATCGGGACCGTATTTCTCGAAACTCTCCACAATTTCAGGCACTTCCGACAGTTTCACAGTTTCGCCGCCGAGAGCGTGAATCACCTGAAAACGCTCCTTCGACACTTGGTCTTGAATATAGACGCGGAATTTGTAACCCTTTGCGGCGGCTACGGCAGCAAGACCAACACCCGTGTTGCCGCTTGTGAGTTCGATGATGGTGTAGCCGGGTTTGAGTTTGCCGGTGCGCTCAGCCTCCTCCACCATTGCAAGCGCGATACGGTCTTTAACGCTTTGGTTGGGGTTAAAATATTCCAACTTAACTATAATGTTGGCATCAAGGTTTTTAGCCTTATTGTAACCGTTGATTTGCAGAAGTGGCGTCTTGCCCACAAGTTCTGCTATTGATTGATGAATGTTTGACATTTCGCTTTTTTTAATTAATGTTATATGAATTACGATGCGAAAGTATGGTGATTGGAGATTTTATCCAATGAGAATTAAAAGAATGGATAATTTATCTATATCAACAAACAATTATGGAATATATTATTAAATAATGCAGATAAATATTGCAAATTAAGATAATAATTCGGATAAAGAATTTAGCAAAAAATCTTTATTTTTCATACTTCCAAACCCCGAACGACTTGTTGTAAGTAGGGAGGTATTATTCTCCTGAAACTTTGGTCTGATTTTTTTCATCTTTTAATTAATTTTACTGCAAATTGTTAATGTCAACTGCGCAAAATTATGATTGATAGAGATTTTTAACAAGAATAATTAAGAAATCAGAAAGATTGACCAAAATTCTAAACATCAAAGAATTTTTAATTATTTTATTTCCCAAATTATAATGAAAACAGAATAAGTTTCGAGTGCAAAATACCTAAAATTAATTAACAAAATTTATAATCTCGTATCGAATAAAATTTCTAATTTTGCGGCATGAAAAAGATTGCAAAAATATTATTCTCGGTGACGTTCTCGATTTTCATTCTATTGATCGGGGCGGGCGTTAATATTGTAAAATGCAATCATACAGGCAAATACAAAATACTCTCGGCGATTTTTACTGTTGACAAGAATTTTTCCTGCACTCCGTCGCACGGATGTATGGAAACTGAATTTGTGCAGTATGTACCGTGCGTAAATCCTGATTGTCAAGCGTTTGACTTCGATTTTGACATACCCGCAATTGTTAACGATATTCTTTTCTGTATCAATGATTATTCTGTTGACAATCAGCATTATACAATCACTCCGACAATAAATCCGCCTCCAAAGGATTTGCTTTCGATAATTAAGGTGTTCAGAATTTGATTTTTGAGATTTTGCGTAACTGCAAATTCGCAGGATTCTTATATGTACGTTCTGCGGAAGAATTGTATATCTATTAATCAATTAAAATTCTGAATATCAATAAATTATGAAATTATTTTTAATGGCGGCATTGTGTATGCTCGCCTCATTGGGCGCATTGGCTCAGAATGTAGTTTCGGGAACAGTAAAGGACAACAAAGGTGAATCGCTCGTTGGCGCAAATGTCTATTGGATAGGCACTTCCACAGGCGTTACAACCAATGTTGACGGAAAATTCTCAATCGAAAGAATTGCAGGCAAAAAACTCCTTGCAATCTCGTTTTTAGGTTTTGAAACCGACACTGTGGATATTAGTAAACTATCTGACAACCAAGCAATTAAAGTAACATTAAAGGACAATTCAAAGGACGTTGCCGAGGTTGTAGTTTCGGAGCGTCGCCGTGGCACGTCTGAAATGGGAGGTGCTCTCAACGGTCTGAAAATCAATCAGGCAGAACTTTTCAAGGCGGCTTGCTGCAACCTTGGCGAAAGTTTTACGACAAATCCTTCTGTGGATGTGAGTTATTCTGACGCGGCTACGGGCGCAAAACAGATTAAACTATTGGGTCTCAGCGGATTGTATGTGCAGATGTTGGCAGAAAACATTCCCGATTTTCGCCTGACAGCCTCGCCATACGCACTCGGATACGTACCGGGCGCGTGGCTTAAAGGCATTCAAGTGTCGAAGGGGGCGTCGTCGGTGAAAAACGGGTACGAAAGCATTACAGGTCAGATAGATGTGGAATATCTCAAACCCGACGACGAGCAAGGAATCGGACTCAACATTTACGGAAATTCCGAGGGCAGAATGGAGGTAAACGCAGATGCCAACAAGCACATTACGCATCACCTAAGCACCGAAGTATTAGTGCATTACGAAAATTCTTTGGCAGATATGGACGAAAATGGCGATAATTTCTACGATAAGCCCGATGTCAATCAAGTGAATTTTCACAACCGTTGGCATTACCACAAGGGACGGTATATTTTTCACGGCGGATATTCGATTTTGGATGAAAAACGCGATGGCGGACAGTTGAAATCACTTGAAAATGTGCCACTTTACAAAATTTCTATGGACACCCGCCGATACAATGCATATTTGAAAAATGCTTTTATAGTTGACCCCGCACGCAATTCGAGCGTTGCGCTAATTACCTCTGCCACAATGCATAACTTAGAATCGCAGTTTGGCAGCAAGGTTTATAACAACGACGAGCGCAACCTCTACGCACAACTCATTTTTGAAACTGATTTGAGCGAAATGCACAATATATCAGCGGGTTTGAGCGTCAATGCCGACCGTATGTCGCAAGATTATCTCCAAACCAAAAATCTCGATGAAAACGAAACCGTAATTGGCGGCTATGCTCAATACACGTTTAATTACGACGATATTTGGATTTTGATGGCAGGTTTGAGAATAGACAACAGCGATGATTTCGGTACATTTTTTACACCGCGCTTCCATCTGAAAATCAAACCGTTGGAGGCGTTTTCAATGCGATTTTCGGCAGGCAAGGGTTACAGGTCGCCTCACGCATTGGCAGAAAATCACTTTTTGCTATCGTCGGGTCGTGAAATTTCCATCGAAAACCTCTCACAAGAGAGCGCGTGGAACATTGGTTCGAGCCTTTCGTGGAAGATTCCAATTGCCCGTAAACATCTGAAAATCAACACTGAATACTATTATACCACGTTCCAATCGCAGACTTTGGCAGATTACGACATTTCGCCCAAAAAGATTGTCATCAAATCTTCTGACGAACGCTCGTATTCGCATACATTTCAGGCAGATGCGGCGTATGATGTGTTCAAGGGATTTGAACTTTCGGCGGCTTACAGAATGAACGACGTGAGGGCTTATTCAGGTGGCGAATTGCGAGTTAAACCATTGACCAACAAGTACAAAGCACTCTTTACAGCCTCGTACAAAACTCCTTTGGCTATTTGGCAGTTTGATGCAAACCTCCAACTCAATGGCGGTGGCCGTCTGCCCGATTATTTCAATGAAAACAAAGAGTTAGTAAGCGATGCTGAATTTGACGCATTTCCGCAACTCAATATTCAGATTACCAAATGGTTCAGGAAGTTTTCAATCTATGTCGGCGGCGAAAATTTAACAGGTTACAAACAGAAAAATCCTATAATTTCGTCGGAAAATCCTTGGTCTGAAACCTTTGAGCCGACGTTGGTTTATGCACCTGTGAGCGGCGCGATGTTTTATGTGGGACTCAGGTGCAATTTGTTTAGAGAATAATTTTCATATTATAAACGTTTAACATATAAAAATTTACACTATGAAAAAATTAGTATTGTTTTTCGCCATTATGATTATGGCGTTGACGGTAGCGGGCTAAGACATCAAGACCCTTGTGCTCACTACCAATCCGCAGATGCACTGCGAGAATTGCGAAAACAAAATCAAAAACAACATCCGCTTTGA
>JAGCYI010000029.1 GCA_017960885.1 Bacteroidales bacterium
CGCAAATTCAGGATAGCCGCCCCACAAAACGCATCCTTACAGGCTACATTATTGAAACTAAGCAATATAGACTTATCAAAATTTGCCGGATGATATGATACATTTTGCAAGCATTGAATCATTCCGCAAACGGTTAAACGAACTATTAGAGGTTAAACGTGGCGTTTACGGTGGCGTAAAGGATGAAATATGCAAGGAGTTTTGCTCATCAACTATTGAGCAAATCCGCCAAAACCGCGATATGATTCTCATCAGCAACGACAGTATAGTAGTAAAACTGCGACTGCCCGACAAAAAACAACGTTTGTCAAAAGCCGACGGATACCGACTTATATATATGGTGATGAAACAAGTACCTCTGGTAATCTTCCTCGACATATACCCGAAACGAGGTCCTAAGCAACAATTAGATATAGAAGATAACGAAATCAACAACCTAATATCTGATTTCATCATCGAAAACGAATCTAACACCATCGTTCTGCACGATATTAATAATAGTCTTGCGGAGATATAGATTTGTCGGAATTTTGTTATCACCCAAACAAATCATCCAATGTAACAGTATGTTGGAATCTGGGAAAATACATATTGTTAAATTTCGTACATAAAAATCTGCCACGAAACGAAAAAAATCAATTTCGTGGCAGAATAAGATTTTCTACTTTGAATAACGCTGTTCGATAATGCTCCAATCAACTATGCTCCACAAAGCCTTTAAATAGTCGGCGCGGCGGTTTTGGTAGTCAAGGTAATATGCGTGCTCCCAAACATCAAAAGTCAACAGAGGAACAAGTCCTTTTTGAATAGGATTTGCGGCATTGACCTCCTGAGTGATTACGAGCGAACCGTCGGGATTTTTGGCAAGCCATACCCAACCCGAACCAAAAAGAGTGGTGCCTTTTTGTTCAAATTCGGCCTTAAATGCGTCGAAACTTCCAAAAGCCTTATTTACAGCATCCAAGAGCGCACCCGTGGGAGCGGATTTCTTGGGCGAACCAGAAAACTGCAAGAAATAGAGATTATGATTGAGAATCTGTCCTGCATTGTTGAGCACTGCACCCGAAGCCTTGCAGACAATATCTTCAAGTTGCATTTGAGCATATTCGGTACCCTTTACAAGTCCGTTGAGGTTTTTAACATAACCAGCGAGGTGCTTACCGTGGTGAAAAGCCACAGTTTCGGCATTGATAACGGGTTTTAAACCATCCTGAGAGTATGGGAGGTCGATAAGTGTAAAAATTTCGTCCTGTGTCATAGTAATCAAGTTTATATGATTTGTAACTACACAAATGTACAAAAAAAAGAGAACGGCGATACTATTTTGGTGTTTTTTTTACTAAACAACTTTTTTTTTGTATATTTGTATCGGAATAAAAATATACGGTATGGAACAATTATTATCCACAACTACAAAATCAGAGCAAGACGTAACTTATAATTCTGTTATACAACAAATTATGACAGTTCCGCAAGAATATTTGGAAGATATATCCAAGTATATTTCCTACATTTTGTTCTGTGCTCAAACCTTAGGAACAAAAACATCAGCCAACAACCCCAACTCAGGCACGTCTAAATATTTCGGCACAATGCATATAGGCGATGGCTTAGAAATACAAAAACAGATGCGCAATGAATGGAAATGATTTTGTGGTAGCCGACTCAAACGCAATTATTTACTTGTTTGATGGTAAAGATTGTATGAACCCATATAAGGAGAAAAACCTGATAGTTTCGATTGTAACAGAAATGGAGTTGCTATCATTTCCTAAAATAACTCAGAAAGAATTAGTTACATTCAAATCATTTCTCAAAGAATGTACATTATTAGCCCTAAACGACAATATAAAAGAAGAGGCAATCTATATCAGACGCAAATATGGCACAAAACTACCTGATGCAATTGTTGCAGCCACATCTATTTGCAGTGGTTTTCCTCTAATCACTGCCGACAAAGGATTTCGCAAAATAACAGAATTAGATTTACAGATATTAGAGCCATAAACGACAATAACTCACATTAAACTATATTTTTATGAAAAAACATCTATTATTTCTCCTTCCTGCATTGGCATTGATGGCGTGCGGAGGAGGCAGTCAGGGCAATGGCTCTGACCAAAACAGCGATTCAGCAGCAATTGAAGAACAGCAACCCTCGGCACCGCTTTTCAACTATGTGGAGCCGCAGGAAGAAATCGCCAAAATCATTTGGGAAAAGATTCAAGCCACTTATCCCGACATCAAAAAAGAGGTGGCAGCGGCTAAGAAATGGCAGATGGACGAAGACCTCGGCGATTATTTCAACGGCGCATCGCAAAAAGAACGCTACCCGCAGAAAACCCGGATGATATTCTACAACCTTGTGGACGGCGCGGAAGGCTCTTGGGAAGCCCTTGTATACTACAAACTGCAATGCTACCAAAACAACGACCAATCGTGGACTGCGGTGCTTTACAACTATGCACAAGGCGAAGTAGGCGAAAACAGCGGAGCATCGTTGCAATCGTTTCTCTACAAAGACGGAAACCTCACCGACAACACTCAGCAAACCGCACTGCCCGGCATTCAAGTGCAGCCGCTTACCGAATACCGCAACAAAGATTACTCCGACTGCGCAGTACTCTGCGACACAATAGGTTTTACTATGGTAAGCCGCGATTTTTGGCCAATACGCTACAATTGGGACGGCGAAAAATTTATTCAAGATCCTAATTCTGCGGTACTTACCAACCTCATAAGCCAATACGGAAGTTGCGGACCGCTACGTTTGGGATACTCCTTGCCAAACTACGGAGTGGCAAAAGACGCAAAATTGGAGAACAACACTATTTACCAAAACGGCGAAAAAATAGCAGATTTTGAATGCACCGACGACAAAATCACATCCATAACCATTTACAGCCCCAAAATCGGCTTTGCGCAAAAGATTAACTACACATCCGACACTTGGGGAAACAATTCGATGACCGTACCATCGTCAAAACCTTTGGCTGTGGGCTATCCCATCAAAAACGCCTACGACAAAAGCGAAAGCGCTCCCGATTTTACCGCCGAAAACAAAGATGGATACTATGTGCTTACACGCCGAACCGAACGAAACAAGAGCGAAAAACGCGACATTATGATTTCGTTCTATGCCAAAGACGAAAACTCAAACATCGAAAAAATCCGCTTTTATATTGAGCCGCTGCAAATTACATTCGAATCTGAGTTGGAAGATTCAAAAGAAATCACCACCGAGTGCAAGGATATTTGGAAAAAACTCAACGCAAAATACAAAATTACAGATGGATTGGGCGAATTTCACAATGGATATTTTTCAAGCAACGGTTTCTCCGCAAATTTTTTAGACAATGGAACTTACACCCGTCAATATCCCGACAATGCCATTGACATCTGCGTAAAATGCTATATGTTCAAAAAACTAACCGACGGTTCTTATATAATCTTAACCCAAAAAGGCGTGGACATTCCGTATTGGGTTGCTGATGAGCAACAAAAAAATCTTAAACGCGAATTTGCCCAATATATCTACAAAAACGGCACATTTACTCAAACCGAAGTAGACATTCCGCAGACTTCGGTATCGGATTATAAAGCAGCAAAAACCGACAAAAACCTCAAACCCGTAGGCAAAGATTGCTTGCAATCAGACCCTTCCACTCTTGTTTCCACTATTCCCCTAATATCAGAAGGCGCCTCAATACTCATCACTCTCGACCGCTCTTGCATCGATTTTAGAGCCAAACCCGCCAAATACGAATACTATGGCGAATTTGAGGACGACGACGCATACAGTGGCAACTACGAAACCCACTACTTTTGGGACGGTGAAAACTTTATCCCCGAAAAACAATATGATGCCAAAGGCGAACAATTGGCGTTGGAAATATATTCAAAAATTCCCGCCGAAGACCTCAGTTTCGACTACAAATCGCTGTCTAAAAACGACATAGTCACCGACTACGACTTCGAAGGCAAAAAGATAATCACATTCTTCATCGGAATCCAAAACTTTTGGCAGCAGAAAAACAAGATGAAAATGGAAGCCATACCCACAGGTGTAAACAATTACGATGTATTTTACCTTACACAAACATCGGCAAGCGCGCCCAAAAAGTTTTTGAAATACACCTACAACAACGGCACTCTTGCCAAAGCCTCGATTTCAAAAGCCGAAACCGACTCTCTAACAAACGATTGGAGTCATCTATTGAAAAACGACGATTAATTATCTATACCAATCGGCATACATAGCGTAATTATCAACAATACGGTTGATTAAATCTTTTTGCAGCGTTTCGTCCACGTCCTTGATTTTTTTTGCAGGACATCCGGCGTAAACGCTGCCTTTTTCTGTCTTGGTGCCTTTGGTAATTACGGCTCCGGCAGCCACAATGCAGTTTTCCTCTATCACGGCGTCGTCCATCACAATTGCGCCCATACCAATAAGCACGTTGTCTTTGATGGTGCAGCCGTGCACAATGGCGTTGTGGGCAATGGAAACATTGTTGCCGATATTCAGGGGCGAAGTCTTAAAAGTGGCGTGAAGGCAAGCGTTGTCTTGAATATTTACGCGGTTGCCAATGCGGATATAGTGTACGTCGCCACGGATTACGGCATTGAACCAAACATTGCAATCATCGCCCATAACCACATCGCCGATTATGGTGCAGTTGTCGGCAAGCCAAATATTTTTGCCAAACTGAGGGGTATGTCCCAAAAGGGGTTTTATAAGAGCCATTATTATATAAGGTGTAAGAATTATTCAAAAATCTGTTTGCTTAATGCGGCGAAACTATCGGAGAGGTAAAACGAAATCAAATCTTCGATTCTAAGCGCAAAATCGGCGTGAAGCATTCCGCCGTCGGTATTTTTGGCGCAGGCAATTTCGGTAACGCTCATAGCCTTAGTAAGTTCCAAAAGTTCGGCAAAATCCACATCTGTTTTGATAATAGCATTTGTGGCGGTAACGATATTGCCGGCAAAGAGCAGACCAAGACGGTCGGCATAATGGCACATCAGGCGCGACACTGCGGCATATTCGCACACTTTGAGGTCGGCAGGCGTTGACGGCTTGTAGTGGATAACCGAAAGTTTCTTTTCGAGCGAAACAAGAATCTGCTTGTCGGTAGACTCGAAACTCTCCAACTGAGGATAGCCGCAGAATATATTTGAGGCAAAACGGTATTTGTCGTAATAATCAGTGTTTTTGGATATAAACGCCGGCACAGGAATATAGGTGGAAATCTTGTCGATATTCATTGCGCCCGAATTGAAAAAGTCGCGGAGCAATTTATCGCTCAGCAACTTGGTAAACCCCGACTTGATATTGGCCATTTCGCGTGCAAGGGAAAAAAACAGTTCGTTAGGCGAAAGGTAACGCTCCGATTCCACGTCGAGATGACTGAAACCTACTGCTACAAATGGCTTAGCGGCGTTGTAGGATGTTATGCCCACGGATTTTTCACCTTTGAACACGTAAATGTCTGGAGTTTCAATCTCGAAATACTTTGCGATATATTCAGCCGCCTCAGCAAGGGCGGGATAATTGGCGGTAGTAGCCTTTTCACCGAAATTGGCGATAGAGTCAAAAAGTTCGGGAGTAGTTTTGTCGAGCCACGATTTAATATCGGCAAAGGCCATCTTCTTATTCATGGCAGGATGGTTAAGAAGGTTCTCAGTGGTTTTTGCAAAGGTGTTTTTAACCTTTCGCTTATCCACATGGATAGTCTGTGCGGCAAATTTTTCGTGGTCGGAAAGCAAAAGCACCTCATCGGCACGGTCTTTAAGCGCGGAGGTAGCCACAGCCGAAAGTTTAGATATATTATTCTCGCCCAACGGTTTGGCGCAGGCGCGAAGCAAACTGTATTTTTCAGAAAGTTTTGGATCGCCAGTAGCGTTGAAAAGCACCTCGTAGACAAGCGGCGAGATAAACGCACCTGAGAATTTTTCGTCGGGAGTGTGCTGCGGATCAGGAGCAAGAGCCGACGCACTCTCATCAGAAATACGGCTGAGAGCCGATTCTGCAATTTTCTCGGCATTTTTGCGGTCGCCGGTGGTGAGCAGTTTGCGGGCTGTCTCTATTTCGGAGAATATAATATTAATAGTGTCGCTTTCGAGTTTCAAGTAGCGGTCTTTGAGCATGATAAGAGTTTTGTTGTATTGCTCATACTGCTCTTGTGGGGCTTTTGTGCGGTTAAATATGTGCATCAGCACCGCGATATCCTGCTTTTCGAGTTTGAAATCGGTGGTAAGCAACAACGCCTTTTTATAAAGGTCGGCATCAGCCACGGCGGCAGAGGCAAGCGAAATAAGTTTCAGAGTCACCTCATCGTCCACATCGTCGAAACTGTGGTTGGTGGCTTTCATCACCAAAAACTGTGCGGCAAAGATAAAGAAACCGTCGTTAGACTCCTCGGCATATTTCAACAGGAACTGAGAAGCCAAAATGGTCTCTTCGTTGGTCTTGGCAAAATTAAAATTAAGGATAGCCAAGTTCTTCATCTTCTCCGACTTGTCGGCATTGTTGAGTTTGTGTATCTCGTCGTAGAGGAAATCATTGTCACGGTTGGTAATCCACGAAGTAGAGCCGCAGACCACGGTGTCGCGACCTATGCGTGATTTCACCTGCATTTCTGAAGACGACAGTGTTTCTGCGTATTTGAGATGGAGGTTTTGATCCAAACAGAAAAGATACGCACCGTTGGTGGTGAGCACGTAAAACGATTTGGCGGCCACTGAGGTAAGGGCATTCACCTTGCTCTGTTCCACCTTATATATATTGAGTTTTGCAAGTAGCGATTCGCCATCTTCCAAATGGTACGCGATTAACGGACGTATGCCCAACCCCATTTTTTCAAAATAACGTCCCTGAGTGCCAACTGTTTTCTGAACCTCCTCTGGATAGAGCGAGAGAATATAGTCGTCGGCAAACTGGAACAACTGTTCGGTGCTCGACGATGTTAGCAATTCAGAAATCTTGCCCTCGGAATAATTTGCGTCTTCGATAAATTTGTATGGAACAACATTGATATAAAGATATTTACCGTCGACAAAATAGACCACCGCCTTTTTTAGCATCGGCGGGAAAGTCTTATTATAAGTAACAATGCAGAGGTCGCCCTCGTTGTTCACTTGCACTTTAAGTTTGAGAGTATCGGTGATAAACGAGTTGAGAGCAGCGGTAAAGGTATTGGTGTTGAATACTTGAGGAACAGCGAAAACCTTTCCGTTATTGATCAGACTTATCTTAATGTCGTTGGTTTTGCGTACATCGTCGCCGCCGTTGATAAGACTTCCGAGCAGCGTCTCTTTGTATGCTGGTGAGATTTCAATCTGTTTCATACCGCCCGAAAGTATTTATAGGTTACTTATTCTGATACTCTTGAGAAGGTATAAAGTTGAATTTCATCTCTAATACGTCTTGATAGTCCTGACCGTATTCATACAATTCATCATCGTCGTAATACCAGTTGATTATCAAAACATTACCTTGTTTTTTCAATTGAGTTACATATTCCAAAAACCTTATCAGATATTTGGCAGAACTTGAATTGAAGTACTCGAACTTGATATTCACCGTAGTACGCGGCTGAGGATTCTTGACATACTCTTCTACCCACTCCAAAAGCGGCTTGTAGAGGCTTTCGGTGTTTTCAGGGATAGAGCGTCCTGACAACTCCAATACACCGGTGTCGGGGTCTAACAGCACCGACGGGGTTTTCATATTACCGGTTAATTTGATAGTTTCCATTGTTCCAAACTTAAAGATTTTTTCTTCGGGTAAAGATAATAAATATTTTTTATACGCAAATAAAAATCGCTGTTTTTTACATTAACTTTTGCAATGCGTCGAGATTTTCCTGACAGTCGGTTTTGCCTTCCACTGTATACATAGACTTAAGCACATCGCTGTAATTCTGCAATATACGGAACCTTACGAGTTTCATAGTAGAGTTCATCATCTGGTTTTGTTCGGTAAAAGGCTCTGGAATGATGCGGAACACCGACGGAATCCACTGACGGGGGAACTTGTTTTTGTAAGCCGGATCGGTAGAGAATGCGAAGAACGATTTTTTTACAGCTTCGAGCATCTTCTGAGGTTCGGTTATGTTGTTGCGTTTTGCGTAGTCTTTTACACGGTGCGCGTCTAAGGTAACGAGAGCGGTGGTGAATTTGCAGTGGTCGTTGTAGAGCACAACCTGATAAATAAGGTCGCCGCTGTTCATTATGGCGTCTTCCATAGATTCGGGAGAATATTTCTCACCGTCTGACGAAATCAGGAGGGCTTTTTCGCGACCTGTAACATATAGGAAGTTGTCTTGATCGATGTAACCCATATCGCCGGTATTGAGCCAACCGTCTTTGAGCACTTCGGCTGAGGCGTCAGGATTTTTGAAGTAACCTTTCATAACGTTAAGGCCCTCAATGCAGAGGATACCTTTTTTGCCAATAGGCAGTTCGTTGCCGTCGGGGTCTACAATCTTGGCCTTGATACCAGTGAGCACGCCGCCAGAAGAACCAAACTTGTGAGCATAAGTGGTGTTGACCGAAATAATCGGAGAAGCCTCGCTAAGTCCATATCCTTGATATACAGGCACTCCGAGAGCATTAAAGAATTGCTGCTGTTTGATATCCAGAGCTGCGCCACCTCCTACAAAGAAGCGGAAGTCGTTTCCGAAAATTTTGCGTATCTTTTTGAAAACCACCACGTCGGCGAGTTTGTAGATAGGATATTTCCACAAACGCAAAAAGAAGTTAGGTTTGTTGTAGCCGTTGCCGTAATACTTTATACCTGCATTTATTCCCTTGTTGAACAAGAACTTAGCTATTCCTCCTTTTTCATTGATGCCATCTTGAATTTTGCGCATAAAGTTGCCAGTGAGCGCGGGCACAGAGAGCATAAAGTTAGGATTGGTCTCCTTTATATTAATAGGAATGTTTTTGAGCTGGTTGATAGCTCCGCCACGACTGTCGACAAACGAGATGTGAATACCGCAGAGGGTAGCCACGTAGAATCCCACGGTGTGGGCGAACGAGTGGTCGAGGGGCAACACCACAAACATTTTGCTGTAAAATTCGAGTTTAAAATAGCGAAGAGCATCGTGAGCGTTTGCCCAATAGTTAAGCTGGGTAAGCATGATGCCTTTTGGATTGCCAGTAGTGCCCGAAGTGTAACTAATAGTCACAACATCGTTTTCTTCTACTTCGGCAATGCTACGCTGCAAAGCCTCGGAATATTTTGGTTGCAGTTTCTTGCCGTCTTCCACAAGCTTTTCGTAGAGATAGACGTGCTTGTTGGAAGTCTTCAAGGTTTCAAAAGTTTCTGTGTCGTTGTCAAGATAAATAACGCCGATTCCAAGATGAGCTATTTCGTCAGCCAAAGCGATAGTCTTGCTAACGCAGTTTTTAGAAATAACCACGAATTTGGTTTCTGCGTGCTTGATACGGTACATAAGCTCGTCGGGCTGAAGCTTTACCGACAGGGGCACCGAAATGCCACCAGCTTTAAGAATCGCATATTCTGCAACTATCCACGATGTGCGGCCCTCTGAAATGATAGCCACTGTGTTGTTTTTTTGTAATCCAAGATTAAGAAGACTGATGGCAAGATAGTCTGACACTTCGGCTACCTGGCTGAATGTCAAGCTTTCCCAGCCTTTATCGGTCTTTTCTGAAACATATTCAACGTCTTTGAAATCATTATTATTGGCCGCTGAATGTAACATTTCAAGAACTGTACGTTTCATTATATTAAAGTATTAAAGTTTTATGATTCAAAAGATGTATATTCTTCATTAACCTCAATTGGGTTGATATCAATATTGTCTACTCGAGCCCAAACCGGACCTCTACGGCAAAAGTCGATAAATTCTTGGAGATTTTTCTCTTCGCCCTGCGCCTCGATATACACGGTGCCATCGGCTTTGTTCTCCATTCTGCCCTTGATGTCGTAATCCTGAGCTGCCAGGCGGGTGTAATGGCGGTATCCTACCTGCTGCACCCTTCCTGTTACTGTTATGCTAACTGCTTTTTCCATTTGTATTGTTATAATTGTTTCAGTTTATTCTAAAAGTTCTAAGTTGTCGGTTGTAATCCTTCTCGCGGAAGCCGCAAAACCTATTGAGCAATGCGTGGAACTGTGTGCCGTGGTTCATGTGAACTGTATGGCAAAGTTCGTGAAGTATCACAAAATCAATAAGGTGCAGAGGCAAACGCATTACAAAGCACGAGAGATTTATATTCTTTCTCGACGTGCAGCTGCCCCAACGTGTACGTGCTCGGTTGATTTTAAGAACGTTGTATTTCAAACCAAACCTTTCTGCCACAAGCCTTACCCTTTCGGGAAGGTAGTTTTTAGCAGCATTGCGCAGGCGGGCTACTTCCTCAGGGTCAACGGCGTGGTTTGATTGCGGTACTGGCGAGTTTTCGGCTCGGCGGGCGCAACGTTTTTTAGCGTTCTCAATCCACGAGGAGTGCTGACGCACAAAGCATTCAACCTTATTTTTTGCAATGCCCGGGCGATGGGTTACTGTTACAGATGTGTCGCGGTGCACAATTATGCGCATGCCTTTTGATGTGGCGAACTCTTTTACCGTGATTTCGCCCACACCGTCAATGTCCATCTTGTAGTTCTTCCTTTTGAGCCGAAACATTGTAAATATCTTTTCAAAATGCAAAGATATTATAATTAAATAAAAATGGAACAAATGAACACGATTTTTTAAAAAAATTTGTTTTAAGCCGTAAGGTTTTCTACTTTTGTATCTTCAAATTATTAAAGGAAAACGTTAACAGACAAACAATGGAATTAGCAGTAAGAATAGGGCAATTAGTCTTGAGTCTCAGCCTCTTGGTAATCTGCCACGAATTCGGACACTTTATCACAGCAAAGATTTTTAAATGCAGAGTAGAAAAATTCTACCTCTTCTTCAACCCCTGGTTCAGTATTTTTAAAATCAAACGCGGCGAAACAGAGTATGGAATAGGTTGGCTTCCGCTCGGCGGATACGTTAAGATAGCCGGAATGATCGACGAGAGCATGGATCTCGAACAGATGAAGAAAGACCCTCAGCCATGGGAGTTCCGCTCAAAACCAGCTTGGCAGAGACTAATTATAATGGTGGCAGGCGTTGTGGTCAACGTATTGCTGGCTATGCTGATATACGCTATGATGGCTTTCAATTACGGAAGCGACTATCTGCCTGTTGAGAACCTAAAATACGGCATCCAAGTAGATTCTGCGGCTTACGAACTCGGACTTAGAAACGGTGACAAAATACTTGAAGTAAACGAGCAACCCGCCGACAATTTCAGCAACGTGCTCATAGACCTTCTGCTCAAAGACCCCCGCACCATAACCGTTGAGCGTGATGGCGAACGCAAGACTTTCACCCTCAACGACAGCACCATAGCCAAGATGCTCAATGCCGAATCGCCATGCATTATGCCGCGATTCCCATTCCAGATAGGAGATTTTGCCGAGGAGAGCACCGCCGACGATGCCGGTTTCCAGAAAAACGACAAGATTGTGGCAGTTGACAGCATGGAGTGCCAGTTTTACGACCAAGTGCGCGACATTCTTGCTAAAAACAAAGGCAAGACGTCGGTATTCACAGTGGTCCGCGACAAAGATACATTAGATATTGAGTTCGCAATTCCCGAAACAGGAAAGATGGGCGTTTACACTTACAGTTACCAAGATTTCCTTGAATATAAGCACATTGACTATGGATTTTTTGAATCGTTCCCTGTTGGAATATCAAAAGGCGTAGACAAGATAAAAGAGTACTGCCGCCAGTGGAAACTGATTTTCAATCCCGACACACAAGCATACAAGAGTGTTGGAAGCTTTATTTCAATGACAAAAATATTCCCGGGCACTTGGGACTGGCACGCATTCTGGAATCTCACTGCCCTATTTTCTATAATGTTGGCAGTAATTAATATCATCCCCATCCCAGGATTAGACGGTGGTCATGCGTTGTTTACTCTAATAGAGATGATTACAGGACGCAAGCCAAGCGAAAAATTCTTAGAAGTGGCTCAAACCATAGGAATGATATTCTTGATTCTAATTATGTTGCTGGCTTTTGGAAACGACATCATAAAATTATTTAAATAATAAAAATATGAAGATAGCAAACTTATTATTACTATGCGTTTCAGCGATGGTTATTTCGTGTAATTTCGCAAGTTCCACGATGGACAACCTTATGCCAGGATGCGCAGGCAAGACAGGCGACGTTTTGGTTGTGATGAACGACGATTCTTACGAAGGGTATGTTGGCGACACAGTGTTCAATTGGCTCTCCCAACCGGTGCTGGTGCTTCCGCAAGACGAAGCTTCATTCAAGGTAATACGCATAAAGCCAAGCGGTTATTCCGACTTGCTTAAAAAAACACGCAACATTATCTATTGCGACATCAACCCAAACAATGTAAAATCTACGTTCAAGATTGAAGGCGACCGTTACGCATCGCCGCAGATATTGATCACCATTAAGGCTAAGGACGACAGCACTTTTTACAATTCTTGGCTAAAGTTGGAACAATTCATCTACGACACCCTCTCCTATGCCGAAAAACAACGGTATCTCATTTTCTTCAACAAATACCGCGAGGCTAATGCTGAAAACAACTTGAAAGAGATCCACCCCTACTCTATGATTATTCCTAACAATTACACGTTGGACGTAAACAAGCCTGACTTTGTGTGGATAAGCAACGAAACAAGCATAAGCAGCCAAGGATTGCTGATATTCAGTGTCCCGTACAAGGGTCCAAAATCGTTTGAAAAACAGAGTCTTTTGGCACAAATCGACAGCGTACTGATGCTGAATGTCCCGGGTCCCGCCGACGGCAGTTATATGGCTATCTCAAAATATTTTGAGCCTATACAAGAGGCTTATATGCGCGAAGGAAACTATATTTCAGAAATGCGCGGACTTTGGGAAACCAAGGGCGACTTTATGGGCGGTCCGTTTGTTTGCCAATCGCTTGTTGATACTATTGACGCCAAGATGTACAACATATTTGCCTACGCATACGGCGGCAAAAAAGACAAGAAACTACTGGTTTGGCAATTGGAAGCCATTATGAGCACATTCAAAATAAATCACAAGGAAACAGATGCAAAAAAAGATTAGACTTACCAAACAGTTCGGCTTTGAGGCCGCTCACGCACTATATAACTACAACGGCAAATGCTGCCGCCTTCACGGTCACAGTTACAAACTTTTTGTAACCGTTATCGGCACTCCAAACACCGACGAAAATTCGCCTGAATATGGTATGGTGATGGATTTTGGACTCTTGAAAAAGATTGTAGACGAGGAGATTATCAGCAAATTTGACCATTCGGTAATGCTCAACCGCCGCACCAAGGCTCAAATCGACGAATCTGACGTGCTATTTAGCAATGTGATACGTTTTGAAAATCAGCCCACTTGCGAAAATATGCTTATACTTTTTGCCGAAAAAATCTCTGCACGCCTTCCCGAAGGTGTAAAATTGCAAAACCTCAAACTTTACGAAACAAGCGACTCGTACGCAGAACTCAACGCCGACGATAATTAATTAATAATCAATAAATTTAACGTACTATGCCACGACTTTTCCTAATTGACGCATACGCGATGATTTATCGCGCCTACTATTCGTTTATCAACCGTCCTATGACCAACAGCCGTGGCGAAAACACGTCAGCGATACTCGGTTTTGTCAACAGTATCAACGACATACTAAAAAAAGAGAACCCGTCGCACATTGCCGTGGTGTTCGACCCGCCAAGCCTTACATTCCGCAACGATCTCTGCCCAAGTTACAAGGCGCAACGTCCGCCCACACCCGAAGGCATCAAGTTTGCCTTGCCGTGGATCAAAAAAATCATCGACTTGCTTGGTATTAAGCAAGTTATGGTAGAAAAATACGAGGCTGACGACATAATAGGCACTCTTGCCAAAAAAGCCGAAAAAGATGGTTTTGAGGTGTTTATGGTAACGCCCGACAAGGACTACAACCAACTTGTGTCTGATAATATCAAGATTTACAAGCCCAAAAAGAACAATGCCGACATTGAAATCATTGACGCTAAGGAGTTTTGCGCTCAAACAGGGTTGCAAAATCCGTTGCAGTTTATCGACATACTCGCTCTTTGGGGCGACGCGTCGGACAATGTGAAAGGCGTAACCGGCATAGGCGAAAAAACCGCTTACAAACTTATTCAAGATTACGGCTCTATCGACAATATCTACGAGAATATCAGCAAGTTGAAGGGTAAACAAAAAGAAAACTTTATCAACGACCGCGAGGTTGTGAACCTTGCCCGCACTCTTGTAACCATCGTAACCGACGCTCCGATAGAGTTTTCTGCCGACGAATTTGCCAAGCACGAGCCCAATGAGGAAGCGTTAAAGGCTGTTTTTCAAGAACTTGAATTTAAAAACCTTGCCGAGCGACTTTTTGGGAAAACAGCCGCACCGCAACAACCTCAATTTGAACAAGGTACGCTATTTTTCGATGGCGGAATAGAAACCGTTGCACCACCCGAACCCATTCATTACGAAACGGCAAAGACCACTGCCCACACTTATCACCTTGTCAACACCGTTGAAAAAATAAAAGAACTTGCCGACAACTTATTGAAACAAAAAGAGTTCTGTTTCGACACCGAAACCGATTCGCTCACCATTCATCAAAACCATCTTGTGGGAATGTCGTTTGCGTGGGAGCCTCACGTGGCATATTACATACCCTTCGACCCCAAAAACGAGGCGCAGGCAAATGAGTATCTCGAAATCCTCAAACCTGCCCTCACTTCGCCCGAAATTCTTAAAATTGGTCAGAATATAAAATTCGACATTCTTGTGCTAAGAAACTATGGCATAGAAGTTTGCGGCAATCTGTTCGACACAATGGTGGCGCACTATATGATTCAGCCCGAACAGCGTCACAATATGGACTATCTGTCAGAGGTTTACCTAAAATACACTCCTATTCATATCGAGGAACTCATCGGCGAAAAGGGCAAGAATCAAAAATCTATGCAAGATGTTGACATAGAACTTATTAAGGAATACGCCGCCGAAGATGCCGACGTTACCTATATGCTCAAAAACGCCCTCTACGACGAGTTGGAAAAGACAGGCGTGCTCAAAGCCACTTTGGAAATTGAGATGCCGCTCATCTACGTTCTTGCCGAAATGGAGTACGCAGGCGTATGCATCGACACCGATTTCTTAAAGGAATACACAAAAACTCTCAATAACGAAATTATTGAAAAAGAGAAAGAAATCTACGATTATGCAAAGCATAACTTTAACATTGGTTCTCCGCGTCAACTTGGTGTGGTATTGTTTGAAGAACTCAAAATAGACCCCGACCACAAAAAGACCAAAACAGGTCAGTATGCCACAGGCGAGGAAGAACTTCAAAAACTCAAAGATAAGCACCCGATTATCAACGCTATACTCGATTATCGAGGTCTCAAAAAACTTGTAAGCACCTACACCGAGGCACTGCCCGAACTTATCAACCCCGCCACAGGCAAGATACATACATCATTTAACCAAACAGTTACAGCCACAGGTCGCCTCAGCAGCACCAATCCAAATATCCAAAACATTCCCATCCGCACACCCGAAGGCCGCCGTATCCGAGAGGCGTTTATAGCCTCCGAGGGCAACGAAATCTACTCTGCCGACTATTCGCAGGTGGAACTCCGTGTAATGGCGCACGTTAGCGGCGACGAAAATATGATTAACGCTTTTGCCCACGGCGAGGACATTCACCGAAGCACCGCCGCCAAAATCTACGAGGAGGATATCGACAAGGTGACCAAAGAGCAGCGAAGCACCGCCAAATCAGCCAACTTCGGCATTATCTACGGCATTTCGGCATTTGGTCTCGCCGCCAACACAGGACTTTCGCGCACCGACGCCAAATCCCTCATCGACAGTTATTTTCACAACTACCCGAGCATCAAAAACTATATCGAAACCACCATTGCCCAAGCCCGCAAAAACGGTTACGTGTCCACAATGTTCAACCGCCGCCGCTATCTGCCCGACCTCAATTCGCGCAATCCCGTGGTGCGTGCACAAGCCGAGCGAAACGCCGTTAACACCACCGTACAAGGCACGGCTGCCGACATTATCAAGATAGCAATGATTGAGGTGCACAAGCGATTCAAAGCCGAAAACCTCAAATCAAAACTCATAATTCAAGTGCACGACGAACTTGTTTTCGACGTTTATCCCGACGAGAAAGACCGTGTGCAGCAGATAGTTACCGACGCAATGGAGCACGCCGTCACCCTCAAAGTCTCCCTCAAAGCCGAAGGCAATTTTGGCAAAAACTGGTTGGAGGCACATTAGAGCGAGGGTCTAATACTAAATAGAATGTCCGTTCAGGCGGATACCATCCGCCACCAAACACAAATAATTATGCCCACAGAACCATTTGAATGGCAAGAGCCCGGAGTATGGCGAAAGCCTTGCATCGTACACGTAACAATGGTAGCAAAAGACCGCCGTCAATTGTTTGGCGAACTATGCCATAGCGGAACCAAGGCATACATAAAAAGAACACCGCTTGGCGAGATGCACATCAGTCTTCAAAAAAAGATGCTCGAAATGAACCCCGAAATCAAAATACTTGCTGACAAGGTGATGCCCGACCATTATCACATAGTCCTTCAAGTAACACGGACAATGAAACGCAGCATCAAAGAGGTTGTACGAGGTTTAATGCAAGGCTGCAAAGCCGAGGCTCGAAAAATGGGCATAACAGGAAACATATACGACGCACCACCGTTTTTCCGCACGCTCTGCCACAAAGGACAGTTGGACGCTATGATCAAGTATGTAAAAGCCAACGCGGAACGGTCGTGGCAGCGGAAACAGAACCCCGAACTTTTCCGCCTGCGACGTCAAACCGTGATTTGCGGACTTACATTCACATCGTTCGGTAACCATTTTCTTCTTGATTGGCCTGATAGTCAATTGATAGAAGTGTCACGCAAGGCCACCGACGAACAAGTGGATTGTTTATTGCAAAAAGCCTTAACATTCGCACGTTACGGTGTAGTAACATATACCGCAGCCGTCAGCAAAGGCGAACAATTAATAGCACGCACAATTCGGGAGCAAGGTTTCCCATTGGTAATATTGCTCAACGATGGTTTTCCAAAAGAAGGCTCGCCACACGAAAATTATTACAAGCCCGGCGGTGTCTATTTTGAAGCGTGCTCTAATGGCAGACTACTACTTTTGGAACCAACTGAACAGTCGGTTATTTCAGACTCTGTACGACAGGCAACCGAGGTAACACTACGGAAAAAGGCAGACGAAAAGCATTTGGCATATACGCCTGTGCCAGTCTCGTCACTTCGTTATAGATTTGTGGCGCTCAACGAGATAGGTAAGATGCTGTGCGGGCGGATGGTATCCGCCACGAACTGACATTCTTGGCGTTTTTTTGTTCAGAAAACAATTAATGATTTATATTTGCAGTATTAAACAATAAGCAGAAATGAAACCATTATCACAAAAAGACCAAGTAATTCAGGCGTTGCGAGACGAAGGTGGTTATGCAACGTTTAAGCGTTTGAACGAAATCCTTGACTTTTCTACTTGGAAAACCAAAACACCCGAAGCAAGTGTCCGCCGCATTGTACAGGAAAGCGAACAAATATATCGAATTAGACCCGGACTTTGGGCTTTGAAAGAATTGCGCGATGAAGTTTTTAATAAACTCGAACTAAAAGAAGGCGATTCCAAAAGTGAAGAAAAATTTACTCACGGATATTATCAAGGCTTGCTTGTGGAAATAGGTAAATTCTACAAACGCAAAACATACATTCCTGCACAAGACAAAAGCCGCTTGTTTCTTGGTCAACAGTTGGAGACTATTACAGACACAACAGAAATTCCTATTTTTACTTACGATTATATTTTGCGCAAGGCAAAAACAGTTGATGTAATATGGTTTAACGAGCGAAATCTTCCGTCGGATTTTTATGAAGTAGAGCATACGACCAACATAAAAAACTCATTGACGAAATATTTTGAGTTACAGGACTTTTTTGCAAATTTCTATATTGTTGCGGACAAAAAACGAAAAGAAGAATTTGAAGACAAACTGCACGTTTCAATGTTCAATCCGATAGAAAAAAGGGTTAAGTTCATAGATTATGACCGTGTTGTTGGAATGTATGAGAGTCTAAAAATCGTTGATACAATAAAGTGGTAAGTTATGAATGAATACATTTTTTTCACGGCAGAAGGCCATACACAACCACCCCAGTGGGACAAAGAAGTAAATAATTGTCAAATATTGGGTAGGGCATTCGGTGAAGATGAGATAATGGCAAAAAAGACTTTACTCAAAAATAATCCGTGGATTGAAGATTGTGGTTTCGACCCAAAAAGAATTGAGGTTGCACAATTGTTTAATATATGTTGATCAAAATGATCATTTTAAGTTATTTTTCAGAAAAAGTATTTTCTATTGTTTGCGGTTAAAACGATTGTTATTATATTTGCAGTGTTAAACTATAAAATAATTGAATGAAATATAAATAATAAAAGTATAACACATATTAACAAACATAGCGTTTGCTATTTGTCTATTCGCAGTGAAACGTAGGAAATTTCAAGAATACCAAGAAAGGCAAGTGCATACCTCCGCATAATGCGGGCGGCTTGTCTTCTTGATTGGTTATTCCTACGGCCACACTGCGAGCAAGTTTGCCCGCAGTTTTTTTTGGTCGTAGTCTATGAATATGAAAGGTGGCATAACGCACAAATAGCAATAGTTATGTCAATAGCATTTCAATTGGTACACGGAGATTGTTTTTATGAATTGAAAACAATCCCCGACAATTCAATCGACACCATCTTTGCCGACCCACCGTATTTTCTCTCCAACGGAGGAATTTCAGTTCAGAGTGGCAAACAGGTCTGCGTGGACAAAGGCGATTGGGGCAAGGGCGGAACGCCCGAACATATTTATAATTTCAATCGAAAATGGTTGGAACTTTGCCGTCCGAAACTAAAAGATGATGGTACTATTTGGATTTCAGGAACTTATCACAATATTTTTGTTGTTCAAAGATGTTTGCAGGAGTGCGGTTACAAAATCCTAAACATCATCACTTGGCAGAAAACAGACCCACCGCCAAACCTTTCGTGCCGCTATTTCAATTTTTCTACTGAATTGATAATATGGGCGCGCAAGTCTCCGAAAATTCCGCACAAGTTCAACTACGATGTTATGAAAGAACTCAACGGCGGCAAACAAATGACAGACGTTTGGCGATTGCCCGCCGTTGGCAAATGGGAAAAAACTTGCGGCAAACATCCCACGCAAAAGCCTTTGCGTTTGCTTTACCGTATCATTTTGGCATCCACCAACAAAGGCGGAACGATTTTAGACCCATTTGCCGGCAGTAGCACCACAGGGATTGCGGCGAATCTTTTGGAGCGCAATTTTATCGGCATAGAAAAAGAACAAGAATTTGTTGAATTGAGCAACCGACGCTTTAACGAACTGCAAGACAGTGAAAAACGTCAAAAACTTTTAGACAACATTAAGAAAAACGACAGCATTGCAACCGTTCTTGTTAATCACGCCCGCAAAGAGTTGCGTGAATTGATGATTGAAAAAGGCATTTGCTATCTTCGTGCCGGAGATTCAAAAGGCTCTTTACAAGTTACGCCCGGATTTGAGCGGATGAAATACGTTCTTCTGCACACCAACGGAGAAAACTGTCAGATGTTCAAACTGAAAAAAGAAGGCACGTTTCAAATTTGGACAAAAGAAAACCTTGAAAAATACGGTTTCTCGCCCGAACATTCGCCGTATTATATTGTGCTGCATTTTGACAATAAGCCAATGGAATTTTTGCAAACGCCGTCGGGCTTAAAACAAAGGATGAATACATATAAAGCAAGGCTTTATCCTATCACATCTTTTATCTAATAGGAAACCATCCCATAATCTTTTTTCAACATTCATAGGTGAGATAATAAACAGTTTGGAAACAATTGGTTAGAGGCGCATTAGATCATAATCCCCACCATCTCCTCGGCGGCAAAAGTGTTTTCAAACACCTTTTTCGCCTCGTCAACATAGCGGTTTTTATCCTCCTCGGGCCAAAAATGCGTGAGCATCAGCCGTTTGACGTTTGCTTGCTTAGCCAACAGACCCGCGTCGTGGGCTGTAAGATGTCGCGCACGGTTGCCGTTGTGAGATAGCAGCAACGAACTCTCGCAAATCAGCAGGTCGGAATCCTTGCAAAACTCCGCCACGTGGCTGAGATTGGTGTTGCCCATATCGGCGGTGTACGCAA
>JAGCYI010000215.1 GCA_017960885.1 Bacteroidales bacterium
GGCGTAGTGCCGATGATAATAGCGCAATCGTCGTTTTGGATGCCCGTAGGCGTCACCATCTTTGCCGGCGGCATCGGCTCACTGATAATGGCTGTAACAATGCTGCCCGTGGTGTATTGGAAGGTGAATGGGAAGGGGTAGAAAAGTTTTCCACAATAATTATTGCATTATTGCAATAAACTATTTATTTTTGCATAAAATAGTTATAATAATGGAAGAACTTGCATTAAAAATACCGAGCAGCGACATGAACTTTATTTCGGAACTTGCATCGCGTATGGGATGGGTACTTACTAAATTGAGTAATCTATCTGGCATAATAGTTTCTGAAAATAGCATCAGTACGCCACAAAAAAACAAAATCAAATTACCCAAAGGTAACGGGAAGTCATCAAAGGAAGCCATGGAATGGGTAAAAAGTCTTGCTGTAAAAGGAGGTAAAAATGTCCCCCCCGAAGAAGACGGTAAGGAATGCAGAACTGAAAAATATTTTGCAATATGAAACTATTTTTTGACACTAACATATTAATGGACATAGTATTTGAACGTCCGATATGTATAGATGAAGAGGGAAAACGCATGGAACGATTATGAAGATGGACTTCAATATCTCTGTGCAATGAATAGTAAATCAGACATAATCATTACACGCAACAAAAAAGACTTTAAATTATCAAACATTCCTGTATATACGCCGCAAGAGTTTCTTGATTTGATAGAGGATAATTAAATACAATAACTACCCCAACGATGTACGGAAGGTTAGTTTTATATCAAATTCACCGCCTATGTCGAACAGAAAGAAGAAAAAAACAGCACCACCCGTTACGCCACCACCACCGCCACCGTCTCCGTCAGAGAGGGCTCAGAAACTTGCCGAGGCAGAAGCCATTATCCGCAGCGAAAATCTCCGTATGGCAGAGGAGCGGCGCAACATAAAACAATGCCCCAATTGCGGTGCACCATATCCCCTTGTGAGCAACATCTGCCCATACTGCGGGCACGTGCTACACGAACAACAGGGCGAGGACTTCAACATCAGAACACTCATCGACAACATCAACGCAAGCATCAACACATTGAAAAACGCACCAAAACCGACCTTCCATCAGGTTCTGACCCATTGGGTTGAATTGGTTTTCATATATATCGTTGCTGCAATCACGATTCTATGCGTGCATTACAATTATATGTTTTCGCTGTTTTCAACGTCTTACGAATCAAAATCAAATGGACAGATGCTCATCGTCGTCGTTGTGGTGGCGGCGTGTGCGTTCCTATTGCATTTATTCCATTCCGCCAAAAAGCAGAATCCAGACATCTCGCCGCTGCAACAGGCTGACAACGTTTATTATAGTGCGCTCCACGCCAACGAAAAATATCAGCGGCAGATTGCTACCATCTACGGTGACAATTCCGAAGTCAAAACGCTACTTGAAAAACTCGCCGCCGAAATTAAAGCCGTACAAAAAGTACGCAATTCCAACCGACTGAAACTCACGATGTTTCTCATTGGTTTTACATTGATACCATTGTTCCTTTACATCGTGGGTCCTACACCGAGGTCGCGATTTGAAAAATTCCGCGACGAACACAAATCCAGTTTTAATATGTCGTCGTACAGCAAGACATTGAAACCTCTGCCCGAACATCCAATTGCGGACTCCATTGCCAACTACCTGACTGTGGACAGCGACGCCTATCTTTCATTTGAAATCGTTAGGTTCGCCTATTGGTGGAGTACTGACAGAGACAATTTGTGCATAAGGCTTGACCACGTCAAGATTGGCTACAAAGGCGACAAAATCGAACATCCCGATTCTTGCGTCCTTAAAGCAGTGCTTTATGACAAGAATATGAAGCCGATGTCCGACAGTTTGGTGTCATATACGGAGAGCGATTATTTTGAAGATACGCCGTTGTACACCATTCTAAGACGGGGCAGGTCGCATTATTACGAATCGTTTGCAAGCAAGAAGACTTACGGACTAATCGATTCGCTCCGTAGAATCGCCGACAGCGCGTATTATTATTCAATCTATTAACAGCCAAAGCATTATGGAAACAACAAAAACAAAATTCCAGGCATTGCTCTCCGAAATAGAAAGTTTGTTGGAGGACTTAAAAAACGCCTACCCAAAAAATTACAGCGAAAAGATACAGCGTTGTGTGTGGTTTATGGTGCTAATTGCGGCGGTCTTTTTGCTTATCAACATAATATTTGCGTCGTCTTACGGAATTTATCTTCTTTACTGTATTGTCTATGCGCCGTTGATAGTGCTTCCGTTATATTTGATTTACCAAAAATTCAATAAGGGAGATGTCAAATACGCAGATTCGTCAGAGTTGGAAAAAAAAATCCGCGCGGCAAAAGATGAGTTCGGCGAATATCCCGACGTTGTCAATTATCTTGACAAGACCTACGAGGGCGTCCAGACGATAAATGCTAAAAAAAATCGCATCACAAGCGTCGTAGTCACAATTTCATTCGTTTTGATTTTGACAGCAACCATCTTCACCCTCGTCCGTGTCAACAACTACGAGAGGTGGGATAGCATAGATAACTTTAAAGCAGTGCTTGGTACAAATTCAAACAAACCGCTTGTCCGCATCCTGCCATTTAAAACAGAGGTTACCGACAGCATCCAACTTCCTACGGACAGACTTAACATCTTCGGATTCTACGATTTATTTTACAACGGATTGTCGATAGAAACTCCCAACTTTATATATGCTGACGGCTACAATCCCGAAAACGATTTGTATCTCCTCACAATCACCGACCTGAACGGCAACCCTGTCCCAAAGTGTCCGGATTTTTACTTCGAATCTTTAAGAAGTGAAAGAGTCGAAGTCATAACGTGGTTCAATCAAAATAGCAACGGCTACTACTACGAAGCACTACGTCTGTTCCTTTCCATCAAAGAAAACCAAGACAGTCTTCGGTTTGTGGTGGAGAAGATGTAAAGGAAAATATATTTTCGCAAATGGAAATAAAAGAGTAAATTTGCGGAGAGGAAAACTAAATGGAAAATGAGGACTTGGATTCCGTGAAGTCGCAAATTGTGACATCACGGGAAATGGTTGATTCGCTTTTTACCCCAAATCGCACATTTTTATCGAAAAATAGGCAATAGAATATGTTCCAAATCTCCATATTTTTGCGGTATATAATAAAAACATTATGAAACACCATTTTATATCCGCATTAATACTATCTACTATATTGCAGGTCAATAATATAGCCGCACAAAATTCGTACACGTTAGAGCAACTTTGCGATTCGGCAATAAACCACAATGCGCAAATGTCGTCGGCACGATACAATGTGGAGGCGGCTCGTCAACAACGTAAGGAGGCTTTTACTAAATATTTCCCCTCGGTAAGCGCTGTGGGCGTATGGTTCAACGCCAACAAAGCAATGGCAGAAACGCAAATCAACGCCTCAGACTATATTCCACAAGAACTTGGAGCCACATTGCAACAGAGTTTTCCGCCCGAAGCACTCGCCGCTTTGGGCAACCCTATCACCATTGCTATGATGAAAGATGGTGTTATTGGCGCAGTTACGGCTATGCAACCTATTTTTACCGGCGGACAAATTTATAACGGAAACCGTCTTGCCAGAGTGGGCGAAGATGTTAGTCAATTGCAACTAAAACTATCTGAAAACGATATTATTAAAACCACATCAGAATATTTTTGGCAAACGGTAAGTCTGCAAGAAAAACTCAAAACCGTAAACGCTGTGGATTCGTTGCTCAAAGTAATTTATGGCGATGTAGAAACGGCTGTGCAGGCGGGTGTGGCTGTGCGCAACGACCTTTTGCAAGTGCAACTCCGCCTCAACGATATTGAATTGCAACGCGTAAAAATCAACAATGGCATTTCGCTGATGAAACTAATCTTGCAGCAATACTGCGCCCTCAGCGACACCATTTTTACATTGCAATACACCACCGACCAAATAGCGCAAGGTGAATCCACAACCGACCCAAACCAAGCGGTAGAATCCACTGCGGAATATCAATTACTTCAAAAAGGTGTGGAAGCCGCCGAACTTCAAAAAAAGATGGCAATAGGCAAAAACCTGCCGTCGGTGGCTGTGGGCGCAGGTTACACATATCACAACCTTTTAGACAACGATCATAGTTTTGGAATGTTGTTCGCCACGGTAAACGTACCGATTTCAGATTGGTGGGGAGGTTCGCACGCTGCCAAACGTGCCGACATTGAGCGCGAAAAAGCCCAAGACCAACTCACCTCCAACGCCGAAATGCTCAAAATACGCATTCAAAAAGCCCGTTACGGCGTAAGCGAATCGCAACAGCAACTTGCCATTGCCCAAAAAAGCATCGACCAAGCCTCCGAAAATCTCCGCCTTATCAACGACCGTTACGCCGCCGGCACTGCCAAAATGAGCGACCTTCTCGAAGCGCAACTTCTATATCAGCAATCTTACGATGCCTTCACCGATGCCTACTCGCACCTAAAACTCAGTGAAACAGAGTTAAAAATCGCCGAAGGGGAATAGGATTTTTATTCTTATAATCTTAAATTACGCTTAAACTAAACAACACACTTTAAACTTACATTTGCCGTCGGAAATAAAATCCGACACAACAGATGAAAGTACTCCTAATATCAACATCCGACCGCAAAGGTGGCGCAGCAATTGCCTGCCTGAGGTTATTTAACGCTCTCAAAAAAAACGGCACGGATGTAAAAATGCTTGTAAGAGATAAACTTACAAACATTGAGGGAGTATATACTGTTAATACCAACATTTTTAAAAAGGCCATCAACAAAATGGCTTTTCTGGCTGAAAGGTTGGAGATTTTCTTCGCAATGCGTTTCCGCCGCAAAAATCTTTTCCGCGTAAGCACCGGTCGCTTTGGAGTATTCAACCTTCAATCTCATCCTTTGGTTCAAGAGGCTGATGTTATCAACATACATTGGACTCATCAGGGAATGGTGTCGCTCAAAACCATCAACGCTCTATTGCAGCAGGGCAAACGTATCGTGTTCACTATGCACGATATGTACTATTTCACAGGCATTTGCCATTACGCTAAAAATTGCGACAACTTTATGCGTCAGTGCGGCAACTGTTTTTATCTCAACAACGGTGGCAATGAGGAAGACCTTTCAAGAAAGTTTTTTACCAAAAAACTTGATATTCCCAACCGAGATGCGCTTAAATTTGTGGCTTGCAGCAACTGGCTCGCCGACATATCACGCCAATCGGGACTGATGCAGAACAACGAAATCTACTCCATTCCCAACACTATCGACACATCAATCTACCGTCCCAAAGATAAAGACGAGGCTAAAAATCATTTTGGCATTAAAGATAAGAAAGTGATACTTTGTGGCGCTTTTAATTTTAGCGACGGTCGCAAAGGTTACAAATATTTAATTGAAGCATTGTTTTGGATACACCAAAACAAACCGCAGTACGACAATAAGATATCCATCCTTATTTTTGGCAAAGGAAACATCACTCCATTTAAACGTTTACCCTACGAAATTCACGAGGCGGGCTACATTAGCGACGGTGCGGGACTTGCCACGCTCTACTCTGCTGGTGATGTGTTTGTAAGTCCCTCGCTCGAAGACAACTTGCCAAACACCATTATGGAATCGCTTGCTTGCGGCACTCCTTGCGCAGCGTTTGCCGTGGGAGGTATTCCGCAAATGATTGACGAGGGTGTAAATGGCCGACTTGCTCCTGTTAAAGATTCAGTGGCATTGGCAGAGGCAGTAGCAAAAATACTGTTTGAGGACGATGCCATTAAACTATCGCAAGGTGCACGTCATAAAGTGGAAGCAGAGTTTTCAGAACCCGTTGTGGCTATGCGCTACAATGAGATTTACCGCAGATTTTAATCTACAAAAGTATTTTCTTCGTCATCGGTCTTGGCATTGCTGCCGCCCAAATTATACTGCACATTGTTGTTATTACCCTGAGGCACAGCACCGCCTTGATACGATGCGTTTTTGTATTTTTCTATCCAAGCGGGGTCTTCCATATCGTGCAGAAGCATAAATGCCATTAAACCAAAACAATAGTCGCTAATTTTGTAGATTCCGTATTTTTTGAGGATAGCCATTTGAGCATCTGAGGGAAGTGTTGGAACAGAGTCGTTGGTGCTCCACCCTTGCTCGTTGCTGCCGTGGTAGGGATATTCGGTGTAGCGAAGTTTCCAAAGGTCGCCCACAATTCCTGGATTTTTGATTCCGAAATTGGCAAAATAGTTAGCACCCTTGGAGTTAGCCGCACTGCGCTCTCGTCCAGCCGCACGGTTAACAAATCCGTCCATTGTAAGGTATGTGTATTTGAGCGAACCGTCTGGATTGATGTGAATCTCTACAAAACGTTCCAATAGATTGCTGCCCGGCAAAAGACAAAATCCGAGAAAATCGGTATCTTGGTCATCGGCATTTTCGCCAAATGTGATATATTCCTCAGGGCTCTGCGCTGAAACACAAAGCGATGTTAACGCTAATATTAGTGTGATTGCAAAATTTCTCATATTATATAAGGTGTTTAATATGTAACGCCCGCCGCGGCAAAAAATTACAAAAAAAGAGAGAAAACTTCGAGTGTCGGCGAAGTTTTCTCTCATAAAGGTTATATAGCAAGTTATATTCAATAACAATTTAAACAGCCAGAGCCATATCGCAGTACGAGAATGGAGTGATGTCGCGCTGCTTGATACCCATAAGGCTGAGGTAGAATTTGCAAGTTTGGAGGGTAGACGAATAGTTTTCGTCGTCGCTCTCAGCCTCAATTTCCACAAAATTACCGAGACCTTCCACTTGGTCGATATTGATTTTTACATTGTCGATAATGTAAATTTCGCGGCGTTTGGTAACCACTTTGTCTAATCCGCAGGTCTTAATCAAGAGGTCTTTCATAAGTTTGTTCGACACATGGCGGTAGAGTTTGCCTGTGGTGGTTTCCTCGGTGTATTTAAAAATGGTAACCGTGTTGCCGCTTTCACGGAGTTTTAAAATTTGGCTGTTGTCTTTGAGATACGAGTCGGTTTCGTTGTTGCAGCCTTGATATTTAGCGTTTACGGTTTCGAGTATTGCTTTAATGCGCTCGGGATTCTGACAGCGGGCTTTGATTTCAATGGTGTAGGGTGTCATGGCGGTTAAATGTTTTAGTTAATTTTTGTGTATTATCAACTAAAAGACACATGAACGGCGGCTTTACCCTAATTACTTGGCTAAATATTTTTTGCTAATCAAAAATTTTTCTATAAATTTGCCCAAAATTGTTTTATATTTTTGAGTTATGAAAGCACTATTAAAGAACATTATACTAACATTTTGTCTGTTGGCCGCGTCTGCTGCCACCTATGCACAAAAAAATAAATCACACGAAACAATGATTCTGATGGAGACATCGGAGGGAACAATGAAAATTAAACTTTACGACGGAACCCCCCTCCACCGCGACAATTTTATCAAACTTGCCAAAGAGCATTTTTACGACGGACTTTTGTTCCACCGCGTTATCGAAGGCTTTATGATTCAGGGCGGTGACCCCGAGTCAAAAGGCGCCGACGCA
>JAGCYI010000216.1 GCA_017960885.1 Bacteroidales bacterium
AAACCGAAGAGACCACCATCTCCGCCACCAACCTCAAAGAAAACACCCTGATACAAGGCAAAAACGGCGAGGAACTCGTCCTCACCAAAAAAGGACAAGTGATGGGCAAAACCGAGTTCAATGCCACTGGCGGCAACTCCGTATTATTAAAAGAATACCACCGCAAATCCGACAGCCTCGCCCAGTGGCAGATAAACTTTTCAAAATACGACGCTCAAACCTACGCCTTCGACCACATCGGCAGCGGCAACCACGGAATCTTTTCAGGAGCAGACTACTACCCACAGGTTGGCAGTTACGATTTTAGATATAAAAGTGTAGAGTGTGGCAAAAACGATAAAGTAAAAGTAGAGTTCGATACCTACCCCGAAGCCGACAGCGTGGTATTCAAAGACAAATACGGTGTAACATACCCTATTTCATTAAAGGATAACGTTCTGTCTTTCACTGGTGTATCCAAAGCAGACACGAACTATATATACGCCTACCGAGGCGACCAAAAGATAGGAAAATTGTTTTTGAATACTTATAAACGCCAAACCAAATACATTGAATTAGTGAGCGTTAACGGTGGTACAATTGACAAAACAATCACAGCCGAAGGGCTCTCAAAAATATTCAATTGTGCAGTTGTGGATTTTAAAATCGAATCCAAAAAACTTGACATTCCCGATTTAAAAACCTTCACCCACGGCGGTTCAAGTTGGCACTCTGTCTACAATGACGACCAAAAGAAAGTACTCGAAGCATACGACTCCCTAATGAAGGACGATAAGTTCTATCTATTTTTCGTTGATAACGTTTTGAATAAAAAAGATTCGTTAGGAACGTCTGTATCAGGTTATATGCCAAGAGGTTACAATGCAGGATTTATCTATGAAGGCGGCTCACTCCACACAGTAGCACACGAACTCGGTCACGGCATTGGAAATCTTGAACATGTCTTTGAAAACTCTTCAAATTCAGGCAAAACTGCCAACCTTATGGATTATTCTATTCCCGAAACTGCCACAGAACTTTGGCATTTCCAGTGGGATCAGATCCAAGACCCGAGTAGGGTTTGGATGAAGTGGAATAAGGATGAGAGTGAAGGAGAGAATGTAAAAAAGGCAACTGTTGTTTTTTCAAAATGTCCAGAACCAGGTAATGGGATTTATACCAATAATTATGGTTATGATGATCTTGATACTAAAAAAGATACAAAGGATGATCATATCAATGTTAAATCACACGATGGTATAACTTATTTAAATGTATCAATTAAAGGTATTAAAAGCAATGAAGTGGCTTTTATTTCTGAGGATATACATATTGCCTCATGCGATTATTTAGAAGATGTAAATGTTTTACAAATAAGTGGTATTAATCAAGGAGAAATAAAGATTATTGCTTTGCCGTCTGAATTAACAATCGACTGGGACAAAAAGGAACTTACAGAACGACAGCAAATTATTAAAGATAATAGTTTAGGGCAAATTTGGGTTAATGTATATAATTTAGTGGAAATAAACAAAACGATTCGTTATTTATCATTGAAAACTACTTCATTAAATATATTCAATTCACTAGCAGAAAAATATCTAAAAGAAATAGTTATGAAACCTAATTTTTCGTTTATACAAGACCCTGTTTTATCTTTTGATAAAAATTCAAATGGAATTATAGAGCGATATTGGAATCAACCTAAAGATCCTAACAAGCAAGATTGGGATGAATATCATTCCATTAAAGACTTTATTAACAATAAAAATGAAATATTTCTTATTAAATGTAATAAAATATCTGACCAAAATTGGTATATAGATTGTTCTATCAATAAAAAAGATACTAAGATTGTATTTCACCAGCCTTTTTATAAGCAATTCGATGATTATGAAAATAATATTAATAAAGTATTAACTATTCATGATTATGACGGGAAAAATAGTGAGGATTTTATAGTAAAAAGCATAGATTTGTCTAATCCAGCACAACCTACATTGATTATTACTACCGAAACTACAGATATTTCATCTTCAAAAGGGTTTGCCTTTTTCCATTCTGAATTATCTGTAATTACCGATAAAAAAGCAATGTCAATTGGATTTTCACATAATGACAAAAGTTCAGGTGCTGTTGTATTGGAACAAGAATCAGATGAAATCACTGGACAAACATTGTTACATGAAATTATGCATAATGTTGATAAAGATGTTTATTTCGATGTTGATAAGCCAGGTAATTTAATGCATTATAATAAAATGGATTTAAATACTAACACAGTAATCAAAATTACCAAACCGTTTGAATACTCGCCGTTACAAGAATTCAATGATACTAAAAACATATTTACAGAAAAAAGAAAAAGTCAATGGAATGATGTAAAACGTTAAAATTATGAAATTTGTATTACTTAGCATATTATTGGTGTCTACACTTATGGTTAATGCACAGGATTATTATGATTTACAAAGAAAATATTATTATCTCTGTGTTCGCCCTTTTGAGTTAAAAATGACAGATAGTTTGCAAAAAGAAATAGATAAAATTTGTAATCAACTAGATTCATTAAGTTACATAGAATTTTGCAAGGAAAATCAAAAGTTAAAAAATAATTATGATACGTTGCTGAATCGTTTGATAAATAGTAATAATAAACAATCAGATTATTTTTTAAAAAATCTCTTTGGATTCCCTACTCCTCGCGAGTTTTATAAATATTATTATTATATCAAGAAAAATTCTGAATTAATAATTCCTTATTGTAGTGATTATAAAAAAGACTGGTTTCAAAGACGTGTTTTAATTTCATTAGATATTCCTAATAACTTGAAAGATAGTTTGTTAATATTAAAGGATAAATTATCATTAAGCGAAAGAGCAAAATTAGGTGATGAATCTGCTGAAGATTCTTTAATCAATATATTTAAGTATCAAGTTGAAAATACACAAAGTCGGAGTGAATTGAGAGACTTAGAAACAACAATAGATGATTTGTTATTTGTTAATTCAAAAAAATGTTTAAATACAATAATTGATTATCTTGGTTCAAATATTCTAATGGAAACCAAAAAAAATGAATATATAATCTCTGCCTTATATGTAATAATCTATGAATATTCAATGTTTTACCCTGATTGTTATGAGTTATCAACTGTTAATCTTTGGTATCATTCAAATAGTTGGTACGACAGAAATTGGTATAATAAAGAGCAAAGATCTAAAATGCTTCATTATGAAAAGCGCTATATTGAACAAATTCAAAATTATTGTTTAAAACAATTCGGACGAATATTAAATATTGATTTACCATTTTTATATTTTGAAGATTATGGTTGTCTTATAGGTATCGATGAATTTGATAAAATAATATTACCAATAAGACAATTTAATAATTGATATAATTTGTAATTCAACATACCAATATCCGCCATGTTTTCAACCCTTTTATTGGATATCAATAAACGCTTGACAAACAACATATTGTACCAAGCATTCAAGACCCCTTCAAAGAGCGGGTGTCCCTCGGTATTACCACTATGCCAAGCATAGTTTCTGTGGTAGAAACCACACATTAATTTGCATTCGTTAAATTCGCCAAATTATAATTCAACTTGTTGATTTATAATTTTTTGGTTGAATAGAAGTCTTTGTTCCCTTCGTTTAATTCGGTGATAAAAGAATACACAAATAATACTTCACACCGTTTCTTCCACCGCCTCGTAACTCTCTATGTTTCTATTCTTTGACGAAAATTTGATGGCGAGTTTTACGATGCGTTTGGTGGAATCAAGGACAGCAGATACGTAGTCACGGTCGTCGATTTGGTCAAGGGCGGAATCTGTGCTGCGGTCGTATTTGAGTTCGATTACGTAAATGGTCTTGGGCATTCTGAGAATCAAATCCGACTTGCCGAGCGCAGTCTCTTGATTGGCTGAAATATCGGCACCGAAAGACGTTAAAACAGTATACAATATAGAGTGGTAGTGTTTTTCGTTCATATTGTTGAGCGAAAACGGAAACCGGCGGAAAAACTTCTTCAATGCTTCGATAAACTTTTTTAAATCATCGTTGATTTTGAAATCAATGAATGCGTTTCTGAGCGCGATATTTTCAGTGGCTTTGTAATATTCGGTGTACAGACTATTGGCAAACGCCATCCTGACCTCGCCGTTTGGATAACCTAATGTAAATGTCTGAAAAACATTGTCTTCGTCGGTGAATGATTTATAGTCCTTTATTGTCAAATATCCCGACTGAAACAAAAACGGTACAAGGTCGTTAACCTTTTCCACGGGCTTGTTGAATCGCGACGAATCACATTCCACGCCCTCGTAATCTTCCATTTTGATATCGAACTTGCTGATGAGTTTTAGCAATGCCGACGGTGTTCCAGAATTAAACCAAAAATCGTTTAATTGCTTATCTTGCAAAGCATTGATTACAGAATACGGATTATAGACATCAAGCATCTTGGGCGAAAAATGATAGCCGTCGTATTTTGCTTTGAAATAACGGACTGTATCATCAACCGTATAACCATTGTAATCAGCAAAATCTTGAATACCTTGGCTCAACTGCGACAATAATTCTTCGTTTGAAATGCCGCAAATGGTTTGAAAATCAGGTAGTAATGAAATATCTTTAAGATTGTTAAGCGTTGAGAATATCGACATCTGCGAAAACTTTGTAATGCCCGTAATGAAGACAAAGCGGATATATTTTCCGAGGTCTTTCAACGGCGAAAAAAACTTGTTCTGTATGGCACGGATTCTCTCTTGCAGTTCATCATTGTTGATGGTGTCGAGCATAGCGGCATCATACTCGTCGATGATTACAACCACATTTTTTCCTGTTTTTTTGGCGATATTGATTATGAGATTCTTAAACCTCACACCGCAATCGTTGCCCTGCCTCTCTACTTCGAATTGCTTTTCAACACTTCTGAGCATTGCGTTTATAATTTCGTTGATACTATCTTCTGTAACGTTCTTCGCACTCGCAAACGAAAGGTTTATCACCGGATATTTGGTCCACTCCTTTTCCAAGGAGTCAATCTTCAACCCCTTAAATAAGTCTTTGTTGCCGTTGAAATATTCGTCCAACGTGCTGCACAGCAACGATTTGCCAAAACGCCGAGGCCTTGATAAGAATACATATCGGTATTCATTGGTCATTTTATAGATCAAGTCTGTCTTATCCACATAGACGTAATTCCCTTCTCTAATTGTACTAAACGTCTGCGTATCAACGGGGTATCTGCGAGTTTCCATAGTTTTACGATATTATGTTACAAGGACAAAGGTAAATATTTTTTTTGAAAGATTATCTAATGTTAGAAAAAAATGGTTATCTTAGCGGACAATTTTTTGTGATTATGGACTGCTGTGGCGGAGCGATAATACGATGCGAGTTTTCAAAAACTCAGATCAATACCGACAACATTGTGCTGAAAACCATCTTCCACAACGTGCCGCAAATCACCATCACCGCCGACGGCAATGCGCTCACAATTCCCTCACAACCGATTTTCTTTACCAATTTCAACGGTTATTACGAATGTAATCATTATCAGGTTTACGGTCCTATCACCGACAAATCAACACTCAAAGTAGATTCCGACATCAAATCTGGAATGAAAATCTCAATCAGCAAAATCACCGATGGCCGCGCCACCATCCGCGCCGAATACAACGGCAAAGAAAAGGTATTTTTGATTAACTAATACATTGTAAAATTTTAATATTCACCGGGTTAATGAGGAACGTTAATCCGGTGAAGTTTTTTTTGGGGGGGATACCTATCATCATATTATTTTTTTGTTTACACAGAAAAATAGTGTATTTTTGCTGTCAGAATGTTACTAATTTTTTCAATATCAATTCTTGATGGCACTTAGGCATATATTTACAGTTCTAATAATAATTCTGATAAATGCGGCTTCGCAGACATCCCCCGCCCAGCG
>JAGCYI010000217.1 GCA_017960885.1 Bacteroidales bacterium
ACGATGTAAAGTGCAGAGGGTCAAGAAACAAGATATTTGTAATGCACCATATTTGGAACACCATTGAAGATAGTTTTATCGAATCGTACGGCGCATCGTATTACCAAAATATCATCGGCTACCTCAAATGTTTGAATATGTCAATTGCGTATAGCCCTGATAAACAAGACGATGATGAGGATGACATTCCCGATCCACAAACCCATAAACAATTCCGCAACCTTACTGATTACCTGCAATATATGCTTTGGTTTTTGATATATTCTCCGTTCGTGAAACGTGAAAATCACAACGCTGATATTCAGCCATATATCGATAAAACCAAGGATTTGTTTCTAAAAGGCTCTCTTCAAACCACGCCCAAAAAGCGTTACGAATATGTTCGCAAAATTTTTGATATTATTCTGCCGCTAATTCCCGACGACGATAAGGCAGATTTAAATTCTCCGTCGTTGAGGGATAAAATCAAGTCATCATCGCTTAACGACCTTTTTGTGGGAAGTAGCGGAATTAAACCTCAATGCACTGATACAAAACCTATTACCCGCCGACTTTTTACTGATTTAAATGGAAATCTAATCAATGGCGATGAGGAGGCAACTCGCGACCAACTGTTGATGGATATTGTTGATTTTGAGGATAATATGGCACGTCAATCTGCCGAATCAAAACAACCCGTTATCGAAACAGTAATAATTTACCCATCAAACTACAATATGCAGAATATTTTTCTGCATCGAAATATCAAAATTATTCAAAACCGCAAGTCGCCCGATTTTGCCAAAAAAAACGATTACTATCAGTTGCAACGTAAGTATCAGAGTGTGATAAATACTTATAAATCAAGAATATATGATATTCTTCAAGCCAAAACTGAGGTGATTGTAAACCGTCAGATATTTGGCAACGGCATTTCGTCGAAACATTTTGGCGACCTTAAAAAACGGTATTGGTACAAAAAAGAGCAAGGTATTGATATTCCGCCAATTTCGTTTTTGTTTTTGATAGACGGAAGCGGTTCGATGAATGGACAAAAACTCAAAAGCGCCCAAACCGCCTCGCTGATTATGCACGAAGTTTTGCAAGCCAACGGCATAGAACATTGCTTTGTAGAGCATCGCGCAGGAGGAGATCAACCCACAATCGAAGTAAATATTTTGTTTGATTTTAATTCGCAACCTTCGCAAAAATACAACCTTATGACAATGAAAGCGGATTTCGACAACCGCGATTCGCTTGCGCTTATTTGGGCTGAAAAATACCTCTCTGCCAACGCCTCAAACGAGCAAAAGGTGATTGTGGTGCTTTCCGACGGCTTGCCTGCCCACGAATACGACCACTATTATCCGCCATCGTCGGTAGAGGATACCGCCATCACAGTCAACCGCATTATGCACCACGGCACACGCATAGCCGCCATAGCCCTTTGCAACACCTACAACGACCTCCGCGCCATATATCCCAATCTTGTGGCGTGCGACAATCTCTCCACCCTCCCCGCACAACTCTTCCGCCTAATAGCCAAGATGTTGGAGTAAATGATTGAAAATAAGATATTTAACTAAAAATTGGACAAATTTAAAGTAGCACTTTAAATTTGTTCAATTTTAATATAAGTTTTTGATAATCAAAAAAATAATTGTTGGAATGATGTTTACTATCAGCAATTATTTTAAAACTGTATTTATCATATCCAAAAATTCTTGTGGTTCGTATATTCCCAAAAACGAAAACTACATTTTTCTAAAACGAAATGTACTCATTCCATGCTGTTGTGAAGTTTAAAATGCGGATTTTGAGACCGAGATCGTTGCGGTTTTGAGAGGAGGAGGAAATGCGGACAAGGGGTTGAGTGTAGGCGGTGGGTGGTTGCCAATTGTGAAGAATGTCTACAAGTTTTTTTTCAATATTATATATCAGCAAGGCTTTTGCACGGGTTTCTGTTGGTGCTTTTTGTGCACTTGATGCGTAGTTGTCGAGGAAAAGGCGCACTGATATTTGCGCTTCAACAAATTGATTGCCGCCACCTGCCATCGAATACTCCGCACGGTCAAAGTCTATTAGAACCGCAGGATATGACAATGTCGGGCGCAAATCGGTTTGGTCTTGCCCTAAATAAAGGTCTATCCATACAATTTCAGGCATATTTTGTTGGATATGCTCAGCTATATCGGCGTAAAGTTTTGAAAAAACATCGTTCATACTTTCAAGATATTTTTTAGTTCCGTTTCAATCATTTTTTCTATTTCTGCCGTCAGTTCTCGACTTTCACCGATAAATTGACGGCGTGGCATCTGGAATCCTTTGCCGCGTCCGGCTCTTAAACCCTCGTTGTGTACTGCTGCGTATGGCACACGGTTTTCAATTACGACTTCGCCATTAGATACTCTATAATCTATGCTGTTGTATAGGTGGTTGCGTCCGCTCATAAGGGTTTTATACTTTCCTTTTGAGCCATTATCCTTTCCGATACGCTTAGATATTTTCCATTTATGCAAACCATCGTTCATAAAACCGCCAAGCAAAAAATTGTTTTGAAAAAGATTTTTTGCAATTCGTCCCGCTTTGATTGGCATTATACGGTTTGCACATTTTTCAATTTTTTTGGTACAATCGGCTATACGGCTGATAAATATTTGCTCTGTCATACTCCAACATACATTATGAAAGCCAAACAATAGCATGGTGGCTTGTTGTCCATTTCTTGAGAATAAACTACACATGTATCGCTGTAGTTATATTCATCATTATCAAAGCTATAATTTGAATCTTTGTAAACTCTACCTTGAGTTTGCCATCTAAATCCAACACCGGAACCACTCGCAGCCCAATTATCACCTTTTTCAGAACCGGCACGGTTTAAATATCCAGAGTTTCCTATATTGCCATCTCCTATAAATAGATGCCGGTGCGCAGGTATGTCTTTATAAGTAAGCGAAATTTTTGCTTTATTATATTCAACACCACCCTTGTAACCAACATAAAAATCGAAACCATTTTCATGCTCTACTGATCCTACAATGAATCTATTTCGCAGGTCAGGTGTTCCATTTCGACCGTCGCAGAGTTTCCATCCGTTGGGTATAGTACTTGGTTCTCCGCTCCACATAATGATCATGCCCTTCACAAATGCAACTGCCGGAGCTGATACCGCATTTTCAAGGGATTGTATTTTAGGGTCGTATTTGTTTTGTAAATTTGCGATTCCTGTATCGTAGGTAGTTTTCGGTAGTTTAGTATCAAGAGATCTTTGTATATTAGAGATTCCTGTATCGTAGGTAGTTTTCGGCAGTTTGGAATCGAGAGTTTGTTGCAAATTAGTTACATCAGATATTGCGTGCGAGTGTGTTTTCTGCGCGAATATCTCGCTGCCTGTTACGAAATCGCCCCAAGCAAGTTTCTTTTCACCGCGTGCGGGTAGTCCGTTGGAGAGTATGCGCGAAGTGTAGGCGTTTTCGTAAGGCTCACCCTTGGCAGTAATGTCGATGTCGTCGGCACGAACATAACAATTAGGCTCATTGCTGTTGCCGCCGGGAAAGTACAAAACCTCGCCCGGATCTGAGGCAGAAAGTTTTACATAGACGTAACCTTCCGAACGATTGTTACCCGACTTGATGCAGCCTGTAAGTATTACATAGTTTTTGCCGAGCGCAGCACCTAACGCAGCGGTTAAAGCGGTGTTGTTTTGGAAATTTTCCAATGTTTCGGCATCCACAGGAAATTTTCCGCTATTTTGCGCAACTTTCAGAAAGTTGCCGATTATTGTTTTTATCATAGTTTACAGTATTATAATGATGTTATTGTTCTTTTATAAGCCAACGTTTTGCAGCAAGTTTGTAAGTATTAACAAGTGCTTTTAATCGGACATTATCAAATAGATTGAGTTTCTTTGGCACAATTACATAGAAATCTGTGGGGACTGCTGTGTTTGTGTCTCTTGTTTGTATCAAAACAGGATTGTCCTTACTACTCACAAACAACACATTATCTGCATCGCGTGGAAATACATACACCATCGGCAAATCTATTTCCGACGAGTCAATTACGCGGATGCGGCGTTGTTCATTGTCAAAGGTATCGTTCAACAGTTTTTGCAATTTGCAAGTCTGCCCAGTGATTTTGAGTTCTTCTGCCTTTTGGTCGGCAAACTCTTTGAGTGCGCGTTTGATGAATGAAAACGGCAGCATTGTTACCGACATAAAAACAGAAAGTACACTGTGGCGTAGTCTTATAGGCAGCAATATTACTGCAAGTTTTTTGAAGTCAGTATGTATTAGGCTATTCATAAGGGGTAAGGTTTACTGTTATCTGTTTTCTGTTGTTGATAGTCTGCACTTTGAAATACCCTGAAAGAGGGCAAATGCTGCTTTCTATCACTTGCATTTCGTCGATTTTAACAGTGTTGCTGCGGGCTTCCACAAGGTCTATGATCTTTACGCCGTCAACGCCCTGCACCGTGTCAACAAGAGCCATATTGGAATACTCACCGTTGAATGGCAGATTTTTTAAATAGTTTTCGATAGCTGCTATACAGTTGTCGCTAACAGTTGTAGGTTGCAAAAGCGGATTGTAGCGGACGTTGATAATGCAAGAAAACAAGTCGGCATCGCGGTTTATGATGTTGATTTTTACTCCGGCATATTTTATCTGTCGCATATATTCGCAAAACTGTGCTTCGGTATCATCGTCGAGCCTTACAAGTTCGTCTCCTTGTGTGCCTGCAATCTTTAATGTGAGGTTTGCCATTTCGCGATCTTCCACCGCTACGGCGTATTTCACCACCTTTTTATTTTCAATCTCCTCGTCGGTGAGGTTGGTTGTGTCGTAGATGTCGCTGCCGTCGGGCAGGAGTTCGTCTTTTAAGAAATCAAGTGCTTTGCGAGCGTACCATTCGGCACGTCCCGGCACGAGTTGTTTTATCAGCTCCTCTATTTCTGACTTGTGAAGCTCAAAGAGTTTTTCTACCGTGTTGGCTATCACCGCTACAATATAGAGCATAAGCCGCCAAATGGATGCCGCGCTCGCATTGGTGAGCCTCGAAAGTTCTGTGTGTCTTTCTTTCTCGGCTATCATCGTCTTAAATATTTCGTCGATCGTCCGCATTTCGATTGTGTATTATGAATTGTGAATTATGAATTGTGAATTATGAATTATCTTACCTCACCCAAAAGTCAATTTGTATTCCCATATAATCAATGCCGCCAAGCACGGTGTCCAAAGTGTCGGCGGATGCCGGGTTTAGACTGTTGTTTTTAAATACCCTTACAATGCCGGTGTTGATTTCTACATCGTCTTCGGGGATTTCTATCTCCTGACCTGCCGCAAGATCGGCATCAAGCGCGAGATCGTTGGCAGCGGCTATGGCAACCAAGTTTTCCATGTCGCCTGTGTAGCGCACGGCGATGTCGGCAAGGCTCTGAAATGACAATACTTTAACTTTCATGGTATTCCGCTTCTATTTTTATTTCCGGCAAATCCGTCTTTATTTCTGAAACGGTCATGCCGTCGGAAGTGAATTGCGACAATATTTCACGGTTGAGCCCTGCAAGTTCCGAGCGTTCAAGGTATGTTTCCACACCCACGCATCGGTCGGGATGCTGCTTGAACTCGCCTTTTTGACATAATAATAAAAGTGTCTGATTCTGCCGTGTGGTTTCGCCAATGCAGAAGTCTCCGTTTTCAATCTTGAAGTCAAGGTTTTCGTCAAGTAATATGTCGTGCACTTCCATAATATATTAATGTGTTATTGTTTTATCTTCGAGGTCTTTGGTTTGGGTTTTTGAGATTGTTTGCCCTGCCCAAGTAGCTGCTGCTGCTTTTAAAGCTGCGCCGCTATCTGGCGACGTAGGATTTGGTGTCCAAGTTGTTTTAAACACTGTTTTAAGAGTGTTTAAATCGTTTTCAATGGCGTTAATCTTATTCACAAGACTTTCAATGTTGATAAGTCCACCGTTGGTGCCGCCGTTGAAGATTATTTTATCGTATTCGGCACAGTCGAGGAGCATAAAACCGTCGCCGTCTTCTATTTTAACAGCCAACGCCTGTGCGCCTATTTTCGGCACTTTTAATATTCCGGCTGCTGCGTTGGTAACGCTTTGCAGCCGTATGCCGTACATCATAAAACCGTCGTCGTCGATATTACAGGTCTTTGAGTTCTCGTCTACGGCGGCTATTGTTCCGAGTATTGTAACAGGCTTTTCGCCATATTTCTGTTGCAAAGCCCGACGGAGTTCGTTAGTTGTTGTCATAATGTTTCAGTGTTAGTTTCTGACGTCCGCCCGATGCCGAAAACTCGCCTTCCACTGTTTCTACAAAGTAGTGTCCGCTGCGGTCGGGGAATTTTTGATCGTCGATGTTAACAATCATTGATTTTTCGATAGATGGTTCAAGAAAGCATGTAATACTGCCCTCGTAGCCTTGATGGTTTTCTTCCAAATCCAGTGAAGATGCCACCTGTTTCAGATAGTCGGAAGGAAGTCCGCTGCGCACCTTCAACTGTTTTTCGGTTTTGGATTTCTGCGCTGAGGTCTGCTTTTTGTCCGACTTGGTTTTCTTGGTTTTGCCGGTGGTGTCTTTTGACACAATATTGATTCTTACCTCGCCATCGGCGGCAGACTTTTTCAGTTCGTCGTCTTTTACAGTGTTGAAACCCGGAATGAGCTTTACAGTATCTTTCTTGTTGGAATACATCGACGGTGAGAGAAACAGCTTGTCGAAGTCGAACCAAATACGGCAGGCACAGTTCTTTTTCAACCAGTCCAACACTTCCAACGCGGGAAAATCCTTAAACCAAACATTAGTAAGCGGCAAATCGGCGATGTTTTTCTTTTGGATAATGATGTCGGTATCGGCACAAAGGTCTTTCAACAACTGATACGCCGTTGTTTTTTGGTACGACTTTGTAAAACGCTTGCCTCTTAGGTCGTAAGAATACCCCTCGCACTCTATCTGCAAAGGCACGGCGTAATTGATGCGCAGTATTTTGCCCATAAAACGTGTGGTGTTCCGTTTGTCGTAGCCAAGCATTACAAGCACATCGCCGCCCTCGTGAAATGGCAGTTTGTTGTAAGACGGCTCGCCAATAGTCTTGTCGCCGTTTTTCTTGGTGTAAAGCGACAACGGCAATTCTATGGTGCAAGTGTCGGTGTAATCAGTAAGCGAACAACGCCATTTTACTGCCGACGGCTTTACTGTGATACCACAAACTGATATATCGGAAGTCATTACAAACATCGTTATGCAAGTATTAAATTGTTTACAAAATCGCTTTCGCAGGTAAAAGAAAACGGTCGGTGGCGTAACGTCTTGCCCTGAACTTCGGGAAAGTCTATTGCCGTAATGCACACCCGGCACGATTTATCCAAAAAGAAATCAGAGATAGCGTTGTGCAGTTCTACCGGCTCGGTGCTTTCGTAAAAGCTTTTGAGTGTGATGATGTCTTTGTCGGGTATCATACTTTTGTCGGCTATAAACACCCCATTAACAGAAAACTCGTAGTCGCCAACAGAGAATTGTTCTTTTACAGTTCCACGGCGTTCGCTTATGGCGGTGCGGACTATTGTTTTTTGTCCTGTTACCCGAATGGTGGCGCAAGGGATTACAAGTTCCTCGCCGCCGCAGCGCAGGCGCACAGGCAAAAATACCTCAGTGCCCAACAGTTCTTCCTTCAAAGGCGAACCAAGGGTTGTGAAGTCAGCCGTTTCGGGTTTTTCCTCAATATTAAAATTGTTAGGAAAATACTCGTGGTATATTTCTTTGAGATTGATTGCAAACGAACTCATAATATTAAACTGCTTTTGCACCGTCGAGCAATACTCTTGACAGTACTTCGGTTACTACACTTTCTATCTTACCCGCCGATTCTTCCAAATTGGTGGTATTAAACACAATATTGTCGAAAAACTTGCCAAGACTGATGTTAACGACCTTTGGACCCGACGATGCAACGGATTTGGCGGCTTTGTCTGCCGACGTGCCGTTGCTCTTGGTGTTTTGGGCAATGGTTTTAAGAACATCGGTGTTTTTGTTTTCTCCTTGCTTTTCGTCTAAGGTTTTTGGTTTGGGAGTAGGCGTGGTTACAAGCGCGGCGTTTTGCGAAACAGCACGGGCGGTAACTTCGATGCTTGAATTATCAGTTACAAGACCTTTTACAAAGCGGTATACCTTTTCAATTTTGTTGAGCATCGGCATTACCTTGTTGTCGAAAAACTCTTTTATTTTACCGATAATCCAACTTATTGCATCGTACATAAAAGATATTACCGACTGAATAACAGAGAAAATATCTGCTAACAGCTCAGACGACGACACAAAATCGTAGATTTGCGAGATAAAGTCGCCGATGGTGTCGATAACAGTGCGCAGAAGGTTGCCAAAATGCTCGTAAGTGCCTTTTGCCGCTTCAATG
>JAGCYI010000218.1 GCA_017960885.1 Bacteroidales bacterium
AATATTATGGCAAACATTACATTTCAAGAAGCATTTAAGGCAGGCAAAGAAGCCTACAAAGCCGAAGATTACCAACAGGCAGAGCAATATTTTATCACCGCTGTTGACATCGCCAAAAATCAAGACGAATACGAGTGGTATGTAGACGCTTTGATTGAACTTGGCGAATGTTATATGAACCTCCGCGATGGCGAAAATATGTTTAACGCGTGGAAAACAGCCGAGGAAACTGCACGCCATTTCGACTATAAATACGGTTTGTACAAATCGCTCCGCCGCCTCGGACATTTACATCATCAAAACGACTACGACGATGAGGCGCTTGACTTCCTAAAAGAGTCTATCCAAATAGGTATTGACAACGAATATGACCCGCAGCACGTTGCGTATATGATGTATACTGTGCAAAAGATTCTTTACAAAAAAGAGGAATACCAAGAGGCTCTACAATACGCTCTCGAATGTGAAAAATGGGCACATAAATATAACAGTATCAATTACATAGACAGTCTTTTGAGCGATATATCAAACATTTACCTATCGCTCGACGATTACGAAAGTGCCCGCCGCTATATGACCGAAGCGTTTGTATACAGCGAACCTCAAAACCAAAAAATCCTCCTCCAATCCATCGCCTTCATCAACCGACAACTCAACTACCAAGCCGACAGCGAATATTTCGACAACTGGGCAGAGAGTATCGAAGATGAAGGACAAACAAACGAGGCGTGATTACTCCAATTCCACCAAAAACGGAGATTCGTGAGTATGATCGCCTTCTCCGTCAAAATCTATTCGTATAAATGTATCAACATAATCGTAAATCTTGTTTGTTTTGGCTTGTTCAATAATTTTCTGATAATCCTCTTTTGTGCCGTAAACAACACCTGACACATTGTGCTTTGGCACTTTTACGCGGTCGCCTTTATCAAAAAATACGGGATAAGGCACAAAAGCATTTTCAAAACGCTCTGAATCAAGGTTTTCAACCTCGCGAGTTTGTTCATTATCCAACTCACAAGAATAAAAAGTTAAAAGATAGTCATCCTTGTCAGATACCATTTCACCAAGTTGATACGGAATTTTGTCGATAGAATCAAACTCGGTTTGATGTTCTGAATTCATATTCCTGATTCCAACAAGAGTTTGAGAAACCACGGGCTTAATGTTTGACGAAATAATTTGATATTTCCGTATAGCAAAACCATTTTCAATATCCGTACAACTTTTAAGCGCGGTTGCATAATCGCCATAAATACCGTGAATAGAATGGTCGGAATATTGAACAATAAAAACACTATTCGGAGTGGTTTCTTTGAATTTGTTTAATTGCAAGTTATCAAACTTAATACGCTGATTTATTTGAGTTTTAAGTTTTAAATCAGTTGTTACAAAAGCAATTTGTTTTAATAATTCAGTTTTCTTTTCATACGGCAACGACCAATTATAAATGATAGTCGCAGTTTCAAAATCGCTAAACTTCCAATCTGTCCGTTCAATTTCCGCTTTCATCGACTTTGAAAAATAAGGCAATGAAAACAACAATTCATTATTACTGATAGTATTTTTTAGACTATTTAACATCAATAATTCCTCATCAAAATTACTGAAACACAAATATTTATCATAATATTTAAATTCTGAACCAAGTAAATAAAGAAGCTTTGCCATAGGACAACCAGAATTGTTAAGATCATCAAACCAACTGAGTGCATATCCTAAAATACCATATTTATTTATAGCATTAATTGCCGCTTTGCAAACCTCTTGGGTGAAATCGTCAAAGTAAACAATAGTATCCAAAACAAGTTTTATATCTTCAAACTCAAAATTATGGCTATTGGGATCAGACAGGTCAGAAAAATACTGGATAACTATGTGTAAATCATTATTATTTTTGAACAATTGAACAAAATGTCCACATGGCTCATCTTGCCAAACAAATTTACAAGAACTTTCGGATTCTTTATAATTGTCTTCTTGATATTTCAAATACCAAAGTCCGCTTAAAAGCGAATTCAACGGGTTTTCGCCAACATACGTTGACATAAAACTGTAATGTTTACCATCAACATCCATTTCAATAACCGCTATACCGACGGCTATATAATCAAATGTCAAGTTAATTGCTGCCATATATCATAGGTTTATCTAATGCAAAAATAAAAAAAATGAGCAAAAAAGCAAAAGATTCTTTACGGTATTTTTGTCAACAATGTAGTTAGAAATATCGAAAAGCCGAATTTTGGAAAAAAGTAAAAAAAATAGAAGTATCTTCCATACAAGATAAAATCACCCCAAAAGTATCTTGCATACAAGATAAAAAATACCCAAAAGTATCTTGTATATAAGATACTTTTTGTATATTTGCAGAAAAAATATTGATATGGACAAAGAGTTAGTAAGAAATATTATCGTTGAAAATCAACAACTTATACAGTCAATTGAGTTGATTGAACGTCCTTTTGAGTTTGAGGACAATGGAAACTATGTGTTTGTGGGTGTTCGTCAAGCGGGAAAATCTTATATGCTTTATCAAAGGGCAAAACAATTGTTAAAAGCCGATTACGACATCGACCAAATCGTTTATATCAGTTTCGACGACGAGCGTATCAACGAAATCAAGTCAAACGAACTTGATATTATTTTACAAGCACACAGGCTTTTAACCGACTTGCAGCCTGTGTTGTTTCTCGACGAAATTCAAAATATCGATGGATGGGAGCATTTTGCCCGTCGCCTTGCCAACGAAAAATATACTGTGTATATCACAGGCAGCAATGCAAAAATGCTGAGCCGCGACATTCAAACAACCCTGGGCGGAAGATATTGGGACGTTACGGTTTATCCGTTTTCGTTTGCAGAGTTTCTGAAAGCAAAGAACGTAAAATTGGAAAAAAATTGGCAGTTTTCAAAAACTCAGGGAACTGTGGCACGGGTATTTGAGGAGTATTTTTATTTCGGCGGATTCCCTGAATTGTTGCACATAAAAGCCCAAAGGCAGTGGCTTACAAATATTTATAACAAAATATTTTTTAGCGACATTGTGGTTCGCAATTCTGTTAGAAGTGAGGATGCTCTGCGCATTACAGTAAAACGTCTTGCCGCATGTGTAATGCAACCCACATCTTACAACCGACTTACCAACTTGATTAAGGCTACCGGCATAAATATCAACGCCTCCACTGTTGCCAATTTTATACAATATCTAAAAGATGCGTGTCTATTGTTTTCGATAGAAAACTACGCCGACAAATTCGTTGACAAACAGACTACTAAGAAACATTATTTTGTTGACAACGGACTTTTAAACTTGTTTTTAACCAACCCCGAAACGGCTCTTTTGGAAAATATTTGTGCAATATTTTTATATAAGCATTACGGCAGCGAATTGTATTATTACAACAAAAACATAGAGGTAGATTTTTTTGTTCCTGACGAAAAAATCGGCGTTCAAGTGTCGTACAGCATCGACGACAGCGAAACACGGGAGCGAGAACTAAAAGCGTTGGCAGCCCTCAACAATTTTATTCCTCTAAACCGGGCTTTGGTTATCACCAAAAATACAGAAGAGATTGTGGAATACCAAGGACTTAAAATTGAGATTATACCGGTTTGGAAATGGGTGTTATCATAAAACACAAAACGCCAATTAGAGATAATTGGCGTTTTTATAGAAAATAGTATTATATTACTTAAACAATTCCACAACTTCGGGATTCAACTGATCCTCAATATCTTTGATAGGCAATATTACCTCAGGCATACCTACAGCATAGGGTGCGATTTCATATGCTCCGTAAGCAAAAACTACGTTGTTGTCAACGATAAAGGGTTGATTTTGTGGAGCGGGAATGGTTAGGGTTTTAGTAGCCTCGTCGTACTTTACGTTCTCTTTGAAGAGTATTTCGTAAAGTTCTTCGTTGTTTTCAACCTCTAAAAACTTGCAAAGAGAGGCGGCAACTTTGTCTTGCAACTGATCCCAAGCGCCGGCTTTGAGCATATCCTGCGAAAGGTTCTTTCCATCTGATTTTCTAATAGTTACACCAGATCCGTAACCCTGACCGTGAACGCCGCCCAAAAAGTCGTAACCGCTTGAGCCAAGTGATACAACTTTGTCGTTTTCAAACACTTTTGTGACATTACTCTCGATGTAATATTCCATTTCTACAGGAACTTCATCGGCAAGGTCGTCCTTCACAGTCTTCTGAACACGCTGCAATTTTGATGTAACTACCTTGTTGGCAAAGGTCTGTCCATCTTTGGCATCGTCGATTGGGAGTTCAAAACGCTCTGCAATGATTCCCTTCAACACATTAACCAAAGCCTCTGGACCAGCCACGGGAAAGTCTATCTGTGCTATTGCATAGTGAGTGATACCGTTTTCTTGGAAACTAACGCTATCTTTAAACTGTTGAAATTTAAGAGGTTCGGCATTATCGGCGGTTTTAGTTTCGCCATTGTTGCCACCACCTGCGCAGCCTGTCAAAACTGCCGCGCCAAACATAAGTGAAAATACAAGTGATTTGTTCATTTTTATGATGATTTAAATAAAACTAACCTTCTATAGGTGAGAATTTTTCGCCGTCCCACTTAAATGATTTGTAGTGCTCACCAGCAGATTTGGTGTCAAATCCGTCTGTGGAAAACGAATCGAGGTCGATATATATCGAAGGATTAAGATACCGTACCTCTGTTCCCACATATATCGACATCTTGTCATGATCAAATTCATAGTCAGCATCAGCGTACAACATTTCGCTCAAAAAAGAAAGATTATTTACAGGAAGGCGTTTGAGAGTACCGTTTGTATAAGAGAAAATCGATACCAAGTTGCGTCCCACACCGGGCACTGAAGAAAAGAGAAATACAGTTTGACCGCCGTCGGTGTTGTCGTACAGAGCCAAAGTCTCGTAAAAGAATCCGAGAGCGCTGTCGTTGCCGTCCAAATCATCTTCTGATTCGGCATCACAAGCCTCCATACACTCTTCAATGTTTTCAAGGTTAAACGCCTTGTTTTTTTCGTTAACAATAACAATCTGACCTGCATTAGCTCCCTTTTTGGTAAGTTTGCTCAATGCCTGATCCACGTCTAAAGATTTAACATCAAGGTATTCTGATTTGAGATAACTGCGCCAAACATCCTCGATAGTGGCCTTCTGCGAAACATCTTCGGTTTCAGTGGTATTGGAGTCGCCGCTGTTGTTTTGATTGCCCGAGCAACTGACAAAAAGCACTGCTGCGCTCAGCATTGTGCCATAGATAAGTTTTTTAATCATTGCAATTAAGTTTTTGAAGTTAGATAATGTGATGCGTTTTTTTCAAGGCAAATATATGAAAGTTTTTGAATTATCGTATCTTTGCCATCGAAACTTAAACTAATTTAAAATGCAAACCGAAAGAATCATCCTCCGTCCTTGGCAGGAATCAGACGCCGAGGCTTTATACAAATATGCAAGCAATCCCGAAGTGGGACCCCGCGCAGGTTGGCCTCCGCACAAAAGCGTTGAGGACAGTCTCGATATCCTCCACAAATTTTTGATCAGCGAGCGCAATTGGGCTGTGGTACTCAAAAAGACCGGCGAACCGATTGGCTGTGCAGGCTACCTCACCGCCGGAAATTCCAACCTGAAATTGGCTGACGACGAATGTGAGGTCGGCTATTGGATTGGTCAGCCGTATTGGAACCAAGGCATATGCACCGAGGCTATGAAACTTGTGGTTGATTACTGTGTCAACGTCAAAGGTTTCAAGACTTTATGGGGCGGCTACTTCCCCGAAAATCCCGCATCAGGCCGCGTGATGGAAAAAATAGGCTTCACCCCCAACGGCGAAGAAATCACCTGTGATACGCTTGCGATAGGCGTGGAAAAACGTGCGATAGTGATGAAATTGACACCAAAAAACACCTCCAAATCACTTGTAGTCATCGACTTACAAAACGACATCACCAAGCATTACAAAGATATAATCGACAATGTCAATGCCGCAATAGATTGGGCGCAGAATCAGGGAATGTACATTGTGTATATCCAACATCACAACACTATACCCCTCGTGCGCACGTTCAAAGCCGGAACCAAAGGCGCGGAACTAGTTCCCGAAATGAAGATTGTTTCCAATAATATTTTCATCAAGACCAAGGGTAACGCCCTCACAAGCAAAGAGTTCACCGACTTTATTGCCGCCAACCACCTCAACGAGTTTTACATTGCCGGAGCCGACGCCACCGCCTGCGTAAAAGCCACTTGCTACAATATGCGTAAAGCCAACTACACCGTCCACGTAATCTCCGACTGCATAACTACTTACGCCCTCAACAAACTCCCCGAAATGATAGATTATTACAAAAGCAAAGGCTGCGAGGTGAAGACGTTGAAGGAGTATCAGGGGGAGTGATAATATTGTGTGCAGATGGGAATAGAAATAATCTAAAAATCTTTTCCCATCCCACCCTCTAAATCCACCATTTTCCTTATCTTTGCCAAAAACAAACAATACTAACACATTCCAATTATGACCAAAGAAGAAATTTTTGAACTGATTAATTCTCACCCTGTTATGTATGTGGCTACCAACGACAACGGACAGCCGAGGGTGAGGGGGATTCTGATGTTTAAGGCGGATGAAAATGGTATCGTGTTACATACTGGCGTTACCAAGGATTTTTACCGTCAACTTGTGGCCGACCCGCGTGCCGAGGTTTGCTTTGCTTGCGGCAAGTATCAGGTGAGAGTGGAGGGTCGTTTCGACCTCGTGGAGGATATGGCTCTCAAAGAGGAGATTGTTAACCATCCTTCGCGTAAGTTCCTCAAACCGTGGCGCGAACAGCAGGGCGACGAGGCGTTTTTCTCCTTCCTCAAAGTGTTCCGTATGCAGCACGGCAAGGCGCACGTTTGGTGTATGGAAGACAACTTTAAACCAAAGGAGTACATCACCCTCTAAACCGAAAAATGCATTTTTGCATTTTTTATAGTGAAAATCTGCATTTTTTATTCCCACTTAATTCCCTTGTGCATTGCTACTTTTGCGGCGCACAAGGGAATTTTTAATTGGTGATGTAGCATAGATGGTTAGATTGATAATGATATTTTCTATTGAAGTTTGAATATTTAGAAAAATCTTCTAAATATCAATTAATACTTGGAAGAATATTGTATTGCCAATATCTTTGCCTTGTGAAAAAAAATTAAAAAGAAAAAGAAATGAATAGAAAAACAGTAGAAAACGCAACAGAACTAATAGGAGGCACACCGCTGCTCAGGCTCAACAGAATTGCCAAGGCAGAAAAACTTAAAGGTTCGGTGCTTGCCAAACTCGAAAGTTTCAACCCCGCACGTAGCG
>JAGCYI010000219.1 GCA_017960885.1 Bacteroidales bacterium
CGAAGAAATAATAATAGCAGGATTCGGCGGACAGGGCGTTCTCTCCATGGGCAAGATACTCGCATACAGCGGTATAATGCAGAATTTGGAAGTAAGTTGGATGCCCTCATACGGACCCGAAATGCGCGGCGGAACAGCCAATGTTACCGTAATACTCAGCAACGAACGCATTTCGTCGCCCATCCTCAGCGCATACGACACCGCCATAATACTCAACCAGCAGAGCCTCGACAAGTTTGAAAGCACAATCAAACCCGGAGGCACACTCATCTACGACGACAACGGTATATCAGTACCGCCCACCCGCAAAGATATCAACATCTACCTTGTGCAGGCGGCCAAAGCAGCGTCGGAGAAGAATATGAGCAAGATATTCAATATGATAGTTCTCGGCGGATACCTCAAGGTAAACCCGATAGTTTCGCTCGAAAACGTGGAGGCAGGACTCAAAAAATCTCTCCCCGAACGTCACCACAAACTCATCCCCGCCAACATCGAGGGATTGAAACTCGGCGCCGAACTCATCCAGAAGATCAACTAACCCATATCCATAGCAACAAAAACACTCCCGATGGCAATGCTGTCGGGAGTGTTTTTTTATATTCTACCAAAACTTATTTCCTTCCTCGCTGTATTCAAAGCCGGCGGCGGCGAGGGTGGCTGTCAGGGCTGATTTGTCTAAATCCATACCATCGCACATAGCGTCGAGCGAAGGGTACTCGTCGCGAAGTTTCATATTTACAAAACTCAGCAGCATGGCGGGGTCTTGCGGAAGTGAATCGTTATTCATTTTCTATATAATATATAAGGTGTATCGCGACGCAAAGAAAATAAAAATTTCTATCTTTACCGCCAGAAAACAACATAATAATAACAGACATGCCAAACATTGTAATCCTCGACTCAGCCACACTCGGCAGCGACATCGACTTCTCGCCCATCACATCGCTCGGCGAAACCACATTCTACAGCACCACACAGCCGTCGGAAACCGCCGACCGAATCCGCAACGCCGAAATCATTGTCACCAACAAGGTGTTCATCGGCAAAGAGCAAATCGACGCCGCACCCAACCTGCGTCTTGTATGCGTGGCAGCCACAGGATACAACAACATCGACCTGAATGCCCTCACCGCCCGGGGAATAGCCGCCACCAACGTAAAAGGCTACTCCACACAAACCGTGGCGCAACTCGTTTTTGCCTCTATACTCAACATCTACGGCAGCATAAGCCTCTACAACAGCGACATGCGTGAGGGTCAATGGCAGCAGTCGCCCACGTTCACAATGCTCTCGCACCCGATTTTCGACCTTGAGAACAAGACCATAGGCATCATCGGCTACGGCAGCATAGGCCGTCAGGTGGAAGGTATCGCCAAAGCGTTTGGTATGAAACCACTTATCTGCGCACTTCCAGGCAGGGATTATCCAAAAGAAGAGAACCGCACGCCGTTTGAAGATATTCTGCAGCAGTCCGACATCATCACGCTGCACTGTCCGCTCACACCGCAGACCCAGAACCTCATTTCCGCACCGCAATTGCAGAAAATGAAACCCTCGGCAATACTTGTGAACACATCGCGCGGACCCGTTGTCAACCTCGACGACCTCGACAACGCACTTGCTACCAATCAAATACGCGCCGCAGTTATCGACGTTATGCCGCAAGAGCCGCCCAAGGCGCATCCTATTTTCAGCCGCAGCAACGCCTACATCACACCCCACGTGGCATGGGCGAGTCTCGAAGCCCGCACCCGTCTCGTTGCCGGAATCGCTAATAATATAAAGGTGTACTTGGAAGGAAAAATCGACACCATCAGACTTTAATATTCACATCCCGAAAAAACGCAATCATCTGAACCAATTGCCGTTAAAAATTTATCAACAAGTTATCAACAGCAATGTGGATAATTTTTGTGGTAAAAAGTGGTAAAAAGTGGTAGCAAATGGTTGCATTTTTCAAAAAAACCGCCTAATTTTGGAGTGTGAATTTAAAGCAAAAAATGATGACGGTTTTTACTGGAGATTTTGACGTAAAACTCGATGCCAAAGGCAGATTCCTCTTCCCCGCCGCGCTGTTGCAGCAAGCCGGAGAAGAAGGACAGGAAACTTTTGTCATCAAGAAAGATATCTACGAACCCTGCCTCACAGTATTCACGAAGGGGGAATGGGAGCGTCAAGTGGAAACAATCCGCAAAAATCTCAATCCTTTCAACCGTCAGCACAACATATTTTTGCGCGAATTTTTCAAAGACACAGCGGAATGTTCGCTCGACTCCAACAACCGAATGGTGATACCAAAAAGGCTCGTTCAAGCGGTAAATTTACAAAGCGACATCTGCATTTTAGGCCTCGATACTAAGATCGAAATTTGGTCTAAAGAAGACTATGAAAAAAGTCACCCATCAGCCGAAAATTTTGCACTATTAGCAGAAAATATTCTTGGGAACTTGAATGAATTATAATTTTTTTTTACATTTGCACAATATTAATTAACAAATAAATTGAATGGAAAACAATTATCACATACCGGTAATGTTGCAGGAGTGCTTAGAGGGTCTTGAGATTAAGCCCGACGGCATTTATGCCGACGTTACGTTCGGTGGTGGCGGTCACTCAAAGGCCATTTTGCAGAGGCTAGGTCCTAAGGGAAGGCTCTTTGCGTTTGACCAAGACTCCGACGCCGCCCAAAACCTGCCGGATGATAAGCGTATAACATTCTATCAGACCAACTTTAAATATTTCGCAAATTTTCTCATGCTCGAAGGCGTAAAGGTAGACGGCATTATCGCAGACCTCGGCGTTTCGAGCCACCATTTCGACGATGAGCAGCGCGGATTCTCTTTCCGGTTTGAAAACGCGCCCTTAGATATGCGCATGAACCGTCAGTCCGACTTCACCGCAGCATCCCTCCTATCATCCTACTCGCAGGAACAACTCAAAAACGTTTTTGTGGAGTATGGCGAAATCAAAAATGCGTGGAAACTTGCACAGAACATCGTTGCCTACCGCGCACAGCACTCTATCAGCACCACCGCCGACCTTATAGCCGCCGCTGGAAACTGCATTCCCGCTCACAGCGAGAACAAATACCTCGCTACACTATTCCAAGCACTCAGAATCGAGGTCAACGGCGAAATCGACGTACTCGAAGAGTTCCTCCTATCCACACCCGACGTGGTTAACGAGGGAGGACGCCTTGTAATTATGACCTACCACTCGCTCGAAGACCGTCCCGTAAAGAACTTCATCAAAGCGGGCAACCTTCAAGGTATCGAACAGAAAGACGTATACGGAAACATCATCGCACCCTTCTCCGCCGTTAACCGCAAGGTGATCACACCGTCGGAGCAAGAACTCTCTATCAATCCCCGTTCGCGCAGCGCAAAACTCCGAATTGCACAAAGAAACGCACTTACTACTCATTAAATTACAAGGTTATGACAAACGACTTCCTATTTGACACCGACATCGACATCAGCAACGACATTGCTGAAATGCCACCCGAATTAGGCAACAACACCTTGGAGAACGAGGAGGAACGTCTCAACGAGGCATACGACCGCGTATCGCGCAACGGTGCCATGCCCGACCCCGCAGCATACGGATTCAGCGAAACTGGTAACGAAATCGACGACCCGTTTTCTAACCGCATGATGTACGACGGAGCCAACGGCGGATACAACGGAGATGATTTCAGCATGGGATACATGCCTCCCCCTCTGCCCGGCTACGACGAAAACCAGACCGAGGAAGGATACAACGAGGAAGACGAAGAAGACGACGACGAGGATCTTTCGCTGCTGCAGATGCTCAACAGCAAGCGTGTACCTTTCCCAAAACTCATTCGCAAAATCATCAAGCCTATGATGTTTATTGTAACAATGAGTATTTTGGTCACCACTTACAACAGAATAATAGAATACGACCTCACCGAAATATCCAAACTCACAAAAAAGATTGAGAACTGCAAAGGCGAGTCGATTATCATCACCAACGAGCTTGCAAAATTCTGCAAAGAGAGCGAGGTTGCCGAAAGAGTGGAATCGCAATCACTCGGAATACACGTTCTCAAAGAACCGGCTCAATATTTTGTTGTAACCAAATACAATCGTCCTGACACGCTTAAAGACGAGAAACAACTGTTTAAAGAGCACTGGAAACAGCTACAAAAACAGCAACAGCACAACAACGCAAAATAAAACTACTATGGGACCAGGAAACGACATAAGGAAGAACATAATATACAAAATGGTGTTTGTCTACATTATGATATTGCTGATCACAGTAGCCATAATAGTTCAGATAATATACCTGCAATCAATACCCGAGGAGGTATGGGCAGACAAGATGCGGGCAGAACGCACCGTAAACAAATACACCAAACGCGGCGACATCCTTTCGTCAGACGGATACTATCTCGCGGCATCGGTTCCTGTATGTTCAGCGTTCTGGGATCTCCAAGTGGTAAAACCTGACACTTTCAACAAATATGTCGACACTCTCGCCGCATGCATGAGCGGTTATTTCAAAGACCAGCCAAAAGACGTATACAAGCAAGATTTCATCAAAGCCAAACAAGCAGGCAAACGGTATTTCAAAATAAAAACTGGACTTACCACACAGCAGCTCAACCATATAAGCAAATTTCCTATTTTCCGAATGCCCAAAAACAAATCGGGATTTATTCGCGAAACCGACTATAAGCGTCAGGTTATCGACAACCTTATGGCTCGACGCACAATAGGCATACCTGACACCAACGGACGTTTCATTATTGGTATCGAAGGCGCATACAACGACATTCTCCAAGGAAACAAATATGTGCAGCAAATGCACAAGCTTCCTAGCGGAGAATTTGTACCTTACAACATTTGGGAGGAAGAAGACAAAATTCCTGGTTGTGACGTTGTTAGCTCAATAAACCTCAATATTCAGGACATTACAGAAAAAAGCCTTCTAAAGCAGTTGCAAAAATACAAGGCACAAGCAGGCACAGCTGTGGTAATGGAAGTAAAAACTGGAAAGATTCGTTCCATGATTAGCCTATTACGCGACTCTGTGTCAGGTAGATACTCCGAGACCCGCAACCTTGCAGTGGCAAATCCATCCGAACCTGGTTCTACTTTTAAACTTGCGTCGATGATAGCAATATTGGAATCCGGTGCTTACGACGTCAACGACACTATCGACACTGGAGATGGCACACTCATCATCTCCGACCAGTTCACCATGCGCGACGACCACAAGGAGGGCTTCGGCAAAATAACTGTCAAAGACGTGTTTGCACAATCTTCAAATGTAGGATTCGGAATTATGGCCATCACAGGATTCGACAATAGCAACAACAAGTACGCCGATCCGAGGCTCAACAACCGAAGAGCGAGCCGATCTATCACCTATTTCTACGACCTGCTTTACAACATGAAGCTCAACGAACCTACAGGCATTAAAATTAAAGGTGAAACTCGGCCAGGAATCCTATATCCCGACAAAAATCCAAAATACTCTATCACCACATTGCCGCAAAACTCTATTGGATACGAGCTCAAAGTAACACCTCTTCAAACACTTACGCTATACAATGCGATTGCCAACAATGGTGTGATGGTTCGTCCTCAGACAATAGAATCGATAAAGCTATACGGCGATGTTAAACAAGAATTTGAAACCGAAATCATCAACTCTTCAATCTGCAGCCAGTCGACACTAAAGAAAGTGCAGCAGATGCTTGTAAGCGTTGTGCAAAAAGGTACAGCACAAAACATCAAATCCGACAAATATATCATTGCCGGCAAGACTGGTACGGCACAAATTTACAAAGGCCGCATAAAAACCGACAAGCACCAAGCCTCGTTTGCAGGATACTTCCCCGCCGACAATCCTAAATACTCGTGCATCGTGGTGATTTACGAACCCGAAGGCAGCATCTACGGCAACAGGGTGGCAGCCCCGGTTTTCAAAGAAATTGCCGACAAGATTTACACCTACGATTACGATATGCAACGTAAGGAGTTCAACATCGCCAAATTAGAAGACACAAAATCAGTGCCTTCTACACGAATAGGACACAGAGCTGTAATAGACAGAGTTTTGTCGAAACTACGTGTTGAGGCTGTTACCGACGAACAATCTAACACCACTTGGGTGCAGACTCGTCCAACCGACAACAACAAAAAAATAGCCATCGACAGTTACACGCCCATACACGGAACTGTTCCAAATGTTAAAGGAATGGGACTCAAAGATGCCTTATTTTTACTCCGAAGTCTGGATCTCTCAGTAAAGGTGATTGGACACGGCGTTGTTAAAAGTCAGAGCATTCCGCCCGACACGCAAGTAAAAAAAGGTATGAACATTACAATAGAATTAGGTTAACAATTTAACGCTCAACAATATGCAACTGCAACAACTGATACACGGCATCAAAACCGAACACACACAGGGTAACATTTCGGTAGACATCACCGAAATCACATCCGATTCGCGCAAAGCAGCTCCCGGAGTATGCTTTATTGCTGTTCCTGGCACCAAGACCGACGGACACGCATACATAGCCGACACCATCAGCAAGGGCGTTGCGGCAGTGGTGTGTATGCACATGCCCGAAAACGCTCCCGACAATGTAGCTTTTGTTGTAGTTGACGACACCGCCGACGCCATTGGCAAGATTGCATCAGAGTTTTACGGCCGTCCTTCAGAGCATCTCACACTCGCAGGCGTAACCGGCACCAACGGCAAAACCACCACCGCCACACTTTTATATAATATGTTCCGTCAGATGGGACACAAGGCGGGACTCCTCTCAACCGTTGAAAACCGAATCGACGACAAAGTGTACCCTGCCGTGCAAACCACTCCCGACCCCATCACCATCAACCGTCTTATGGCTGAGATGGTAGAATTGGGCTGCGAATACTGCTTTATGGAGGTAAGCTCGCACTCTATTGTTCAGAAACGCATCAGCGGATTAAACTTCCGCCTCGGCATATTCTCAAACATCACCCTCGACCACTTAGACTATCACAAAACATTCCTGGAGTACATCAAAGCCAAGAAATTGTTTTTCGACAACCTTCCGTCCTCAGCCTTCGCCCTCACCAATGGCGACGACAAAAACGGTATGGTGATGGTGCAGAACACCAAGGCTCAGGTGAAGACCTACGGTTTGAAAAACTTCTACGACTTTAAAGCCACAGTTTTGGAGAGCAACTTTGAAGGTATGCTGCTCAATATCTGCGGCAAGGAGATGTGGACATTCCTTCCCGGACAGTTCAACGCCTACAACGTTCTCGCAGTGTACAGTGCCGCGGTGCTTTTAGGTCAGAATCCCGACGACGTGCTCACAGCCCTCAGCGCAATGCGTTCGGTACGCGGACGTTTCGACATCGTCAACCTTGCGGGCATCACAGCCATCGTAGACTACGCCCACACACCCGACGCGCTCGAAAACGTGCTCAAGACCATCGGACAAATCCGCATCGCTCCTCAAAAAATCATCACAGTGTGCGGCTGCGGTGGCGACAGGGACAAGAGCAAGCGTCCCATTATGGCAAAAATCGCCGTTCAATATTCCGACAAGGTTATCCTCACGTCCGACAACCCGAGAACAGAAAACCCCGACGCAATTCTCGACGACATGTTCGCCGGATTAGACACACCCGCGCTCAAGTCAGTGGCAATACGCATCACCGACCGTCGCGCCGCAATACAGGCAGCATGCTTTGCCGCTCAGAAAGGCGACATCATACTAATTGCAGGCAAGGGTCACGAAACATACCAGGACGTTATGGGAGTAAAATCTCATTTCGACGACAAAGAAATTGTAACACAACAGTTAGAACTTTTAAATACAACTAAATAAAATGCTCTATTATCTCTTTAAATATTTGCAAGATTTCGGTGTACCGGGCTCAGGATTGTTCAACTACATATCCTTCCGCTCAGGTATGGCTGTTATCACGTCGCTGCTTATCACCATGATATTCGGCAAGCGGTTTATTAACTATATGCGCCGCCGTCAGATTGGCGAGTCGGTTCGCGACCTGTATCTCGATGGTCAAAAACAAAAAACTGGCACTCCTACCATGGGCGGAATCATGATTATAGCCGCAATAGTGATACCAGTGCTTCTGTTTGCAGAACTTAGCAACACCTATATATTATTATTGTTGTTCACCACCATCTGGCTCGGAGGAGTTGGATTCGCCGATGATTATATAAAGGTGTTCCGCAAAAACAAAGACGGACTCAACAGCCGCACAAAACTCGCTGCACAGATATTCCTCGGAGTGGTAATAGGACTTTCAATCTATCTCAGTCCCGATATCCTCGTCCGCGAGAATCCAGTTATCACCACCCCTGAAGACGTGGAGCAGTTTATTGAAGAAGACGGACTTGATGAAATCAACTACACGCCAAACGATGTCAAGTCGCTCAAGACCACCCTCCCGTTTGTAAAAGACAACGAGTTCGACTATTCAAAAATAGCCTTCTTCGTTGACAGCAACCAGTATCCATGGGTTGGCTGGATTATTTTCATAGTAATTGTAACATTCATAATCACAGCGGTTTCAAACGGAGCCAATATGACAGACGGATTAGACGGACTAGCCTCGGGCACGTCGGCGGTGTCGGCAGCCACATTGTTGGTTTTCGCCTACCTTTCGGGCAACGCCATATTCTCGCAATACTTGAAAATAATGTATCTACCTGGCATAGGCGAACTTGTGGTATTCTCCTCGGCATTTATCGGAGCCACAATAGGTTTCCTCTGGTACAACGCCTATCCCGCACAGATATTTATGGGCGACACAGGCAGTCTCACCATCGGCGGCATAATTGCGGTAATAGCCATATTGGTGCGCAAAGAGCTGCTCATACCCATTTTCTGCGGCATTTTCCTCATCGAAAACATCAGCGTAATGGCTCAGGTATGGTACTTTAAGCGCACGCTCAAAAAATACGGATGCGGCATGCACCTGTTTTTGATGGCGCCGCTGCACCATCATTACCAAAAGAAAGGAATCCCCGAACCAAAAATAGTGGCGAGGTTTATAATAATAGCCATAATTTTGGCAGTAATATCAGTTATCACATTAAAAATCAGATAAAAATGGCAAAAAAAATATCGATACTCGGAGCAGGCGAAAGCGGAATAGGCGCAGCAATATTGGCGCAGAAAAAAGGATTCGACGTTTTTGTGTCCGACTGTGGTACTATCAAAGAAAATTATATAGCACAATTGCAAAAATATAACATACCCTTTGAACAAGGTAGCCATAGCGAAGAAAAAATACTATCATCCGACGAAGTAATAAAGAGTCCCGGCATCAGAAACAATGCACCTCTGATACTCAAGCTCGTTGAGAAAGGCATTCCGGTGATATCCGAAATAGAATTTGCCGCCAGATACACCAATGCAGTAAAAGTTTGCATTACCGGAAGCAACGGCAAGACAACTACCACAGAATTAACATACAAAATTTTCAAGGATGCTGGACTAAATGTCGCCATCGCCGGAAACGTTGGCAAGAGTTTTGCACTGCAAGTAGCTGAAAATGACTATGATTATTACGTAATTGAGCTTAGCAGTTTTCAACTTGACAATATGTACAAGTTCAAAGCCGAGATTGCCATTCTGCTTAACGTAACACCCGACCATCTCGACCGTTACGACTACAAGATGCAGAATTATACCGATTCAAAATTCAGAATAACCCAAAATCAAACCCCAGAAGACATATTTATCTACTGTGCCGACGACCCGGTTACAGCCGAAGAAGTGAAAAAACGCAAGTTTACCCAAAAACTCGCGCCTTTTTCTATTAAAAACGAACAAGTTACAGGCTCCTACATAAATAACGGAAATATGATTATCAAACTTGAACACAACGAGGCCGTAATATCCACGGCCGACTTCCAATTAGAAGGACAGCACAACATGTACAACAGCATGGCGGCGGGCATTGCGGCTATGGCTTGCAACATTCGCAGCAACTCCATACGCAAAAGTTTCGAAACCTTCAAGGGTCTAGAACACCGTTTAGAGCATTTCTTATCGGTTCGCGGAGTTGAGTTTGTCAACGACTCTAAAGCCACCAACGTCAACTCGGTTTGGTATGCGCTCGAAAGCATCAAAACTAAAGTGATCTTAATCCTTGGAGGTATCGACAAGGGTAACGATTACAGCGAGCTTTTCAGCCTTGTTAAACAAAAGGTCAAAGCTATCGTTGCTCTCGGCGTCAACAACAAACCTATCCACGACGCTTTTGATGGAATGGTTGAAGTTATCGACACTCAAAGCATGGAAAACTGCGTTAAAACCTGCTTCCTACTTGCCGACAAGGGCGACACTGTACTACTTTCGCCTGCTTGCGCAAGTTTCGACCTCTTCACTTGCTACGAGGATCGTGGCGAGCAATTCAAAGAGTGCGTTCGCAACCTGTAAAATAGGTGGCGAATCCTCTTTTGATCTATCTCTGACACTCAAAAAAACTCAAAAAGCATACGGAAAATGAAAAACAAATTATTTAGTATTTTCAAAGGCGATAAATGGATCTGGAGTTGTTTCCTGGTCCTGTTAGGAGCGTCGCTGATGTTTATACACAGCACCACTGGCTCTCTCGAATACCATCGGCACAACACACCGGTGCACTATTTGATTAGTCAGAGCGTGTTTATTATTGGAGCTATCTTGGTGGCATTGGTTATGAGCAACATTTCGTACAAAAGGCTCTTCAACCTTGCCAATTTCCTGCTCGGAGCCAGCGTCTTGCTTTTGCTGATTACGCTGATCTTTGGCGATGCCACCAACGATGCTAAGCGATGGCTTCACATTCCTATCATCGACCAGACCATCCAGACTTCCGACCTGGCGAAAATATGCCTAACCATTTTTGTGGCGAAAACCATGGCAACTCACCAGCGCGACGACGAGGATATCAAAAAAGGTGCTATCATCTCGGCGGTTGCCACTGCCGTTGTTTGCGTGCTGATTCTACCGGCCAACCTTTCTACAGCACTCCTTATCGGAATCACCACCGTTGTGCTCTTAGTGATAACACGTGTAAAAATCAAGCACATACTTATTGTGGGTACCGTCGCAGCACTTGTGGGACTGCTCGGTGTAATGGCTCTGGGAAAAACCGGAACCCTCAAGCGAGCCGAAACTTGGGTAAACCGTATCGAAGCATTTGTTCAAAACGACGAAACTAAAACCAAGAAAGACAACTTTCAAGCAGAACAAGCAAAAATAGCAATTTCGAGAGGCGGCTTGATAGGACAGGGATCTAGCGCTAGTATGCAGAAAAACGTTCTACCACATCCCTACTCCGACTTTATTTTCGCTTCCATCATCGAAGAGCGAGGGCTCATAGCAGGCTTGTTTATAATAGCTCTATACATTGTGCTTATGCACAGGAGCGTTATAGCGGCAAAATACCAATCGAGTTCGTTCCCAGCCTTTCTCTGCATAGGGCTTGCGCTCAACATTGTGCTGCAGGCCATCTCAAATATGATAGTGGCGGTAAACCTAGTGCCAGTAACGGGACAACCGTTGCCAATGATAAGCATGGGTGGCACAGCTCTGATAATATCGTCGGTTTCGGTAGGTATTATCCTCAACATCAGCCGCTATTCAGAACAAGAAGGTAAAGAAAAAGAAAAACAAGAAGTGGAAGAAAACGACCGAGAACAAAACATCGAGGACATAACCGACTACCCCTTCATCATAGGATAAAAACTAAACACCGAGCATTATGAAAGTAATAATTGGAGGCGGAGGCACAGGCGGGCACGTTTTTCCTGCCATTGCCATAGCGCAGGCTATAAAAAAAGCCGCGCCCGACACCGACATACTATTTGTTGGCGCACAAGACAAAATTGAGATGGAGAAGGTGCCGGCCGCAGGGTTCAAAATTGTCGGACTGCCTGCCGCTGGATTACAACGCAAGCTCACTCTCAAAAATCTCGCGCTGCCGTTCAAGCTGCTTAAATGCGCCAGAATGTCAAAGAAAATTATCAAAGACTTCAAACCCGACATTGCAATAGGCGTAGGCGGATATGCGTCGGGACCAATACTCCGTGCAGCATCCAAAGCCGGTGTGCCTATTATGCTCCAAGAACAGAACTCGCACGCAGGTCTCACCAACAAAATGCTCGCCGACAAGGCCGTGAAGATTTTCACTGCCTACAAAAATATGGACAAATATTTCGATCCTGCCAAAACAATGCTCACTGGAAACCCTGTACGCGCCGACATTGCCGAAAACAACTCCACGCGCGAAGAAGCTATTGAGCATTTCGCTCTCAACCCCGACAAAAAAACCATACTGATAATTGGCGGAAGTCTCGGTGCTGGCACTATCAACAAGAGCATGCTCAAATTTGCCGAAAAATTCCAAGCGGAAGGCAACATACAGATCATTTGGCAGACCGGCAAGTACTATTGGGACAATATCGAAGCCGAAATGAAGACCAAAAACTGCCCCGACATACATCCCACGGCATTTGTAAAACGCATGGACCTGGCTTACAAGGCCGCCGACATAGTGGTGTCGCGATCGGGTGCGCTATCGGTTTCCGAATTGTGCCTCGCCGCAAAACCTGTTATCTTCATCCCTTCGCCAAACGTTGCCGAAGACCATCAGACCAAAAACGCAATGGCTCTTGTCAACGAAAATGCCGCCGGAATTATAAAAGACAGCGAAGCCGAAGAGATTTTTTTCGATAAAATACAAAATTTATGCAATGATAACGAAACAATGCATACATATTCAAAAAATATTTATAAATTAGCAGTTAAAAACTCGGCTGATATTATTGCCGAAGAAGTTATAAAATATGCTAATAATAAATTAAAACAACAATAAATAAATATCACAATGAAATACATCAAATCTTTAATCATATCGGCAGCTGTAATAGTTTCAGCTGCAGGAATCCAAAGCTGCTCCAACGCTCCCTATCAAAAAACCAACGCTAAAAACCGTCTGGCGAGCGTTACACAACACGCTATCACAGATATGAGCGAAATCTACGCCGAAATAGAGGACGTTACCATCACTAACGATTTTGACAACGCCCTTGCTGCAGTGTTATCAAACCAAGAGCTCGACTACAACCCAATTGCAGCCACCAACGAGGCTCTCAGAGAAAAAATCACAATCTTTAACCTCTACAGAATAGCAGTTCACGAATATTCGAAGCTCACAAGCGCAGAATCAAACATCAAATCGCTTGCACCGTTTAGCAACGCATGCTCGTCTATCACCAAGAAATTCAGCAATTCGCAAGATACTGTCCTCGTGAATATTGCCACCTCGATCAACTCATACACCTCGTCGCAGAGATACAACGTCGACCAGGTGATGAAGCTTCTAATCAATAGCCTCGACATTATTTGGCAGAACGACACAAAAAACTGGAACGACCTTCTCAACGAATCGTTCACCTCGTATCAAGACGCCATCAACGGCATTCCTGAAGAAAGCTTCAGCGAAGAAAAACTCGCAAAATACGTCTACCAGCCTTATGAGGGCAAAACAGCACTGGTACAGGCTTACAAGCTCAACCTCATCAAAGAACGTTACGACTATATCCGTGGATTTGTCAACAGCCAAGACAACATCACCACCGCGTTGAAACATCTCTGCGAAGTATCTAACGCCCTTCTCAAAGCAAAAGACATTGAAGAAATCAACAACGACATAAGCAAAGCCGAGGCTGCGCTCTCTTCTGTCAACTACGGACAAAACAACGAAGAACAATGAACCAGTTTGAAAATATAAAAAACGTTTACCTACTCGGCATAGGCGGCATAGGAATGAGCGCTCTCGCAAGATATTTTAATGCGGGAGGGTTCACCGTATATGGCTACGACCTTACCGAAACACCTCTCACTCGTCAACTCCAAAGCGAAGGCATCTCTATCACCTATATCGACGACCCGCAACAGATCCCCGACGAGCTTGTGCTCACAAACAAGAGCACCATGGTAGTTTTTACACCAGCAATTCCAAAAGACAACAAGCTTTTCAACTTTTTTATAGAAGGCGAGTACCTCATGCTCAAACGAGCCAAGGTTCTCGGAATCATCGCCAACAGCTACAAAACAATCGCTGTATCGGGCACTCACGGCAAAACCACTAACTCATGCACAATTGCTAACATATTGCAAGAGGCGGGGTTAGACAGCTTTGCTTTTCTCGGAGGCATATCAAAAAATCTCAACAGCAACCTAATGCTTCCTGCAAAAAACGAGAGCTTTTCAGACACAGAAACATTGCTTGTAGCCGAGGCCGACGAATACGACCGTTCGTTTTTATGGATCAACCCGTTTGCAACAATCATCACCTACGTAGACGCCGACCATCTCGACATCTACAAAAACCGCGACGACATCGTGGCCACTTTCAACAGATTTGCTCAATCAACACATCACAACGGATTCGTTGTTGTAAACAAAAAGATCGATAGTCTAATCGACACAGCAGGCATCAAAAAAATCACTTACTCAGAATCAGACCCCTCTGCCGACTACTACGCCGACAACATCCGCTTAGAAAACGGCAAATACACCATCGATGCGCACACTCCGTTAGGAACCGTTACCGACATCACTATCGGCGCGAGGGGCAGAGTAAACATCGAAAACACAATGGCTTGTTTGGCCACCTGCCAGAACTTAGGCATCAAAATGGCTGGCATCAAGCAGGGCATCGCCACATTCAAAGGAGTTCAGCGAAGAATGGACATCCACATCGACACACCAGAAATGGTATACATCGACGACTACGCACACCATCCTCGCGAACTCGAAGCCACAATCACATCTGCTAAACAACTTTATCCTGAGCGCAAGACATTAGGAATTTTCCAGCCGCACCTTTACTCCAGGACAAAAGATTTCGCTGAAGGATTTGCCAAAAGTCTTGATTTATTGGACGATATAATCCTTATGGACATATATCCCGCCCGCGAAAAACCGATAGAGAATGTATCTTCTCAGATGATTGCAGACCTGATGAAAAACAAAAACGTAGTAATTTTAAACGAAATAACACAAATAATTAGCTACATAAAGCAAAAAAATGTAAAACTTTTATTAACTTTGGGCGCGGGAAATATCGATCATCTCGTAAAACCGCTTACAGAGGCATTTTCTAAACTATAATACTGTACACAAAAGTGAAGAAGAGCACGTTAAAAAATATAGGAATAATTTTAGGCGCCGTAATATTTGCAGTAGCCATAATATATTCGTCGTCAAAATTCCGCGAAACCTACTGTGTGTCGATCGACGTCACAATCAAAGACTCGGCGCAGATAGGCTTCATCAACTATAACGACGTGCTCCAGATAATCCACAACAGCAGCAAGGTGTCGATACTGGGCAACAAGCTCAGCGAAATCAACCTCGACGAGATGGAGACTTTCCTGAAAAACCAGCCTTACATCCGCAAAGCCGACATCTACAAAACTGTTAATGGTCACCTCAAAATCGACATCCAGCAGCGGCACCCGATTGTGGAAGTTATCACAAACAGCAACAAAAGTTTCTACATCGACTACGACGGCACTATTTTCCCCGCCAGCAAAAAGGGTCGTGCGCCTAACATTATGGTGGCAAACGGCTTTATCAACGACAAATACGATTTTTCAAAGCAGAACACATACAACATCTACAACGAAAACATCAAAACCTCCAAAGAGACAGAGATTTTCCGCTTAGCGCGGCTTATCGCAAAAGACGATTTTTGGAGAGACCAGGTGGAGCAGATATACGTTACCGAAGCCAACGAATACGAAATAGTTCCGCTCGTAGGTCCTAAGATACTGGAATTAGGAACAATAGAAAACTACGACGAAAAACTGTTCTACCTTAAATCGTTCTTCACAAACGGACTAAAAAAAACTGGCTGGAACAAATACCAGTCGGTAAGTGTTAAATACAAAGGACAAATTGTATGCACAAAAGCAATATAATTATAACAAGGAAAATAACAAATAATTAGAACTAATATTATAAACTACTATGCCGTGTAAAAACATTATCGCAGCCATCGACATTGGCACGTCGAAAACGGTGGCCATAGCCGGCACCAAAGACGAACAAGGAAAAATAATGATACTCGGAATAGGCGAAGCCGAAACGAAAGGAGTGATTAGAGGCACTGTGCAAAACATTGTGCTTGCAAGTGCATCTGTGAGAGAAGCCGTACAAAAATGCGAAAAAGCATCAAACGTGCTTTTCAAAAACGTGTACGTAGGCATCGACGGCCGCAACATAAGCGGCGAGGTCAACAGTCATTCCAAAATCATCAGCAACATCATCACCGACCAAGACATCAACCAGCTTACCGAAGAGCTTTACCAGATTTCGGCAGGCCAGGGCGAAAACATCATACACGTAATTCCTCAAGGATATTCGGTAGACAACGCTCCTGTTGGCATCAACCCCAAAGGCTACAACGGACGCAAGCTCGAAGGCACTTTCTACGTAGTTAAAGGCAAAGAAAAAGCCGTCAACAACATAAAGCAGGCTGTGGAGATGGCTGGATTAAAAATAATTAAGCTCATTCTCGAACCTCTTGCTTCGGCTGAGGCGGTATTGTCCAAAGACGAAAAAGAGATAGGTGTAGCTCTCGCCGACATAGGCGCAGGCACTGCCGACATTGCTATCTTCCAAGACAACATACTGCGATACACAGGAGTGATACCCCTCGGAGGCAAGGCTATCACCAACGACATTAAAAAAGGCTGCGGCGTTCTCGAACGTCAAGCCGAACAGATAAAAATTCAGCACGGTGCAGCTCTCTTGCAAAAAGACTTCACCAAAAAAGCTGTTACTATAAAAGGTGTCAACGGCAAAAACAAAGAGATACCAATCTCTACCATTGCAACAATCATCAGCGCAAGGGCGGAAGAGATACTCGGTGGCATTGCCTACGAAATTGATGCCGTAAGAAAAAACACTGCTATCAATGGCGGACTTGTAATTACTGGAGGCACGGCAAAACTCAAAAACTTGCTCCAGCTCGCTAAATTTAGTCTCGCCATCGAAGCACGCACTGGCACGCCCCTTTTCACTGGTCCGGAATATGCGTCAGAATGTTACGCTACCGCCATTGGCCTTATAATAAAAGGTATGGAATATACCGAAGACATAATTGCACGTCAGCGCAAAAAAGCCGAACAGGCAAACGCTGAAGAGCAGCAAAAAGAAGGCGGAGCATCAACCGGCACCACCGACGCCAAAGGTGGCAAAAACGGCAAAGACCAAAAAGCCAACAACGGCAAAGAAAGTTCAGGAGGTTTCCGCGGTCTAATCAAATCTATTGCCAACAAGCTGTTTACCGAGCCCGACGACAGCAAAATGTAACTTCAAAAAAATACTAACTTAATAAGGAAAACAATTATGACCCCAGAAATAGACGAAGACCTTCTTGGTTTCGAAATGGACACCAAGAAAAACATAATAAAAGTTATAGGAGTAGGCGGAGGCGGTGGCAACGCGGCAAGCTACATGTACAACTACGGCATCCACGATGTCGACTTCATACTTGCCAACACCGACCAGCAGGCTCTCCAAGCGAGTCCCATACCTGTAAAAGTAGCCCTCGGCGAAAGGCTCACCGAAGGTCTTGGAGCAGGCAACAATCCCGAAAACGGCAAGCAAGCCGCCATCGAAAGCATAGAAAAAATCAAAAAAGCCCTCGACAACGACACCAAAATGTTGTTTGTAACGGCAGGAATGGGAGGCGGCACAGGAACAGGTGCTGCGCCTATCATTGCAAAAACTGCCAAAGAGATGGGCATACTTACCGTGGCTATCGTTACAATACCGTTCAGATACGAAGGTCCTAAACGTGTAAAACAAGCTCTCACAGGTTTGGAGCAACTTTCGGAAAGCGTTGACGCAATGCTCGTTATCGACAACGAAAAAATCCGCGAAATGTACGGCAACATGCCGGCACGTCAGGCATTCTCCAAAGCCGACGACATCTTAACCATGGCAGCCAAAGGCATCGCAGAAATCATCACAGTGCCTGGCGAAATCAACGTCGACTTTGCTGACGTTAAGGCAGTAATGGAAAACAGCGGCGTTGCGCTCATGGGTCGCGGTGAGGCCGACGGCGAAGACCGCGCTATCAACGCTATCAAAGCCGCGCTCAACTCTCCATTGCTCAACAACAGCGATATCCGTGGTGCAAAAAACATGCTCGTAAACATCATATCGTCTTCAGAGCACGAGCCCACCCTCGACGAAGTAACCGACATCAACGAATACGTTCAGGCTACTGCAGGACAGGCTGGCGAAGGCGGCAACCTAATCTGGGGTCAAACCAAAGACGAAAACCTCGGCACCAAGATTTGTGTAACACTCGTAGCCACAGGATTCGACAAAACCGAAATCCTCAACCCCTACGAGCGCCCGTCATCGTCGAACGTTGCCCGTCACCTCAACCCCGAAACCGCAAAAACCGAAACCGCAAAAACCGATGCCGGCGACAACAAAACCGAAGATTCTTCCGTATCAATAGGCAACACAGTAGATCTCGGAGGCGACGACGACCCCGACAACATCAACGAGGAAAACGAAACCGAGACAATATCAGAAGCAGTAATTCAGAGCAAATTTCAAAAAATAAATTTTGCCGAAATACAAAACTTGGAAGAGATGGAAAACACACCCGCATACGAGCGCAAAGGAATCAAACTTTCGTTCGACGTACCAAAAGACGCGAAGCGTTTCCCCCTTTCTGAAGAATAGTATTATTAACACAAAAATAAGTAACAGCCCCGGTAAAAGAGCTAACAATGGCACTTTTATTGCATTAAATAGCGTTAAACTAATAATAACAAATGAAGCCTATGACACCAGAACTCGGTTCAAAATTATTCGACATAGCATATCCCCTATTCCAGAGGATATCTAACGACGACTTTGAATACGTCTACCGGGGATACTTCTCTCACAATATCACCAAAAAGATATTGTTCCTCGCCGACACTAATATCTCAAAAGTAACTTCGCAACAGACTTTGCAAAAGCGAATCTACTACATCATGGTAGAAGGTCTGCAAAACATAACCCGACATCAGGACGAGATAGCAAACCTCAACACTGAAAAATATCCGGGAATATTTGCCATCCAGAAAAACGGCGAGAGATACTACATATCCACAGGCAACATCGTGGCAAACGAAAACATTCCAGCCTTAAAAGAAAAGCTCGACACCATCAACAGCCTCAACCCCGACGAACTGAAAAAGTTTCACCGCGAGATGCTCACTACTGGCAGCATGAGCGACAAAGGCGGAGCCGGTCTCGGACTTATCGAAATGAGCCGCAAATCTGGCAACAAGCTGCTTTACAGTTTTGAACAATTAGACAACGAGTACACATACTTCTACCTTCAGACTCTGATTCCCAACGATAAGAACTACGGAGCCACCGACACCGAAGGTCAGACAGCCAAAGGACACAGCTCGCTCGACAGCGTTAAGCAGCTGCACAAGCAGATGAACAACGAAAATCTTCTGCTCTACTTCAACGGATTCTTCAACCAGGAGAACCTTTTAAGCCTCCTCGCCATTATCAAGGGCCGCATGAACATGCCTCTCACCACAATCAAGGTTTCAAACGTAATGGTAGAGATGCTCCAAAACATAATCAAGCACGGCGACCGTCGCACTTCTACATCCGCTGGCGTTTCTGGAGTATTCTTCATGGGACAGACTGGCAAAGAAATCATGCTTACTTCGGGCAACATCATCAAAAACGAAGCTAAAGACATCATTTCCGAACGTCTCGAATTTGTAAACGGCATGTCGAAAGACGAATTGAGCGACTATTACGACGACATCCTTCTCGACTTCGACACCGCCGACGCTAAAAAAACAGGCCTCGGATTCTCCGACCTGCGCATCAAGAGCGACCGTCCGCTCAAATACCGCTTTATGAACATCAACGAAGCACAGCAGTTCTATATATTACAGACAGCAGTAACAATTAAGAATTAACAACACCTAAGCAAAATGGAAAAATTAATCATCGAAGAAACAGAAGACACGCCGGAAATCATCTTAGACCCCGAGCAAAACATATTTAAGATATCAAAAATCTCAGTGCCAGAAAACGCGCTCGACTTTTACAAGCCCGTTCTCGAATGGATCAAGGCATACGCCGAAAATCCAAACGTGCAGACTGTGTTTGATTTCGACCTCGAATATGTAAACACCGCATCAAGCAAGCAGGTTATTCAGGTTATCCTCTCGCTACAAAAGGTGGCAGAAAAAAGCGACGTTAAGGTAAGGTGGTACTACGAGTCGATCGACGAAGATATGAAAGCTCTCGGAAACCGCTACAAAAAACTCGTCAACGTGCCTTTCGAACTCGTTGAAATAGAGTAACAACAAATGACCGACAACGAAACCATCGACATATCCGAGTACAAACGCCTTAAAGAAGAAAACGCCACACTTAGAACTATGCTGCGGCGTTATCTTATATTTGGAGAATACGGCAAGTTCAACAACCTTGAAGCCGACCTTTCCAAACAACTCCAATATGCCGAGGAAGTTAATTCGCGCATTTTCGACAACATGCTCACGGCTGCTTTTGCCGGCGACATCATTTACGACGACAAAGGCCTGCCCATCGATTTTGTTATTAAAAAGGTTAACCCTGTTTTCTTAAATTTTGCAAAGCAGCGACCCGAATCTATCATAGGACGCAAAGCCTCGCTTTCGGGTGTCCTCTCCATAGAAACCTGGTTGCCGCTTTTGGCGCAAGCCGCCGAAGCTGAAAACCAAAGCTCCGGAACTATCCACGACGGCAACTACTCTTACATCGTATCGGCTTTCGCCACCACAAAGGGCTCGTTTATTGCCACTTTCCAGAATACCGACATCAACGTTGAATCAGAAAGCCGCATACGCCAGAGCCTCAGCCTCACACAAATGATGCTCGACGCTCTTCCCACTCCTGTGTTCTGCAAAGATATGGAAGGTCGTTACACCCTTTGCAACAAGAGCTACGCCACAAACGTGCTCGGTGTTTCGCCAGACACCATAATTGGTCGTACCGCTCTCCAACTCGAAAACTTCTTCCCGAAAGAATACGCCGACTTTTACCAAGAAAAAGACATCCAGCTAATCAAAGACAAGGGTATACAGATATACCAAGGACCCATCAAGTGCGCCGACGGCATAGTAAGGGAGTATATCGTAAACAAAACCCTCATCAAAAACAGCGACGGCGAATTTGCCGGCATTCTTGGCGTTATGCAGGATATTGACCGCATGATAAAAGCACGCCGCGAATTAGCCGAAAGCGAAACCCGCTACAAGACACTTTTCAACGGCATCAGTCAGCCTATTATAGTGGTGGATACCGAAGGCAACATCATAATGCTCAACAGCACCGCGGTTGAACTCTTTGAAGAAGACGACAAAGACATTTCTTCTGGCGACAATGTTCCTGCAGCGCAGCTAATCGACATAGAACTTATCAAAAAAATATCGGAAACGGGCGTTACCCAAACCCGCAAAACCTGTGTAACTATCAATGGAGAAGAACGTTGGTATCTAAGCACCATGCAGCCCATCAACGACTTTTTTGGTGAAAAAGTCATTCAGATAATATCCAACGACATTACCGAAATCAAGCGTTACCAGACCGAACTTCTCGGACAGAAAAAGAAAGCAGAAGAATCTAACCGGCTCAAAACCGTATTCTTAGCCAACATCGCCCACGAAACACGCACTCCCGCTAACATTATCAACGGATTTGTGCAAATGATACAAAACGGCATGTCGGCAGAAAAACACAAGGACTATCTCAACCTTATCAACACCAACTGCAAAAAGCTCCTCGCCATTATCGACGATATCGTAGAACTATCTATGATAGAAACCGGTCAGAAAAAACTAAGGCACGAAATATGCAGTATCAACAGCATAGTGGAAGAATCGGCATCGTACCTCAACCAGCTTATTGGCGAATCGGGCAAAAACATCAAGACTGAAAAAAACAAGCCCGCCGAAGACCTCGACAGCTTGGTATACGCCGACTCAATGTGTATCAACCAGATATTTAAAAAGTTGATAACCAACGCTGTAACCTTTACAAACGAAGGCAAAATTTCGATTGGAGCACGCATAGTACCCGCGCAAGGTAACACACCCGCCGACACAGCTTTCTATGTGAGCGACACTGGTATCGGAATTCCCGAAGACAAGCTGAGCGTAATTTTTGAAAAATTCCGCCAGGGCGACGAAGGTGCAGCGCGACAGTACGGAGGCAACGGTCTCGGACTGTCTATCGCAAACGAACTTGTAAAACGGATGGGCGGAAGAATCGAAGTTAAATCAAAACAAAACGTAGGAACCACTTTCACCTTTTATATACCGTACCAAAAAGCAGGACTGTTGCAGCAAAACAACATATTATGAAACACACATTAGCATACATATTGGCAATAACGTTGATGACGCTTGTGGGGCAGGTCAAGGCTCAAACCGACTCCCTCGCCGAACAATACAAGTCGCTCACCGAACAATACAACGAGTATATCAACACCGAACCCTTTGTGGCTCTTGAGTTTGCGGCACAAGCAAAGCAGATCGCAGAACAATCGTCAGACTCTGCTAATATTGCCACTGCATACAAAAACATTGGTTTTGGATACTACAAAACACGTGTTTACTACCTTGCTATCGAAGCGCAGTTTAAGGCTTACGAAATATACGCCAAATTCAACCAAAACGACAAGATGGCTCTCTGCCAAATCGACATCGCCCGCACATACTACGCTCAAGAGGCATACGACCTCGCTGAAGAATACTGCTCTAAGGCTATTGAAATATGCCGCCAATACAAATATCCCAACATTCAAGCCACTGCGCTTACTCTCCTGGGCGACATCACTATCAAAAACGACGAAGACGACGCTCTCAAAAACCTGATTGCCGCACGCACGCTATACGAAGAACTCGAAGCCGTTGACAAAATACTTGAAACCAATATCAAAATTGCTCAGGCATACGCTATTATCAGCGAGCAGGACAGTGCCATGGAGATTCTCGAATCGTGTCTTGACCAATATCAGCAGAAAAAAGATATTTTCGGACTCGCCAACACTATGGAGACCTACGCCTACGTATATCTCACCGACGACAACGCAGAAAAAGCTGCCGAATGGCTCAAATCGGCCTACGAACATTATGCAAAGGCAGGTCGTCAGCACGAATCTCTCGTTGCCCGCACAAGGTTGGCTTCTTTGCAAATCGACTACAAAATGGACGAACAGGCGAGAATAAATGCTGAAGCTGTGCTTCATGATGCCGAAATGGAGGAGATGAACACAGGCATTTCCGAACTCCGAATAAAAAACAAGTCGTGCGACATTCTGCGTACTTTTTACAAACGCCACGGACAATTCGACAAAGCGCTTTATTATAGCGAACGCTACGCTGAAACCTCCGACAGCATTTTTGAACAAAAGAAAAAGGAACAGTTTTCTGAATTTCAAGTCAGTCTCGAAAGCCAAAAGCAGCAAAAAGAGATTGAAGCTATTCAGTATCAGGCAGAACGCGACAAGTTTAACCTCGAACGCAAGCAAAACAACCGAAACATTATTTTCCTTATTGTTGTGATACTGCTTGTGTTTGTGGTAGTGGCTATCTACTATTTCCGTTACAAAGAAAAAAACAACCACAACAAGCTTCTGTCGGACTCTAACCAGCGAATGCAGATAGAAATTCAGGAGCGCAAACTCGCCGAAGCCGAACTACGCAACAGCGAAGAAAAATACCGTCTGCTATTCCGCAAAACCCCTATCGGCATTATTCAGTTCAACGACAACTTCAAGATAACCACCGCCAATGAGCGCATTGCGCAGATTTTTAACCTGAAAAACAAAAACCTTACAGGTCAGGACATTACAACGGTAGTTCCACAAGAAGTTTTGCGTGGGTTCGACATCTCTTCTGAAGCGTCAAACCAAAACGACAAAACATCTAAACAAGAATACGAAATCAACACCGACAATGGCAAGGTATACGCCTCTATCACACTCAAGCCATACCATTACAACACCGGCAGAGAGGTTGAAAAGGGCGGCATTATGATTGTGGAAGACATCACCGACCGCAAAATTGCAGAAGAAAACGCGTCGCAACTATCACAAAAGCAATCTTCCATTCTCAATATCCTGCCCGAAACCATCTTCAGCATCGACCAGAACGGCACGTTCACCTACGCCAAGATTCCGGGCGATGGTGATGCCGAAAAACAATACATCGGCCGCAATATGCGCGACAAATTTGATTCCGACCTGCTACTGCAATTCCTTGTGGCTTTCAACGAGGCGCAAAACAGCGACGACCCGCAATATGTTGAGTATCAGAAAGACGGCAAATATTTCGAAGCACGCTTTGCCCACAGCAACAACAACACCGTGCTTATGACAATCCGCGACATTCCAGCCATAAGAAACATAAGCAGCAACAGTGGCAGCGACATCGGAACCGCATCCAAGGCAAAAAGCGAGCTCCTGCTCAATATGACACAAAACACAAAGCAGCCCATCGAAAACATCATTGTGTCTGCCGAGAACCTTTCTGCCAACACCGCTCAGCCCGAAACTGCGGCAAAAGCTACTGGAATACTCAAAGACGCCGTTTCGGTGCACGAAACACTCACAGAGATCTGGAATCTCGCACGAATAGAGTCTGGCAAAAGCCTTTACACCCGCATTGCCGACCCGAGACAGATTGCCGACGACATTTACAACATATTCAAGCAAAACGCCGAGGAGAAAAACCTCAAATACACTCTCGATGTGGCTTCCGACGTGCCAAAACTCTTAATCGCCGACGGTGTAAAACTCAGACAGATACTCTTCAACCTTGTAAGCAACGCCATCAAGTTTACCGACTCGGGTAGCGTAAGGCTTCATGTGGCTGCTATGGACACCTCAAACAACCACACCACGCTGATTATTACCGTGTCTGACACTGGTGTAGGATTGTCGAAACAGCAAACCGACACAATTTTTGCTATTGGCGAAAAGATAAACCGCTCTACAGGCATGGAACTCACTGCACGTCTTGTAGAAAACCTCAAAGGCACTATCACTATCGACAGTTCTATAGGTCAAGGTTCAACATTTACAGTAACGATCAAAGATTTAAGCATTTACGACACCGACAGCGACGAGGCTAAAGACATTATAGACATAGCCACCTCATCGTCGAGCAAAAAGAAAGACGAGTCGCAGCGCGAGTTTGTTGCCTTGCTAAAAGAACAGATCATTCCCGAATACCGCCAGCTCAAAAAGAACATTTCGTTCGAGGGTCTGTTGAAATTTGCCGAAAGTTTCAAAGAAAAGGCACAACAGCATCAGATGGACAAAGCGGCAGCTATGGCTTCTGGCATTATCCACTCTATCAAAAACTTCGACATCAACTCCATTACCATTGCTCTGCGCAGGGTAGAAAGCTACATCATAGAACTTACCAAATAAGCAAGCCGTATATAACTGCACTATTTTTTTAGCGGTGCCACACCCTCTACCACCACAATCTTTTGCAGCGAACCTAATTTAAAAGCCTCGTACACCTTGCCGCTAACCTTAACTTTCTGACCTACTGGAGGCAACACTGTACGGCTTTCATCGGCAACCACAGTAATTTCTCCGCTCTTGTCGGCCACTCTGAAAGTCTTGACTACAAAAAGGTTAGTGGTGTTCATCACACGTCCCTTAATGGTAACAGCGTCGTCGTGGTAGCGGTAGGGTTCCGAGTTTATGCTGCCGATTTTCACTGTGGAACATCCTGCCAGCATCATTGCAGAGGCTGAAACAGACATAATAAATAATCGTGCTTTCATTTTTATTAGTTTTATTCGGTGATAAATTTACAACAAAAATCGATTTTTTTTTCTAATTTTCGTCAAACCTTACACATATTTTCTTATATTTGTAGAAACAAAAAATATCTTAGATTATGTACACAAACCAGAACTTATACATAGCACACTGCGCCGACGGTCCTATCAACCTTATAGGCAAAATGGCTAACAGGCACGGATTAATCGCAGGAGCGACAGGCACGGGCAAAACCGTAAGCCTCCAAGTAATGACAGAAACATTCTCACAGGCAGGCGTTCCTTGTTTCGCCGCCGACATGAAGGGCGACCTCTCAGGCATCTCGCAAACAGGCAAGATGTCGGGCTTCATTGAGAAACGCTGCGCCGAGTTTGGCATAGAGAATCCGCCATTCCACGGCTGTCCCACACGCTTTTACGATGTATATGGCGAACAGGGCGTTCCTATGCGCACCACCATCTCTGCCATGGGTCCGCAGTTGCTCGGACGTCTTTTTGAGCTCAACGAAACACAGACTGGAGTGCTCAACATCATATTCAAGATAGCCGACGACAACGAACTGTTGCTCATCGACCTCAAAGACCTCCGCACCATAATAGATTTTGTAGGACAAAACACATCCAAGTTCACCACCACATACGGCAACATCTCTACGGCAAGTCTCGGTGCCATCAGCCGCGCCATTCTCGCCATCGAGAGCGAAGGCGGCGACAAATTCTTCGGAGAACCAGCATTCGATATCGAAGACCTCATCGACACCGACAAGGGTCTCGGAGTGGTAAACGTTCTCGCAGCCGACAAGCTGATGATGCATCCCAAGCTCTACTCCACATTCCTATTGTGGATGATGACCGAACTCTACTCGAGACTCCCCGAAGTGGGCGACCTGGAGCTACCCAAACTCGTATTCTTCTTCGACGAGGCGCACATGCTTTTCGAAGGCACATCCAAGGCTTTGGTAGAAAAAATGGAACAGATTATCCGTCTGATACGCTCCAAAGGCGTGGGCATATACTTTATCACACAGTCTCCATCCGACGTACCCGACGACATTCTCGGACAGCTTGGCAACCGCATACAGCACGCTCTCCGCGCATTCACACCCAAAGACCAGAAGGCAGTTAAGGCTGCAGCGCAGACATTCAGAGCCAATCCGTCGTTCGACACCACCGAAGCCATCACCAACCTTGGCACAGGCGAGGCTCTTGTTTCATTCCTTGACCAGTCGGGCTCGCCGTCGATAGTTCAAAAAGCGAAGATTCTCTTCCCGCTGAGCCAGATAGGCGCGGTAACACCCGAGCAGAGAGCGCAAATCAGAGCAGCCGTTCCTGTAAAAATCAAAGAATACGAAAAATTCTTCGACCGTGAAAGCGCCTACGAAGTGATACTCGCCGCACAAGAAGAGGCAGCACGCGAAGCCGAAAAACAGCGCGAGCTCGAAGAGAAAGAGAAAGAAAAAGCCAAAAAAGAGAAAGAGAAAGCCAAAGCGTCCAAATCGTCGTCGTCAAGTTTCAAGCGCACAATCTTTGGCACACTTATAGCCACAGCCGGCACAGCCATGGCACGCGACCTCGGAAAATCTGTGGCAAAAAGCATCACTGGCAAGTCCACAACCAAGAAATCATCGTCGAAAAAATCATCGTCTGGCGGTGGTCTCTTAGGTTCCATACTCAAAAACATTTTCAAATAAATCATAAATAAGTTTAAATAAGGCAACATAATAAAACCGCAAACGTTTGTTAAAAGTGTAATGGAGAAAACCAAAAACACTTTTTAATAATAGACAATTTCTAACATAAAACAACGAGGAAGATGAATAGACTTACAATTCTAACAGCGCTAATCTGTTTGTCGCTCACGGTTATGGCACAGCCGCAAATGGTAAAGGTAGAAGGCGGAAGTTTCTCAATGGGAAATCCCGGCACTTCGGCTCCCAAAGGCGATGCCGACGAACGTCCTGTACACGATGTAAAGATAAACACCTTTTACATAGGCAAGTACGAAGTTACAGTAAAGGAATACAAGCAGTTTATTAACGACAAGCAAGGTTCAAAGTATTTCCCTGGCAAACGTGGCGTCCATCAGATGCCTGCGATTCCCGACTCAAGTTGGCTTGCAGAACATCCCGACACCAGAAAATACTACCCTCTTCCCACTCAGAAATGGTGGGGCTGGGTCGACGACTATCCAATGCACAAGATTTCGTGGTACGATGCCGTGGCTTTCTGCAACTGGCTTAGCGACAAGGAAGGCTTAGAAAAATGCTACGTTGAAAACGAAGACGGCGGCATAGATTGCAACCTTACCAAAAACGGATACCGTCTGCCAACCGAGGCAGAATGGGAATACGCCGCTCGTGGTGGTAAAATGTCGAAACGTACTGCTTACGCTGGTAGCGCTTCTCCTGCTACTGTGGCTTGGTACGACGAGACTTCCAAACTCCGTGGCCCGCAGAAAATTGGTACAAAAACTCCCAACGAGCTCGGTATCTACGATATGAGCGGAAACGTTTGGGAATGGTGCACCGACTTCTACGCCAAAGATTTTTATTCAAAGAGCAAAAAAGACAATCCGGTTAACACCAACATATCGCCCTATCGTGTAATACGTGGAGGCGGTTGGCACTACAATGCCGACTACGCAACTCTTACAAGCCGCGACGGTCCAGAACCTGCTTTCGCAAACTTCAACTACGGCATGCGACTCGCACGCAACGCGCAATAATTTTTATTAGCGGTTCTAAATTTAAGCGGATGAAAGCAACTCAGTTTATAGCATTATCGGCACTGCTGCTTGCCTCGGCATGGCAGCAGTGGTCGTATGCTCAAACCACAAACCCGCCAGACATGATTTTTGTAAAGGGCGGGCAGTTCAAGATGGGCTGCGCTTCGTGCGGAGGCGATGAGATTCCTGTGCACAATGTCCATCTGTCCGACTTTTACATAGGCAAATATGAAGTTACCGTGGCTCAATACCGCGCATACTGCAAAGCCACAGGGCACGCTATGCCGAGCGACCCGCCACCTTCATGGTACGAAGAACACGAAAAGGCTATCAAATGGCAATGGAACGACACCTACCCTATCGTCAATGTAACATACTATGACGCAAAGGCTTATTGCAAATGGCTATCGGAAACTACCGGCGAAAAATACGACCTTCCCACCGAAGCACAATGGGAATACGCCGCTCGTGGTGGGCAGCAGTCAAAAAACTACACCTACGCTGGTAGCAACAATATCGACGATGTGGCTTGGTATGACGAAACCACAGGAGAAAAAGGTCTGAAACAAGTTGGCAGATTAAAACCAAACGAACTGGGTATCTACGATATGAGCGGCAATGCGTGGGAATGGTGCTTAGATTTTTATGGCAAATATCCGTCAAACAATCAACGCGACCCACAAGGTCCTTCAAAAGGCGATTTCCGCATAATCCGAGGCGGAAGCTGGTATTATGTCGACGATATGGCTCGAGTTACAGGTCGCGACGGTCCAAAACCCACATTCACAAACTACAACTACGGGTTCCGTGTGGTTAAAAACAAAAAATAACCCGTATTTGTAGAGACGCCATAATATGACGTTTCTACATTATGACGTCCTCACATTATGGCGTTTCTACAATTCTAATTTATCTTCTTCCCACACCTTATATTTGGCGCTCAATATAGCCAGCATACGGCTTATCTTTTGCACGCCGAACATTGTGTCGGCTGAGATTTCTTTGTGCTGAAGTTTCAGCAGCAGAATCATGTACATCATCTGCAAGCACACCTCAATTTCTGAAACGCCCTCGCTGCGGGTCTTTTGGATGCTCTGTCCTATTACGGGCGCGGCTTCCTGATATGCGGCTTTGTAGTCGGGATGCAACGGCGAGCGCAACAAACGCAAATGGAGGTCGTGCATATCGTCGATAATGTTTAGCACCTCGCGCAGATGTCCCTTCTGCTCCACGCCCTCGTTTTTCATCAGAAGAACAATATTCTCGTACCAATATTCAATGTCCTTGATGGTTTCGGGGCTTTGGGTATACTTAGAAATTATCTGCTGCTTCACAATTTCAAAATCGCAATGGCATGCACGCATCATATCCTCCACTTGAAACATATAGAGAACGTATTCTGCGATATTTTCTTTTCGTTTTTGACGAGCTATAATCATTGATTTGGATTTTTAATAACGTTTTCGGGCGTAGGCAGTGCTGTAACTGTGTAAGTGCTGCTTCTTATGCCGTTTTTATCTTCTAATGCGAGGTCTATGGTAGTAGACATGTTCATAGCGGTGCGAAAAGTGTAATACACATGCAACGAATCGTAATTTTTCACCTGTGCCCTATAAGTGATATTTTCGGCATACTTAGCCACAAAGGTCAAAGAACGTGGCTTGCAACCGCTAACAGCAAAGCACACATTCACCTTAACAGGAAATTCGCCCTCGCCTTCGTAATAGTAGCGTATATTATCGAGGCGTGCGCTAAACTTCTGTGCCACAGACTCTCCCGCAGTTAGCGAGAGCAAAAATATTATATATATATAAAGGTGTCGCATTTCTGGGCACAAAGATAGATATTATTAATAAAAAAACAGCCGTCCTTTTTGGGGCGGCTGAAGAAAAATATGATATGGATAAGGGTTTGCTTATACAATACCGTGAGCGAGCATAGCGTCGGCAACTTTTACGAAACCACCGATGTTAGCGCCCTTAACGTAGTTGATGTATCCGTCAGACTCTGTACCGTATTTAACACAGGTCTTGTGGATGTTGATCATAATCTGGTGGAGTTTCTGGTCAACCTCTTCGCTTGTCCAAGAGAGACGCTCAGAGTTCTGCGACATTTCCAAACCAGATACCGAAACACCACCTGCGTTAGAAGCCTTACCAGGAGCGTAGAGGATCTTAGCGTTCTGGAAGATTTCGATAGCCTCGGGCAATGAAGGCATGTTAGCACCTTCAGCTACGCAGATTACGCCATTGTCAACAAGAGCTTTAGCGTTTTCGCCGTTAACCTCGTTCTGAGTAGCGCAGGGGAGAGCGATGTCGCATTTGATGCTCCAAGGACGCTGACCTTCCATGTATTCAACACCGGGGAAGTTGTCGGCATATTCTTTGATACGGCCACGACGAACGTTCTTGAGGTCGAGGATCCAGTTGAGTTTCTCTTCTGTTATACCGTCTTTGTCGTAGATAGAACCGTTAGAGTCAGACATTGTAACTACTTTTGCACCGAGCTGGATACATTTCTGAACGGCGTACTGAGCAACGTTACCAGAACCAGAGATACAAACTGTCTTACCTTTGATGGTGTCGCCTTTGGTAGCGAGCATTTCCTGAGCGAAGTAAACAACGCCGTAACCAGTAGCCTCAGGACGGATCAAAGAACCACCCCAGCCAAGGCCCTTGCCGGTAAGAACGCCGGTGAACTCGTTGCGGAGACGTTTGTACTGACCAAAGAGGTAACCAATTTCGCGGCCACCTACACCTATATCACCAGCGGGAACGTCAGTGTCGGCGCCGATGTGTTTTGAAAGCTCTGTCATGAAGCTCTGGCAGAAACGCATAACTTCGTTGTCGGATTTGCCTTTGGGATCGAAGTCAGAACCACCTTTACCACCACCCATAGGAAGTGTGGTAAGAGAGTTTTTGAATACTTGCTCGAATGCCAAGAATTTCAAAATACCGAGGTTAACTGTGGGGTGAAGACGAAGACCGCCTTTGTAAGGTCCGATAGCAGAGTTCATCTGGATACGGAAACCACGGTTGATCTGGATTTCGCCTTTGTCGTCTACCCAGGGAACGCGGAACATAATAACACGTTCGGGTTCTACCATACGCTCGAGGATTTTGCCCTTTTTGTATTTGGGGTTCTCGTCGATGTAGTCCATAAGGGACTCTACTACTTCTTTAACAGCCTGGTGGAACTCAGTCTCGCCGGGGTTCTTAGCGATTACTTTCGCCATGAAGTCGTTGACTTCTAATTTTGAAATATCAGACATAGTCGTTATTATTTTTATGTTTTTAATTATCGTTTTTGTGGCGCAAAACTATTTATTATTTCCACATTGAAAAAAAAGGAACGGCGTGTTTACGTAAATTACGTAACCGATTTACCTGGCGCGTGCCCTGTGTTTGCCCGCACCCCCATTTTTTAATTTATTTTTTTGGATATCCCTTTTTTTTATTAATATTGCGCCAAATTTTTTTATCAAAACACATTCTAAAATGAAAGGATTTAAAATCATCGTTTTGGCAAAGCAAGTGCCCGACACTCACAATGTGGGCAAAGACGCCATGAAGGAGGACGGCACAATGAACCGCGCCGCCCTGCCAGCCATCATAAATCCCGAGGACATGAACGCCCTCGAGCAGGCTCTCAGAATCAAAGACCAGTATCCCGAAACAGAGATTACAGTTCTTACAATGGGTCTGCCCAAGGCTGCTGAAGTTCTACAAGAAGGTCTTTACAGAGGTGCCGACAAAGGTATCCTACTCACCGACCGCAAATTAGGAGGTTCCGACACTTTAGCCACCAGCTACGCAATTGCACAGGCTATCAAAAACGTAGGCGACTACGACATGGTACTCTGCGGACGTCAGGCTATCGACGGCGACACCGCTCAGGTAGGTCCTCAGGCTGCTGAGAAACTCGGCATTCCACAAGTTACCTACGCCGAAGAGATCGAAAACATATCAGAAAGCGCTATCACAGTACGCCGCCGCTTAGAATCTGGCATCGAAACCGTAAAGGCACCCTTCCCCGTGCTTATCACTGTTCACGGCTCGGCTGCTGCTTGCCGTACACGCAACGCCAAATTCTATATGAAAAACAAGAACGACGAGTCGAAAATTATTACTTGGGGCGCCGACGACATCAAGGTTGAAGACGACAAAGTAGGTAAGGCTGGCTCGCCCACCACTGTAAAGAAAATCGACGCAGTGGTACTCCAAGCCAAAGAGTCGAAAAAACTTAACGACTCTGATGCCGACATCGACATCCTTATTAAAGATTTATTGTCTAACCACATTCTTGGATAATACTCAAAATGAACAACTTATTTGTATTTTGCGAAACAGAGAACGGCGTTGTGGCAGACGTCAGCCTCGAACTGCTTTCAAAAGGCAAGAAACTCGCACAGACACTTGGCTGCAAACTCGAAGCCATTGCCGTTGACTACAACCTTTATAATATAGGACGACAGATTTTTAAATACGGCGTTGATGTAATTCACATTGCCGACGACCGCAAACTCGCTCCCTATCAGACACTTCCCACACAGAAAATCATCTGCGACCTTGTAAAACAAGAACAGCCGCAGATTATGCTCTTCGGTGCTACAAGCATAGGTCGCGACCTTGCTCCCCGTGTTGCAAGCGCTCTCCGCTGCGGTCTTACAGCCGACTGCACAAGCCTCGAAATCGGCGACCACGAAGAGAAGAAAACCGTTAAAGAAGACAACGGCGAAATCAAGCAGATTGTAACTCCCTACAAGGATTTACTTTACCAGATCCGTCCCGCATTCGGTGGCAACATCATCGCCACAATTCTCAACCTCCACACACGTCCTCAGATGGCTACCGTCCGCGAAGGTGTGATGAAAAAAGAGGTGTTCGACGAGAACTACAAAGGCGAAATCAAGAAAATCGACTGGCAGAAATCTGTTACAGATTTAGACTTTGCCGTTGAGATAATCTCGCGCCATATCGAGAAATCGAAAATCAACCTCAAAGCCGCTCCTGTGATTGTAGCAGGTGGCTACGGCGTAGGTTCAAAAGAGAACTTCCAGCTTCTCCACGAACTTGCCGACGTGCTTGGCGGTCAGGTGGGCGCATCTCGTGCAGCCGTTGACGCAGGATTCTGCGAGCATGAGCGTCAGATTGGTCAGACAGGCGTTACCGTACGTCCCAAGCTCTACATCGCTTGCGGTATCAGCGGACAGGTTCAGCACCGCGCCGGTATGCAGGAGTCATCGATTATTGTTTCAATCAATACCGACGAAAACGCTCCTATCAACGCCATTGCCGACTACGTGGTAACTGGCGACGTGGCAACTGTATTGCCCAAAATGATTAAATACTACAAAGCAAATTCTAAATAGGAACAAAATGGCAAATTTTTATAACGATAACGAAGATCTCAAGTTTCATCTCGGACATCCGTTGATGAAGCGCATCATCGACCTCAGGGAAGACAACGAATATTCCGACGCCGCCAAATACGACTACGCCCCCAAGAATTTTGAGGACGCTATGGACTCGGTGGAGAAGGTAATGGAGATATGCGGCGAAGTATGTGCCGACGTGATTGCACCCAACGCCGAAGCCAACGACCTCGAAGGTCACTCTATCGAAAACGACCATCTTAAATACAACCCCTACACCACAGCCGACTTCCAGGCACTTTTGAAAGCCGGCGCATGGGGTATCACAATGCCCCGCAAATACGACGGCTTGAACATGCCCAACGTTCCCTACATTATGGTAGGCGAAATGGTGTCGCGTGCCGACGGCGGATTTGCCAACTTCTGGGGATTGCAAGACTGCGCTGAAACCATCCTCGAATTTGCTTCTGAGGAAATCAAGGCTGAATACCTTCCCAAGCTTGCCAAAGGCGCAACTCTCTCTATGGTATTGACCGAACCCGACGCAGGCTCTGACTTGCAGGCTGTTCAGCTCAAAGCCAAATACGACGAGGAGTCGGGCATGTGGCTCTTGAACGGTGTTAAACGCTTCATCACCAACGGTGACGCTGACATTCAGCTGGTTCTTGCCCGCTCGGTAGAAGGCACAACCGACGGACGTGGTCTTTCGCTCTTTGTTTACGACAAGGACAAACACTGCGAAATTGTACGCCGTGTAGAAAACAAATTCGGTATCCACGGTTCGCCCACTTGCGAAATGGTGTTCAAAGACGCTCCCGCAAAACTTATCGGCGACGAACGTCTCGGCCTTATCAAATACGTTATGAGCCTTATGTACGGCGCACGTCTCGGTGTAGGCGGACAGTCGGTAGGTATTTCTGAGGCTGCATATCGCGAGGCTCTCAAATATGCTCACGAGCGCGAACAGTTTAAGAAACCCATCATCGAGTTCCCCGCTGTATATCAGTTGCTCGGCAATATGAACGCCAAAATCAAAGGTATGCGTTCGCTACTTTACGAAACAGCACGTTTTGTAGATATGAGCAAGTTGCTCCAGGAGAAGAAAAAACTCGGCACCTTACCCGCCGAACTCCGCAACGACCTCAAATATTTCTCGAAGATGGCCGACGCTTACACTCCGTTGTTGAAGCTCTTCTCTTCGGAATGGTGCAACTCTATCTGCTACGACGCATTGCAGATTCACGGCGGATCGGGCTATATGAAAGATTTCCCCATCGAGCGTATGGTTCGCGACGCACGTATCACCACCATCTACGAAGGCACATCGCAGCTTCAGGTAGTTGCCGCTATCAAAGGCGTTACCACAGGCGTATTTGCTGAGCGCATGGCAGAATACGACAAGATGCTTGAAGAATCTGGCAAGTTTGCCGCACAGAAAGCCAAACTCCTCGAACTCACCGAAGACTACAAGGCTGCTATTGAGAAAGTTACAGCCCTCAAGAATCAGGACTACCTCGATTTCCAGGCTCGCAACCTCGTAGAAATGGCTGGCAACATCATAGTTTCTTACCTGCTCTTTACCGACGCTCTCCGTGGCGAGCAGTTTGAGAAACCCGCCAACACATTCTTCAAACTCGCCTACGCCGACAACAAGCAGCGCAAGACCTACATCGACAACGGCGAAGAAAGCGATTTGGATAATTACAGATAGAAATCTGAATATTTTTCATATCATAATTGTAGAGACGTGCCATGGCACGTCTCTTTTTTTGTTTTTAATATTTTTAAGAAATCACCCCCGTCCTTTTCAAAAAAAAATCTCTGCAATACAGAATAATTTTATACATTTGCAGCCGAAAAGTATTTATAATGCATCAATAGTGGAAAACCGCAACAAGCTAATATACATCGACTCTGTTATCAAGGACTTCAACCCGAAGCTCCACAAGAGGTTGCCACGTTTTGTGATTAGGTTGATTGAAAAAATCATCCGTCAGGACAAAATCAACCGTGTGCTGTCGTTGTATGGGCACTTAGACGGACCAGAATTTATCGAGGCGGTTTTCAAAGACTTCAATGTAGACATTATAGAACACGGTGCAGAGAATATCGAAAAAGGTCAACGATTTATGTTTGTAGCCAACCATCCGCTCGGAGGCTTAGACGGTCTTGCGGTGATATATTCTATCTGCAAAAACTTCGGACACAGCAGAGCCATTGTCAACGACCTGCTGCTATTTATCGAAAGTCTCAAAAGCGTGTTCTGCGGTGTCAACGTTTATGGGCACAACAACGAAGAGATTTTCAAAAACATCGAAGCTCTTTACAACAACCAAGAAGAAAACATCTGCGCATTTCCAGCCGGACTTGTATCAAGGCGCGTCAACGGCGTCATCACCGACTTGGAGTGGAAGAGCAAGTTTATCAATATGGCTACTCAGCATAATCTGCCAATTGTTCCGATCTATGTTGACGCCAAAAACAGCAATTTTTTTTACAGAACCGCCAACATCCGCAAAAAACTTGGCATTAAGTTCAACTACGAACTGGTGCTTCTGCCTGGCGAAGTGTTTAAATATCACGACAAACCTATCAATCTATACTACGGAGAACCAATAATGCCCCAAATACTCAAAGAAATACAAACACCTGCACAGCGCACACAGTACGTGCGCCAGATGACATATATGTTAAAACCATAATAACACGTTTGAAACTACTTCAATGGAAAAAATTATAGAACCGATAGACAAGAATCTGCTGCTTAGCGAACTTACCGACGACAAGTTTGTTCGTTCCACAAACTATGGCGGCAACAAAATATACATCGTAAACGCCCACAACGCCCCCAACACCATGCAGGAAATTGGACGTTTGCGCGAACTGGCATTCCGTCAGGCTGGGGGTGGCACAGGCAAAACTTGCGACATCGACGAATGCGACACACGCCAAATCCCATACCAGCAGCTCATTGTCTGGAGCGATGATTTGGGCGAAATACTTGGTGGTTACCGCTTTATCGACTGCTCTCTGCCTATAATCAACGAGCACGGCGAACCTGAACTTTCTACTGCAGAAATTTTTAACTTTTCTGACACGTTCATAAAAAATTACCTTCCTCACACCATAGAGTTAGGACGCAGCTTTGTGCAGCCCAAATTCCAGAGCCGCCAATATTTCAAACAAGCCATATATGCTTTAGATAATCTTTGGGACGGTCTCGGTGCTATCTATATGCTCAACCAAGACCATATAAAGTACTTTTTTGGAAAGGTAACAATGTACACATCCTTCAACCAGACCGCCCGCGACTATATACTCAGCTTTATGAAACTATATTTCAAAGACACTGAGCATCTTGTAGTTCCAAAAGGCGAAATTATCCCGTCGCTCAGCCAGCAACAAATCGAGGAGGCTTTTCCAAATCACAACTACAAAGAAGATTTCAAATGCCTCAACCGCATAGTAAGAGATTTAGGCGAAAATATACCTCCTATGTTCAACGCATACATGAACCTCTCATCCACCATGAAACTTTTTGGCACAGCGCCCAACCCGTTTTTCGGAGATGTGGAGGAGACAGGAATTCTTATTACCGTTGACGACGTTTATCAAGATAAAAAGGCTCGGCACATCGACACCTTTTCATTTAAAAAATAACAGAATATGAAAAAGTTAGACATATTCACCATAAAGAGTTTCATAGGGCCGCTGATAGCAACGTTCTTCATCTCGCTATTTGTGCTGCTGATGCAATTCTTGTGGAAATATATCGACGAACTTGTGGGCAAAGGTCTCGACGCCTCGGTGATAGCCGAGTTGCTCTTTTATGCGTCAATCACCTTGGTGCCTATGGCTCTGCCGCTTGCAATACTTTTGGCGAGCATCATGACATTCGGCAACCTCGGTGAAAAATTTGAGCTAACAGCAATAAAGGCGGCGGGCATATCGCTTCAGCGCACAATGCGGCCACTTATTATAATGAGTGCCGGAATTAGTCTTATGGCTTTTATCATCGCCAACGACATCATACCAGTGGCAAGTCTCAAGATGCACTCACTTCTGTGGAGCATCAAGCAACAACGCCCCGAAATGAACATCAAACCAGGAATCTTCAACAACGACCTCGGCAGGATAAGCATCCGCATCAGCAAGAAAGACCCTAAAACCAACATGATGTACGGGTTCAGAATTTACGACCACCAGTCTGACGTCAAGGGCAACTATATGGTAACACTTGCCGATTCGGGAAGCGTAAAAATCACCGACGACGGCCGTTATCTTATTTTCACCCTTTACAGCGGCATTTCGTACACCGAGGAAGAGGGCAAAAATACTGCAGATGGCAATCCGTATCCGCACCGTATCAACACATTTGGTCAACAGACTATTATGCAAAGTATGGCGGATTTTGACTTTGACCGCACCGACGAAAACTTGTTTAGAAACAACTATCAAGTTATGAACCTCTATCAGCTAAAACACGCCGGTGACTCGCTCAGCAACAATTTTATAGAACAAACTGGCGAACTGAGCCTTACCCTCACCTCTTTGTTCTACTTGAAAAATGCTAAACACACACATTCTATATATGCCGATTCGCTAAAAAACGCATTCGCTATGCGGCAATCAGCAAGAAACAATGCTGTTATCAACTTCAACGACTTTTCAATGTCACAAACGTCACCGGCGCCCAACGACACTGCATATCTAAGAGAGGATTCTATTGTTAAAGCACAAATAGCTCATCACAAAGACAGCCTCATGGCTATATACGCCACGCCTGTAAACGACATCAAACCGATTATCAACCTCGACAGCCTGCTTGAATCACTCCCAGAAATTAAATACAACCAAGTGAAGAGCAAGACAAAAGAGTTAGTAACTGAAACACGTAACTTTATAATTCGCAATGCAGAGGAGGTTCAGTCGAAACAGAAAACCGTTGCAAAATACCGCAACGCTTGGCATCAGAAAATCACCCTCTCCATAGCCTGCCTGATATTCTTCTTTATTGGTGCCCCTCTTGGTGCAATCATCCGAAAAGGCGGATTTGGTTTGCCCATTGTGGTTTCGGTGTTAGTATTTATCATCTACTACATAATTTCCACCGCCGGCATGAAAATGTCGCGCGAAGGCATGTGGCAACCTTGGCAAGGAATGTGGCTCAGCACTATTGTAATATTGCCGTTTGGAATTTTCTTAACCTACAAAGCCACTGTTGACGCGCAACTATTCAACAAAGAGGCTTGGACAAAGGTTGCGGATAAGTTTGGCGCATTCTTCTCTGTGTTTAGCAAAATGCGCGACACAGGCTCTGATACCGGTCATTATCCTCTGCGATCTTACTGTATCAATATCAGCATCATAGCTTCTATTATTGCGTTGGCATTCGCTTTCACTCCTACCAAAAACGCCTCGTTTATTTTTGGCGGATTGTCATTAGTATTGGCAGGCATCACATTTATCATCAACAAGAAACACAAGTTCCAACACAAGTTTGTGATATTTGCCACCGTGCTTGCTCTGGCTGCAATTACCATAGCAGCAATTACTTATAAGAAAAAAACACGTTCCAAAGCCACCGAACCAGAAACCACGTCAATGGTTTCAAAACCGTTTCACACCGATAATAATATTAACATCTCAAGATGGATACCATAAAACTCAACACCATTGAAGAAACAATTGAAGATTTCCGTCAAGGAAAGATTATCATAATTGTTGACGACGAAGACCGCGAAAACGAAGGCGACTTTATCACCGCCGCCGAAACCATTACCGAAGAAAAAGTCAACTTTATGTTGCAATACGGTCGTGGTGTGCTTTGTTCGCCTATCACAATTTCAAGAGCAAAAGAATTAAGGCTACAAAACCAAGTGGAGGACAACACCTCGGTACTTGGCACACCTTTCACCGTTACCATCGACAAGATAGAAGGCTGCACCACAGGCGTTTCGGTACACGACCGCACAGCCACCATCAGAGCTCTTGCCGACCCCGACTCCAAACCTGAGTCATTTGCCCGCCCGGGACATATCAACCCACTCTACGCACAAGACCGCGGAGTGCTTGCCCGCGCAGGACACACTGAGGCTTCGGTCGACATGGCACGCTTGGCAGGACTTTACCCTGCAGCCGCACTAATCGAGATTCTCAATCCCGACGGCACAATGGCACGTCTGCCGCAGTTGATGGAAGTGGCTCAACAGTTCAACCTTAAAATAATTACCATACGCGACCTCATAGCCTTCCGCCTAAAAACAGAAACCACAGTAGAGGCATCGCCACAGGTAAACATGCCCACACGCTACGGAGAGTTCAAGATGACGGTGTTCCGCCAAATAAGCAACGGACTGGAACATTCGGCGCTCGTAAAAGGTACTTGGGAGAAAGACGAACCTGTGCTAGTGCGCGTACACTCGTCGTGCGCCACCGGCGACATCTTCGGTTCTATGCGTTGCGACTGCGGCGACCAGCTGCACCAGGCAATGATGCGTATAAGTCAGGAAGGCAAAGGAATACTTCTCTACATGAACCAGGAGGGACGCGGCATAGGTCTGTTTAACAAAATCAAAGCCTACAAACTACAAGAACAAGGCTACGACACCGTCGACGCCAACGTTCACCTCGGATTCGACCCCGACCAACGAGACTACGGCACGGGAGCAGAAATTCTGCGCAAACTGGGAGTTACTAAAATGCGGCTTCTTACCAACAATCCCGTAAAACGTGTAGGATTAGAGGCTTACGGCTTAGAAATTGTTGAAAACGTACCCATTGAAATTCCGCCAAACCAGTACGACCAAAAATACCTCATCACCAAGCGCGACAGAATGGGGCACACCTTACGAAACCTCTAAAAGCCACAACAATGAAAAACCTTCTCTTAACCATATCGCTCGTAATGCTCGCAGCCATTGCCGTTGCGCAGTCAGGCACAAAAATCGAGATTGTAAACACAAACACTCTCGAGGTTAACGAGACATACGGCCCCGACATCAAAATTCTTAAAGGCGATGTGATTTTCTACCACGACAGCGCGTATATGTATTGCGACAGCGCCCTCTACAACAACAAAGAGAACAATTTTCAGGCATTTGGACGGATACATATCAAGCGTTTAATGTCTGACAACGACACTGTGCACCTTTGGAGCGACTCTGCTTCGTACAACGGCAACCTAAAACTCGCCACAGCCCGTCGAAATGTAAAAATGACTCGCGACAGCATGGTGATGCTAACAGAAAACCTCGACTTTGATATGAACGCCAACGTTGCATACTATTTCAACGGAGGCACCACTTTTTCGGGAGAGGACACTCTAATTTCAGACTTCGGACATTTTTATCCCAACACCAACGACCTCAAATACACCAAGGACGTTGAAATTCACAATCCCGACTACCTGATGCGTTCCGACACGCTCACTTACAACATCAAGACAAAGATATCAAACTTCATAGGTCCTACTGAGATTATTGGCGAAACCGACTACCTCTATACCGAACGTGGATGGTTCAACCATATCACCGACCAAGGACAGCTCACAAAGAAAAACTACATGACCAGCAACGAGCGCCGTCTCGACGCCGACACCATATTCTACAACCGTGCGCTCAACTACGGATACGGACGCAGCAACGTAGAAATCACCGACACTGTTAAGGCTATCAAGCTGCTTGGCAACGAGGCGCATTACTACGACAAAGACCAGAAGAGCCTTCTCACCGACAAGGCCCTGATGATATACTATTCCGATATCGACACTCTCTATCTGCACGCCGACACCATCTGTTCTTACATGGAACAGTATGAAAAAAACAATCCCGATTCGCTTTACCGAATTGTAAAGGCATATCATCACACAAAAATGTTCCGCAGAGACATTCAAGCCATGTGCGACAGCATGATATACGATTTTAGCGACAGCACTGTAACCATGAACCGAAACCCTGTAATCTGGCACAACGAAAACCAGATAACTGCAAAGGACATCAAGTTCTACACATCGAACAACCACATTGATATGGTAGAGCTGCTCAACAACGCATTTGTGATTTCACAAGTTGACACCATAGAGCACTACAACCAGATATTCGGCAAAAACATGGTGGCGTATCTCGACAGCAACAAAATTCAAGAAGTGGAAGTGATTTCCGAAGCCAACACCATTTACTACACCGTAGAAGACAGTATGGCTACAGGAATGAATGTAATATCAAGTAAGGACATGAACATCCTCTTCGAGAAAGGCAAAGTAGACAGGATATGGTTCTACAATAGTCCTAAAGGCACTCTCTATCCGATGGAAGGACTCACCCGCCGCCAGCAGTTTCTCGACGGCTTTGTTTGGTACGACAAGCACCGTCCGCACTGTCGCGAAGATGTATTTATTTGGGGAGAAATCACCGAAAAGCCCATCACTGCGCAACAATTAGAAGCCGAAGAAAAAGCCGCACAACAGGCCAAAGAAGAAATGGAAGAATTTTAAAACTCATAAATATGAAAAGATTTATAAAAACGGCAGCATTATTGCTATTCATTTCGGTAGTGGTATCATGTTCGCTGCAAAACGAAGGCTCAAAAACAGACGCCAACACTGCAGACTCTATACGCAGAGACTCTATAGCCAAAATGATCATTAGCAAAAAAGACTCAATCGTACACGCAGTAGCGGACCAAACTGCCGACCAAAAATGCGATTCTACTCTTATTGACTCTATAATTGCAACTTTTGGAAAACCGTAGTACTTTATGTAACAACGAGATAATTAATATACAAGTGAAAAAGATAATTATTACATTAGCAGCAGCCATTTGCTGCGTTGCAGGAGCCTCTGCAGCTCCATTAACCGACTCGCTTAAACCTAAGTCTGCAATCGACACCCTTAAAACCAAGGCAGCAATCGACACTCTTGCCACCGCCGACAAATACCGCAAGGTGGTTTTGTATAGCAACAACACCTGGGAATACATCGAACTCGACCGTCCGGCTATTTCCGACGATGACTTTGCCGACAACTGGGACATCGAGAGCATCCACATCTGCAAAGACATTCCAGTATCATCATTACCCGCAGAGGTAGACCTCCTGCTTGCCGACAGCACACACGGCTGGTGCGCTCCCATCACAGGCAGAGTAAGTTCTGGATTCAAATTCCGCAAGACCCGCAACCACAACGGCACCGACATTCCTCTCACAGTAGGCGACACCATCCGCGCCGCATTCGACGGCAAAGTTCGTGTGGTGCGCACAGTGGGCAACGCCGGAGGATACGGCAACCTTATGGTAATACGTCACCCCAACGGTTTGGAAACCTACTACGCACACCTTTCGGGATTCATTGTCAACGAAAACGAACTTGTAAAGGCTGGCGAACCTATAGCGCTCGGCGGCAACACTGGTCGCAGCACTGGTCCTCACCTCCACTTTGAAGTAAGGTACATGGGCAAGCCCTTCGACTCTGAAAGGATATTCGACTTCACCACCGGAGAAATCCGTCAAACAGAGTTCACCCTCAAACGCCACTATTTCAATATCTATTCTCATTACGGCATGACCGACGCCGAGTCGGCAGCCACCCAGGAGAGAGTATACCACACGGTACGCAGCGGCGACACTCTCGGAGCAATAGCCCGCAAGTACAACACCACCGTGGCTCGCATTTGCAAGCTCAACGGCATATCACAAAACAAGATTCTTCGTCTTGGACAGAAATTAGCAGTAAGATAACCCCATAAAGCCCGACTCTTGAAGCCGGGCTTTTTATTTATTTTTTAATATACATTTAACCTAATATTGTTTCAAAACCATTACAAGGTAAAATTCTATTTATAATTTTGCAGTGCAGAATGCAAACATCATTTCACGCTTAAATGGTATTACAGATACTTACATTCCTCGGAGGCCTGGCCCTGCTGATGTTCGGTCTTAAAAACATGACCGAAAGCCTCCAGAAACTCGCCGGAGAAAGCCTTAGCAAGTTTCTCGGCATAATGGGCAAAAACCGATTCACCGGACTACTCTCCGGCGCAGGCATCACAGCCGCCATTCAGTCCTCAACCGCCACCACCCTATTGACGGTAACATTCGTAAACGCGGGACTGTTCACCCTCAACCAAGCCATCCCCATAATCATGGGTGCTAACATAGGCACCACCATCACTGCATGGATTATGAGCCTTGGATTCTCGTTCGACATGGGCAAGATTGTATATCCGATATTTGTAATAGGAATCATCTGCATATATATGAAACGCAGCAAGGTGAAGACCTTGGGCGAATTTGTGTTCGGACTCGCATTCCTCTTTTTCGGTCTAACAATCCTTAAATCTAACGCCGAGGCAATGGATTTGAGCCACAACGAAACTGTAAAAGAGTTTTTTGCAAGCCGCAACGACGGCGGAGTGGGAACAAAGCTTCTCTTTCTGCTCGTGGGCGGAGTGCTCACATTCTGCGTACAGTCGTCGGCTGCTATTGTAGCGTTCACACAGCTGCTCTGTGCAAGCGGAGTGCTGCAAATAGACCAGGGCATTGCGCTTGTGCTCGGCGAAAACATCGGTACCACCATCACATCGAACATCTCGGCAATGAAAGCATCGGCATCTGCACGTCGCACCGCTTTGGCGCACCTTATGTTCAACCTCTTTGGCGTAATCTGGGTGTTCATGCTCTTCACACCGTTCAATAAGTTTGTGGCGCACGTATGGGGATTCGGCGACTTCCAGTCAATAACATCCGACCAGCTGCCCAAGTTCATAGCGGCGTTCCACACATCGTTCAACGTTTGCAACGTGCTGCTGCTCATCGGATTCGTTAATCAAATGGAGAAAATAATCGAAAAGATTATCAAAAAAACCGACGAGGATTCCGAAGGCAAGCTCAAATACATCGGCGGAAGTATCACCGATGTTGCCGACATGGGTTTGAATGCGGCAGTACAAGAGACCTCCGAAATGGCGCAACGTATGGAAAAGATGTTCGGTTTTGTAGAACAGCTCACCTTGGAGCCCAACAACAAGACCAAGGAATACGAAGCCCTATTCAAGCGTATCGACAAATACGAAAATATCTCCGACAATATGGAGATTGAGATTTCCAAGTATCTCGCAAAGATAAGCAAGGGACACCTCAGCAACGATGCCAAAGCCAAAATCCGCGTAATACTAAAAGTTATCTCCGAACTTGAATCTATTGGCGACAGTGGAGCTAATATTTCACGAAGTATTCAACGCCGTTACGAAAGCAAGGCCGAAATTACTGATTATCAAAAGGAAAACATCGTTAAGATGTACAGCATTGTAAGTGAGGCATTAGCGCAAATGCTACACATTATCAAACACTTTGAAACTATAGCAAAGAGTGATATAGAAAAGGCGTACCAAATAGAAGAACGTATCAACAAACTACGTCAAAACCTCCGCGAAGAAAACATCGAGAACATCACTCAAAAACGTTACGACTACCTCAGCGGAGTTTTCTATATGGACATTATCAGCGGTTGCGAAAAAATCGGCGACTTTATCATTAATATTGTACAAGAATACAAGAGATTGAGATTCAAATAATTATCTAACCAACAATGCACAAGTTGGCACGCAAACCGGTGTTTATAATTTCCGCCATAATTATGGCGCTGATGGTGATATGCGTGCCTGTGATTAAGCAGTACCACCCAGCAGAGCACAATTGCTGCCACAACGAAGGTGGTCATCACCATTGCGACTGTCCTGTTTGTAGTTTCCAACTCTCCACTTTTTTAATTCAAGACAACACCCCTGACGAATCCACAGTTTCCGATGTGCGGTTCGTTTACATACCACTAACCCAGCAGGGCTGCACTCAAAACCAGTCTCACTGCATTATCATCCGCGGCCCGCCTTTGGTTTAAAATCATTATTGCAGTTTTTTTATCCTCTTTATTATTTTAAACCAAACACATAACCAATGCAGAGTAGAATTTGCGCTGCGGTGATGGGTGTGTGCGCATGCTTTGTGGTATCCGAGGCATACGCGCAAACTGACTCCATACCCGTGGTAGAGCTCAACACAGTTACAGTTAAGCGCAACGCTACGGCACGGAACATCTCCACATCTAAAAGCGTGGAGACCGTTGACCGTGGCTTCATAACGCACAATCTCGGCGGAAGCCTGTCGGAAAGTCTCGAAAACATTCCAGGACTATCCTCTATCAACATAGGCTCGGGTCAGGGCAAACCTGTGATCCGTGGACTTGGATTCAACCGTGTGGCTGTGGTGGAGGACAACATAAAGCATCAGGCGCAGCAATGGGGCAGCGACCATGGATTGGAGATTGACCAATACTCGCTCGAACGTGCCGACATTATCAAAGGAGCGGCATCGCTCGAATATGGCAGCGACGCTATCGGCGGAGTTATCAACCTCTCCACATCACGCATTCCAAAGCCGCATTCGGTAACAGCCGACGCACAGGTGACAGCCAAAAGCAACAACCAGTTTCTTGGAATATCCGCCGGAGTGGGCGGACGAGGCGAGCACTGGTTTGCCACTGCAAGGTTCACCGCGCAAGACTATGCCGATTTCTGCGTGCCCAAAGACTTTGTGAACATCTACTCGTACCGCATAAGTCTCGACCACGGACGTCTGCGCAATACAGCAGGCAAGGAATACGACGGTCATCTTACCATTGGCTATATGGGCAACGGTTTCAAATCGCGCATAATCATCTCAAATGTTAACAGTTACGGAGGCTTTTTTGCCAATGCGCACGGATTGGAGCCGCGAAACGTAGACACCAAGGTACATGACCGAAGCATTCGTGATATTTTACAGCCGTCGCAAAGCGTAAACCACTTTAAATCAGCGCTCAATGTAGAACGTTGGACATCGCAGTATACGCTCACTGCCGACATAGCCTACCAAAACAACCACCGATTAGAACGCAGCCCGTACGTCAGTCACGGATATATGCCCATAACGTGTCCCGAAACCTACCACGGCGACCCCGACACGGAATATCTTTACGACAAAGACGTGTACACCGCATCGGCAAAACTGACAATTCCACACGGAAATTTCAACCTGAAAGCCGGCGGCACATTTGAACTGCAAGAAAATCAGATTGGAGGACGAGGATTTATAATACCCTCGTTCACAAGCATTCAGAGCGGACTATTCGCCGGAGCGGACTATCAGCTGTCGCCATCATACAAATTGGAGGCGGGAGTACGCTACGACCTTGGCGCTATCCAAACCGAACCGTACAGCGATTGGTTCATGTCGGAAGACGAATATGTGCAACGTGCGCAAGCCATCGACCGAAAGTTCAACGACCTTTCGTGGTCGCTCGGTGCAACGGCTCACAGCGGAAAGCTAACCGCCAAACTCAACCTCGGCAAGAGTTTCCGCATACCTACGGCACAGGAATTAGCGTGCAACGGCGTCAACTATCACCATTTCAGTTACGAAAAAGGCGACCCCGACCTGCACAGCGAATCGGCATATCAAGCCGACTGCGAGCTCACCTACTCAGGACGGCTTCTCACCATAATACTATCGCCCTACGCCGGATATTTCACCAACTACATTTTTCTCGACCCGTCGCCATATTTCAACCGTCTTTACGGATGTGGAAACCAAATCTACAACTACAAGGAGTGCGAAGTGGAGCGTCACGGCGGAGAAATATTGGTGAAGTTCACCGTCGACAACCGCCAAGTGCCTATGCACAACGGCAAAATCGACATAGAGGCAGGCGCGGAATACACCCAAGCCAAGCAGAAATCGGGAAGCAAAAAAGGGTACGGACTGCCGTTTGCCCCTCCCCCATCGGCTAAGGTGGAAGGCACATATTCTATGCTGATAAAGAAACCCACACTGCAAAACCGCAACAGCGCCGAAGCATCGCTCGGAGCGGCTGTAAAAACCGTGGCTCAACAGCGCCATATCGTCCCACCAGAATCTCCTACCGACGGATACACCACCGTGGAGGTTTCGGCTGGATTTGAATTTAAGACACCTAAGCACTCTATCAACCTGACACTGAGGATAAAAAATCTGCTCAACACCGAGTATTACGAGCACACATCGTTTTACCGGCTCATCAACCTGCCCGCTCAAGGCAGAAATATTATCATCAATTTATCTTATAAACTATAAAAATTTATTATAAAATGAAAAACTTTTTAAAACTTACTTATATTACATTAGCACTTTCAGCATTAACCCTCTCAGCCTGCAAAGACGATGAAGACGAAATTGACACCGAAAAACCCACCATCGACTTATCATTCAACCAGGCATTTCCTCAAAACGGCTCAGTGCTCTATTTCGGCGAAAGTTTTACGCTCAACATACGCCTTGCCGACAATTTTGAACTTGGCGCATACAGCGTAAACATCCACAGCAACTTTGACCATCACTCGCACTCCACCGAAGAGGAGGAAGAAGAGCACCACGAAGAGGGTGAGCATCATCACCACGAAGGCGAGGAAGGCGACGGATTCTATTTTTCGCAAGATTACACAATTCCCTCAGGATTAAAGGAGTACACCGCCAGCAACACCATTGAGATACCCGCACACGCACCCGACGGCGACGAGTATCAGCCTGGCGATTATCACTTTATGATTACAGTTACCGACAAAGCCGGTTTCTCAGTGTTCAAATCTGTGGAGATTGAAATCAAAGAGAAATAGTTCTACAGAATTTAGAACGCCCTGCTATTTGAAATAGTTGATAGCATTACGCAGATTGTCGGCCTGGGTAGCCAAGTTGTCGGCGCTTGCGGCAAGCATCTCCGACGACGAAGCGTTTACTTTTACAGTGCCGTTGAGTTTCTGAATAATGTTATTAACCTGATTTGCACCCGCACTCTGCTCCATACTTGCATTAGTAATCTCGTTGACAAGTGTGCGGGTGTTTTCTATCTTAGGAATAGTCTGCTGCATCACACTGTTAGCCTCTTCCGACAACTGCAAGCTCTTTTGCGACATCTCGATAATGCCGTCGGCAGCGTTCTTTGATTTTTCGGCAAGAGAACGAACCTCTTTTGCCACCACAGCGAAACCTTTGCCGTATTCACCGGCGCGGGCAGCCTCTACTGCGGCGTTAAGAGCAAGTATGTTGGTTTGGAATGCAATCTCGTTGATAATTGAAATAGCCTCCGAGATAGACTTGTTGTTGTCCAAAAGGCTGTTGATTTTCACCACAACCTCGTTGAACTTATCGCACGCGTCTTGGCTTACATTGTTGGTCTGCTTTGCATTATAGGTGTTCTGTTCAATATTTGAAGTCATTTGTTCCATAGTAGCGGAGAGGTCTTCAATATTGTTGCTCTGCGAAAGCGAACCCTGCATTACCTGCTGCGATGTGGAGTTAACCTGCTCCGAGCTGGCAGCAAGATTTTCAGATCCAGCCTTTATAGTACCAACTATTTCAGCGAGTTTGGTGCTCATATCGCGGATATCGTTGCACATTTCACCAATTTCGTCGTTAGAAGAATAGTCGATACGGCTTTTAAGATGTCCGTTAGAAATATCTTTGATGGCGATTGACAATTGTGAAAGGGGTATCGATAGCATTTTTTTGAGACAAAGAATTACTATCACCACAATCACCGTGATAACTACAAACAAGAACACAAGCATCACGTGAAGGTTTTCTTTGGCGGCAGTTTTAAGCTCGGAATCGGGCAAAGTACCAACCACAAACCATCCGGGAGTGCCTTCGATCTTGCGGCTCATAGTATACATATTCTCACCAGTAGCGGCATCCTTGCAGTATCGTATACAGTTTTCGCCACGTTTAACAGCTTCGCCAACCTCTTCCATTCCAGGTAACGCGGTCTTGCCCTCAACAGTAAGGTTGAAGTTCATTATCAAATCACTCATCCGGCTGCCGATAAGTTCTGCCTTTTCGTCAACAATAAATGTTTCACCGTTGTTACCAAACTTACACTCCTCCACCACTGTTGTCAAAGTGTTGAGGCTTACATTGGCACAAAACGCGCCCACTACCTTGCCGTCGCGCTTGATTGGCACTGCGAGAGTGTATTTTTTTTCGCCGGTAGACTTTGAGATGTCGGGACTCGTCATAGAAAAATCATAGCCCCGTTGGAAAATATTTTTAAAATACTGACGGTCAGCGATATTCGCCTTTGAAAAACCCTTGCCGTTGATATAGTAACTACCATCGGGATATGCCACAAACATCATGGAGAAATACTCTTTCTTATCAGCCGCGATTGATGCCAACCGTTTGGAATATTTACTATCGTCCATTGAGGTAAAAATCTCCTCAGCGGCTACCCATTTCAACTCCTCGGTCATTGTGCTGAGTTTTGTGGTTACCTCCTGAGCCGATTTGGCAGAAAGCTCCTGCATACAAAACTCAAAAAAGTTTTTTTGCGACTTAAAATTGATATGATAAGTTACCGCCATCATAACTATCAAAGTAACAGCTACAACAGGGATTATAATCATAAGAATTTTAACATAAACCGACGTTTTCTTCATAGTGAATAATATTAATAAGTTAACGAGTAAGAATCCAACAAAATACGTGCCCATTAACAAAAGGGTAACAATGGATTTTTTCAAATATACGGAAAATTAGAAACTAACGGACATGGCGTATATTAACAAATTGTTAACAAAAAGAAGAGCCGCATCACTGCGGCTCTTCGGAAATACTACTAAACTATAATTTATTAATCTACTATCCTCTGTTAAAAAGTCGGTCGAAAAAACCCGACTTGCCGGCATCTTCCGAACCGGGTTTAAACGAATCGGATTTTTGGAAACCTTCCACAATTTTCTGCTCGTCTTTGGTGAGTTTCTTTGGAATCCACACGTTGACAATGGCAAGCAAGTCGCCACGACCGTAAGAGCCGTATGTGGGCAGACCTTTGCCTTTTAAGCGGAGAACCTTGCCAGGCTGCGTTCCAGGGTCGATTTTCACCTTCACCTTGCCATCTATTGTGGGAATTTCGGCTGTAGCGCCGAGTATTGCGTCGGGAACACTGATGTTGAGGTTGTAAATCAGGTTGTTGTCCTCGCGGGTGAGTTGAGGATCTTGCTCCTCTTCAAACACAACGAGTAAGTCGCCGTTTTCGCCGCCGTGCTTGGGTGCGTTGCCTTTGTTGGGAACAGTCATCTGCATACCGTCGGCAACACCTGCGGGAATATTGATAGAGATAACCTCCTCGCCGAGCACAATGCCGTCGCCACCGCAGTCTTTACATTTTTGTGCGATGATTTTGCCAGTGCCGCCGCAAGCAGAACACGTGGTCTGAGTCTGCATACGTCCGAGAATGGTGTTGCGCACTTGTGTTACAACGCCTGTACCATGACAAGTAGGGCATGTGTTCATACTAGAACCTGCCTCTGCACCAGTTCCGTTGCACGATTTGCAGGCGCAATATTTCTTAACCTTGATTTTTTTCTCGCATCCGTTGGCGATATCCTTAAGGCTGAGTTTCACCTTTACACGCAGGCTGCTGCCCTTGTTGACACGCTGACCGCGAGAGCCGCCGAAACCGCCGCCGCCACCGAAGCCGCCGCCGAAACCAAAGCCGCTGAAAATGTCGCCAAAGTGGCTGAATATGTCTTCCATATCCATTGAGAAACCACCTGCGCCACCTGCGCCGCCCACGCCTGCGTGTCCGAACTGGTCGTAGCGGGCACGTTTTTGGTCGTCGCTAAGCACCTCGTAAGCCTCGGCTGCCTCTTTAAATTTTTCTTCCGCCTCCTTGTCGCCAGGATTGCGGTCGGGGTGATATTTGAGCGCGAGTTGACGGTAGGCCTTTTTAAGTTCGTCCTTAGTGGCGTTTTTGCCTACGCCAAGCACTTCGTAATAATCTCTTTTTTCTGCCATTGTTGTAGTTTTATTTATTCACCAACCACGACTTTCGCATAGCGTATCACCTTGTCGTGCAGGTAATAGCCTTTTTCAATAACGTCGATAATCTTGCCTTTGAGGTCTTCGCTCGGTGCTGCAAATTTTGTAACAGCCTCGTGAAGGTCGGTGTCGAGTTCTTTGTTGAGAGCCTCAATCTCTTTGATACCACGTTTTTCGAGAAATTCTTTGAACTTTTTGTAAATCAAATCAATACCCTCTTTTACAGCGTTGATATCTTGAGCCGATTCAAGACTCTTGATGGCACGTTCCATATTGTCTACCACAGGGAGAATACCTTTAATAACGTCTTCCTCGGCATATTTGGTAAGATCCATCTTCTCTTTGAGAGTGCGCTTGCGATAGTTGTCGAACTCTGCCATCAGGCGCAAGTAGCGGTCGTTGAGTTCGTCGTATTTTTTCTGCAAATCGCCGCCGTTGTCAGTATCCTGAGCGGTGGTGTCAGTGTCATTTGCTGCCGTTTTGTCCTGACTGTTGTCAGTTTCTGACGTTTTGTCATCGGCATTATCACCTTCGGGCTGTGCTTTTTGCTCGTCGGTGAGTTCTGTGTTTTCTTGCTCTTCCATTTTAACTTCCTTATTATAAGAACTATGGTGTCTTTTTCTTTTACTCATATTTGTATATGTTTTTAAATTCTGCTTATATAGGTTCAAATAGTTTGCCACACGGCGGTAAAATGACAAATTGTCAGTATTAAAATTTGCTTTCAATAATTAAAATCCGTACCTTTACATTCGCAAATTAAATAAAACACTATGAAAAATACACTTATATTATTAGTAGCAATATCAACAGCCCTTTCGGCAACGGCTCAAAAAGGATTAACATTTATAGAAACCAATCGCTTATGGTGTCCTGAGGTGCAAGATCAGGCACAATCGGGCACATGCTGGTGTTTTTCTACACTTTCGTTTTTAGAGAGCGAAATGAAAGCCGCCGGTGCAGAGGATATTCCAAACCTTTCAGAAATGTTTGTGGTGCGTTATTCGTATCTCGACAAGGCCAAAAAATACGTTATGATGCACGGCAAAACCAATTTTTCGGAAGGCGGATTTTTTTACGACAATATTTACGCTATGAAACATTACGGTCTTGTGCCCGAAAGTGCGTATCCAAACACATTAAGAAAAGAAGCAAGTATCTATCACTTTGGATTTTCGGGCAAAATGAAAACCTATCTTGATTCGGTGGCTACCGACGACAACAAAACCATCGACCCAAAATGGTTTGAGATTTTTACCCAAAAAACCGATAATTTTCTTGGCACAGTGCCGCAAGAATTTGAATACAAAGGCAAAACTTACACTCCCAAAACCTTTGCACAAGAGGTTGTGAAACTCAATCCCGACGATTATGTGCAAATAACATCGTTTACCCATCACCCATTTTACGAATATTGCATCTTGGAATTGCCCGACAATTGGCGCTGGGGACAGTTTTATAATGTGCCAATCGATGATTTGGTGGCCGCCATTGACAGTTCGTTGGCACAAGGACACACTGTGGTATGGTCGTCCGACGTGTCGGAAACAGGCTTTTATACAAACAAGGGCTACGCTGTGATGCCACGCCACACAATGGTAACGCAAGAGAGCCGTCAAGCCGATTTTGAAACCCGACGCACCACCGACGACCATGGCATGCAGATAATCGGCACAGCCAAAGACCTCGACGGCAATAAATTTTACATTGTAAAAAATAGTTGGGGCAATTACAACAAATTCGGCGGATACCTTTACGCCTCAGAAGAATTTGTACGAGCCAAAACTACGGGCATAATGATAAACAAAAACGTTTGCAAGGATATTCTGGACAAGAAATAAAACTATTTCAATATCAAAAAAGCCCCTGAGACTATGAGTCCAAGTCCGAGCCAACGTGTGGGAGGAACGCTCTCGTGAAAAACGAAAACCGCCGCCAACATTCCAAACACGTAACTGAAACTTATTAAGGGATAGGCGATTGAAAAATCCACATGCTTAAGGATATAAAACCACAGCACGGTGGCACCGCCCATACATAGTCCCGAAAATAGCAAATTCCAATTAGTGAGATAATCTTTGATTATTGGCCATGTGAAGGCGAACTTAGGGGCGTCTTTCATGGCTAATTTTAAAAACATCTGTCCAGCGGCAAGGCACGCCGACTGGCTGAGCGACAAAAGGAGCAACTTTAACATAGGCGGTTGTGTTGAGATTTATCAGTGGTGGTTCAACTATCAAAAAACTTGATTATAAATAGATTGCAAAGTTTCTGCATTAAATAAAGGTGTATCTTCATTGCCATCGTGCGACACAAAAAACATGATGGCAGAGGTGCTGTCACCAACGGTATCGATCCACGCCACCAGCACATTGTCCGACACTGCAAGTGTGTCAGACACAATGCCCTCAATCTGCGTAGGGAGGAAATGTTCGGCAACATACACAGCCGACTCGCCCATAAAGCCGTGACGGATAGCAATTTCACCTGCCACTATATTTGGAAGGGTATACACAAAATACGATGGCGATGGGAAACGGTTGTCGGGGTCGGCGATAGTGCGCTCAAAGCCTATGTCGGTGCGGAGGGTGCCATTGCCGGTGAACACTATCACAGACGTGTTGTCTTTATGTGCAACCAACTCATTATCACACTTTTCAACAATATCTTCAGCCAGCAGGAAACCAGCCTTGCAAAGCGCATCCATCTTAAAAAACTTGGGATAATCTATACCTTTGCTGCGGTAGAGGTCGGCAAGTGCCTCTGGCGAAAGGTTTTTGAGCGATGTATAATGCACAATCTTAGCCATATTATTCTCCTTTTTTAAAAACAGCGGCGGCGTTGCAGCCTCCAAAACCTGAAATAAGTTTTATGGCATACTGTTTATCAGTGCTGCCAATGCTACGCTGTATATTTATTTTTTTAGAAACGCCGTACTCCTCAAAATTCTTTGTAGCCAGCACAGCGCTATCTTGCAATGCCGTAATAGAGATAACGCTCTCTAACACTCCAGCCGCGCCGAGAGTGTGTCCAAATATAGGTTTGAGCGAGTTTACCGGAACATCTTGCAAGCCGGCACGCGAAATTGCCACCGCCTCCATCTCGTCGTTATACATTGTAGACGTGCCGTGAGCGTTAACGAAAGCCAGTTGCGAGGGGTCAAGATTTCGGGCAACATCCGACAAACAGCGGAACGAGCCTTCTGCAGTCTTGGACGGTGACGAGATATGGTATGCGTCGTTGTGAATAGAGCCAGTGACAAACTTGGCGAATTTTGATCCCTCTTCAGAACGACGTAATATTACAGTAGAAGCCGCCTCGCCAAGGTTGAGACCTGTGCGGTTGATGTCGAACGGACGGCACTGCGACGGCGACAACGATTTAAGGCTTGAAAAACCAAGAACGATAAACCTCGAAAGCATATCCACGCCCGTTACCACAGCGCAGTCGATACGTTTGGATTCAAGCGCACGTGCAGCGGCGATAATTGCAGAAAGTCCTGATATGCAGGCATTAGAAACCGTTACAGGAGTGTTAGGGTTTCCAAAATATTTAACAATAACCGAAGCGGTGTGCCAAAGCGGAATCTCGGGAGAGTTGAAATAACTTTCGCCTTTGTCTAATAATTCCACATTGCCCTTGGTAGAGGATATGTAAAACGCTGTACGTAACGATTTTAGTTCCACATCGCAATTGTCGGCGGCGGTTTTGATAGAGAGCATCGCAGCCTTTTCCACCTTTGTATAATTGGCAGGATCGAGCAAGCAGTAATCTGTGAAAGCGTCGTCGAGCATTTTGCAATCAATCAGAGATGCGGCAGTGTCAACACCCGAATCCAAAAGGTTGCTGTATTGTCGCACAACCGAACAACCAGCCTTGGCGGCGATGCAGTTCTGCATAGTGGAGAATCCCAAAGGCGAGATAATATTGTCGGAAATAATGTCTATCATAGCGTTACACAAAAAAATCGTAAAAATTGAACCACTGCGTAGGATGGCTGAGAATCTGACGTTCAAGCAGTTGCACATATTTCCGAGCCATAGCCTCGGCGCGTTTTTTGGTGGGAAGAGAATCGAAATCTTCCACCTCAACCTTCTCTACCACAACATTGTAGCGGTATGTGGACTCCTTAAACACAAACACGGCAATCACCGGCACGCCACGCAGAGCAGCCACAGCAAACGGTCCTACAGGGAAATCGGCTTGTGCGTATCCGAACTTGCACCTTACCGACTTGCTGCTGCCAAAAATCCTGTCGGCAGGCATTGTGATAATGTCGCCGTTCTCAAGCGCATTGTTAAGTGTAAAAAGGTGCGACATATCGTCTTTGACCGCCACCATAACCACATTGTTGGGTGCAAGTTGCGCAAAACGCTGACGCTGCATTATCTCAGATTCGCCGCCGAACACCAAGGCGTAGATTTTTTTAATATCCTGACGGAGAAGGTATCCGCAGATTTCAAAGTTGCCGGTGTGACTGCCTGCCATCAGGAAGCCTTCAGGCTTGGTCATAAGGTCGTCGAACACGTGCATGGTGTCGCTCGTCATAGTAAACTTGGAATGCTGCCCCGAAAAGATTGCAAACCTATCGAGCATCACCTTGCCAAAATTGTTGTAGGTAGTCCACGTGCTAAAAAAAGCCTTCACCTTGCCGTAATGATGCACCTGACGGAAATATTTGCAAGATGCCTTACGCGCCTTACGTCCGAAAATCAAATAGAAGGGTATGGAGATATACATAAAGAAATATCCCACACGCACACCAAAGTGGCGGAACAAGAAAATCAGCGACTTCTGCCCGAAATTACCACCGCCGGTAGTGCCCTTCCATTTTTCGGATTTAACGTCCATAACAACAAGCCGTTAATATTATCCCTGCTTAGGAGGCTGGGGTTTCTGATAATAGTCGCCGTTGCGGTTTTTCTGTCCTTTGAACGGACGCGCCTGATTGTTTTTGTTGTTGAACTTCACATTCATACGCTTGTCGCCTCCGGGCTGCTGCGAAACGGGCTGCTGCACCGTGGGAGGTTGCGGCTGCTTGGGTTGCGGCACGGGCGAAACGGTAAGCATCTGAGGCTGTTCGGCAGATTCGGGTGCGGGCTGCTGGGCGGCTTTGTTTTTCTTTTTCTTTTTCTTCTTCTTGCGCAGAGAGTCGAAACGTGTGATATCCTCCGAATCAGATGCGTCAACAAACTCATCCACAATCTCTTTCTTAGGTTGCGGAGCGTTCTGCTCGGCGTTCTTGTCGTTGAGAAGGAGAGTGTCGGGTTTTTCGCCACGCTTGTTCATCGATATAATCTCCTTTACACGGTCGATGGGCACCACGGTGATGTTTGCCGACGAATTTTGGTCGTAACTAAACCACATAACGCGTTTAAAGATGTCGGTTTTTTGGTGATAAGCCGTACCTTCCATAGTTTCAAGGGGTTGACGTACCGAGGGGAAATCGCGCTGAGCGTCTAAGTAAGCGTCGATCTCGTAGTTGAGGCAGCATTTGAGTTTGCCGCACTGACCGGCAAGTTTCTGAGGATTCAAAGAGAGTTCCTGCTGACGGGCGTTGTTGGTAGACACCGACACAAAATTGGTGATCCAAGTGGTGCAGCAAAGTTCTCTGCCACAAGGACCTATGCCTCCTATCCTACCCGCCTCCTGACGTGCGCCAATCTGCTTCATCTCGATGCGGATTTTAAACTCATCAGCCATTATCTTGATAAGTTCGCGGAAGTCAACTCGCTCGTCTGCAATATAATAGAATATAGCCTTTGAGCCGTCGCCCTGAAACTCCACATCGCCGATTTTCATATCCAAACGGAGGCTTTCGGCAATCTGACGAGATTTGAGCATCACCTGATCCTCTTTGGCAACCACCTGTTTCCATTTTTCAATGTCGCTCTGCTTTGCCTTGCGGTAAATCTTTTTAAACTCGGTGTCGGGACGTATGCGGGCACGTTTCATTTGCAGTTTTACAAGCGGACCTTTTACCGACACCACACCGATGTCGTGACCGGGCGACGCCTCCACTGCCACAATATCACCCACTTCGAGTTCAAGATTGTTGACATTGCGGTAAAAGCCCTTACGGGTATTTTTAAAGCGGATTTCGCAAATGTCGCAATCGGTATTCATCGACGGTGGAATTTCGTCTAACCAATCGCGAACGTTGAGTTTGTTGCAACTGTCGGTTTGAAGACATTTGCCACAACATTCTGATCCACAATCGGCGCAAAGATATTCAATTCCGTCGCAGCCTCTCTGTATGTTTTTATAGTCGTCGTGTTCTTCCATTTTATTAATGTATTGCTTTTCAGCGGTATATATATGTTAAATTCGTTTCATTCTTAATAGCGGCGAAATTTTCAACGCCAAGTCGGTAAACACAAGTTTGGCGTATGCGTTTCGCTCAATGTTTCGGCAAGCCTCGCCAAACTGCTCCGAGAGCATACCCACGTTGCCACGGTGAATAAAGGGCGAAAACTTTTGCGCAAATTCCATCTCGCCCGGTGTGAGGTTGACAAGATTTTGCGACACGCTGCTGAGCATAAAGCACTCGCGCAGCATACGGTTGCAGTAGTCGAAAAACTTTTTCTGTTTTTCGCGACCGAGTTTTGCAAGATTGTCGCTAAGTTTGATAATGGCATCGTATTTGGCAGAAAAAGCCTCGCGCATAAGTGTGGTAAACAGTTCAAAATAAGGTGTTTCCACAGTTCCCGACTTAAATTGACGGAGAGCGGCACAGGCTTCCAAGTAGTTGCCGTCGGCAAGCATTGCGCTATTTTGGAGCGTTTGTGGGTCGGCATCGGGAAATTCTTGCTGCAACGACGCCACAATATCCTGATTTGTAGGACGGTCGATTTTTACCAACTGCACACGGCTGCGGATGGTGGTGAGTATCATCTCCTCGTTTTCTGCCACAAGGATAAAAAGCGTTTTGGCAGGCGGCTCCTCAATCATTTTCAGGAGTTTGTTGGCGGCGGTTTCGTTGAGTTTTTCTGCCATCCAAATTATCATCACCTTGTATTCCGCCTCAAAAGTTTTTAAGCCGAGTTTGCGTATAATCTCCTGACTCTCTTGGGCAAAGATGGCACCTTGCGAATTGTCGGAACCAATAAAATCGTACCAATCGTCCAAACGGTGATAATTTCGTTGCAACACAAACTTGCGCCAATCGGGAAGAAAATCATCGCTCACGGGCTTGGTTGTGCCCTTGCCCGACACCACAGGATAGACAAAATGAAGGTCGGGATGGACGAGTTTCTGATACTTAACGCAATGAGGACAAGTGCCGCAACTATCCGTATCGCCGGGCTTTCGTCCTGTGCAGTTGATATACTGTGCGTAGGCGATAGCGAGCGACAGTTTTCCGCATCCCTCCGGACCCAAGAACAATTGGGCGTGGCTGATACGGTTGTCGCTTACAGTATTGATCAGACGCTGTTTAACGTTGCTATGACCGGGTATATCTTTAAACTGCATTATTAGCCAAATATAATTTACGGGGCAAAGATAATAAAAAAATGGAAATGGTAAAGAAACTAAATTTTGTTTAATTCAATATTTGCATTTGGGGGAATAATAATATCTTTTGAATTATGGTGTAGAGACGGTGTGCACACCGTCTCTACCGCCACACCGTTTTCCTCGTCATCCCTATCACCGTGCAAGCCAATGTATAAAACGGATATACCACCGCTAAGGCGAGGATGTCGAGCCAACAGACGGGGATGTGGTAATAGGCTGAGGGGATGCGGACTGAGAGGGCGTCGGCAATGAATTTCAACAGCCATAAGATTATAAAAATATACCACCATCCATTTATCGCACTTATCACCGCTCCAACAATCACCGAAATGTTTGCCGCAAACACCAAGAGTGCCACAAGGATTGTAAACCAATCGGTGTAGCCGCCTGTCTTGGAAACCCACCGTCCTCGCTGACGAAGAAGCGCACCAAGAGTTTCTGGTCCGCAGGTTGACACAGTGGTTGACGGCGATTTTGCATACACTATCTTTTTATGTTCAGACACTGCAAATTGCAATAGAAAAATGTCATCACCCGAAAGATATTTGTTATTGATATGACCTTCGGCTTGACGGCGGAGAGAGGTGCTTACCAACATATTGCCACCGTTGCACATAAGCGGACGGTGTGTGATGGCAGAGGCGGCGGTAAGGGTTATGAGCGACATTGATTCCGCCTGCCAAAGTCGTTGAAACAGTGATTTTTGATTTTTGGCTTTGATTATTACAGGTGCAAGCACCATATCGGCGTTTTGTCCTATGGCTGTATGAATCATACACTTAGCCCAATCGGGCGAGGGAATGCAGTCACAGTCGGTAAAGAGTATATATGGAGTTTCAACGTATTCCAACGCGGCGGCGAGGGCTGCCTTTTTGCCCTTCCCGGGATTCTGTATCAGGGTGAAATCATATCGGGAACGGTATTCAAGGGCTTTGGAATATGTGGAATCGGTGGAATGGTCGTCGATTAATATAAGAGGTACGGATTGTTGCGATATATGGTCGAGAAATGGTATGATGGTGGATTCCTCGTTTCGGGCAGAGACGATGATAGTGGCGGACACAACGGTGGGTGTCGCAATTGTGGGAGGCGTGCCACGGCGCGTCCCCACAATAGAAATGCGAAACATTATGCTATAAAAAATTATTAATACAGCATAGATTGTTATTATCAGAATGATGGCTGTCATTTTTTGTCACATCCAATTCCGCTGAGCCAAAGTCCGAGGGCGGTGAGAGCGCCGTTGAGCAGGAGGAGTTCGTAACCCATTTTGTAGCCATTGAACCAGGCTTCGCTGTTGAGACTGATTACAAGGCAGATAAGGGGCGAGAGTATGCAGATAATCGGCACAAGACGGTCGCGGACAGGGCGTTTTGAATATAGTCCGTAAAAATACAATCCGAGCAATGGTCCGTAGGTGTAACTTGCCACCACGTAAACCGCCTCAATCACGCTGGTGCTGCCTATCGCCTTAAAAAGATAGATTATCACACCCATCACCACGGCGTTGATAATGTGGACACGCTGACGGGTGCGTTTCAACGAGGCATCGTCGCCTTTGGTGTCGGCACGGAGAATGTCGATGGTTACCGATGTGGTGAGAGCCGTTACCGCGCTTCCTGCCGAGGAGAACGCCGCAGCCACCAATCCCAAAATAAACAAAACACCTACCGCAGCAGGCAAGAATGGCACTCCGTCGGCACCTGTGGCAGTGGCGAGATAGGGAAAAAGTTCGTCGCTTTTGAGAGCGTTGCCCTGAATGTCGGTGAGTGCGCCGTTGGCAAAAAGTCCGAGTTGAGCGGCGTAGTTGTAGAGCAATATTCCAAGCGCAAGAAACAAGAGGTTAACTGGCAGAAAACCAAATCCGTAACTGATAACATTCTTTTGGGCGTCTTTGAGAGTGCGGCAAGAGAGGTTTTTCTGCATCATATCCTGATCCAATCCCGTCATTGCAATGGTGGTGAACATTCCGGCAAGAAACTGTTTGAAAAAGAAGCGTTTATCGTTGTAATCAGAGAAGAACCAAGTGTCAGACATTTTGCTTGACGCAATCGACGAGCACAGGCTGCTCAAATCCAATCCCATCTGCTTGCAAACAAAGTAGATACATAGCACCACTGCGGCAATTAGCGAGAGAGTTTGCAGCATATCAGTCCACACAAGGGTTTTAACACCTCCACGAAACGTGTAAAGCCACACAATTATCATTGTTACAGCCACATTGAGCGCAAAAGGCACTCCAATCTGATTAAAAAGCACCAACTGCAACACTATTGCCGTAAGGTACATTCTAACGCCGCATCCCAAAAACTTGGAAATCAAGAAGAAAACCGCGCCAATGCGGTAACTCCCGTGTCCAAAACGCTGGTCTAAATAGGTGTAGATGCTCTGCAAATTGAGTTTGTAATAGAGCGGCAACAGCACGTAGGCAATGGCAAAATATCCTGCCACAAAGCCGAGAACCATCTGGATATAACTGAATTGCGACCCCGCCACCATTCCCGGCACGGAGATAAACGTTACACCCGAAATACTTGTGCCAATCATTGCGATAGCCACAATGTACCACGGCGACTGTCGCGAGCCGGTGAAAAAAGCCTTGTTGTCGTTGCCCGATTTGCGGCTGGTGTAGACGCTCACGGCAAAAATCATTGCAAAATAGAGAAATATGATGAATAAAATCAGAATTGGTGACATAACAACATAATAAAAAACAGCCGCCGTATAGCGGCTGTTGAAAACAATCAATAGATATTAATCAATTAAATAATATGTTCAAGTTTAGAAGTGGTCTTGTCGATTTCTTCTTGTGGGAGAATGAAATTGGTGAGGTCGCCTGAGAGATACTGGTCGTAGGCGGTCATATCGATAAGTCCGTGTCCCGAAAGGTTAAACAAAATGGTCTTGCCTTTGCCTTCCTCTTTACATTGTTTTGCAAGGCGGATGGTGGCGGCGATGGCGTGAGCCGATTCGGGAGCAGGGATAATACCCTCGGCCTGTGCAAAAAGACTTGCGGCTTGGAACGATTCTAACTGAGGAATGTCAACGCCTTTCATATAACCGTCTTTGAGCAACTGGCTTACGATTGTGCCTGCGCCGTGGTAGCGGAGACCGCCTGCGTGGATATGAGCCGGAGCAAAATCGTGTCCAAGGGTAAACATCGGCAACAGAGGAGTATAGCCAACCTCGTCGCCAAAATCGTATTGGAACACGCCGCGGGTCAATTTGGGACAAGCAGCAGGTTCGGCAGCGATAAACTCGGTTGTCTTGCCTTCGAGAATATTGTGACGCATAAAGGGGAACGAGATTCCGCTGAAATTGCTACCACCGCCAAAACAGCCCACAACAATGTCGGGATATTCGCCCGCCATAGCCATCTGTTTTTCGGCTTCGAGACCGATAACTGTTTGATGCAGCGAAACGTGGTTCAACACGCTACCAAGCACATACTTGCAGTTGGGAGTCTGCATAGCAAGTTCCACAGCCTCCGAAATTGCTGTTCCGAGACTTCCCTGATAGTTGGGATTGGCAGTGATAATGTCCTTGCCGGCACGGGTACCCATACTTGGAGATGCTACCACCTGAGCACCGTAGGTCTGCATAATTAAGCGACGGTAGGGTTTTTGGTTGTAACTGATTTTCACCATAAACACAGCGAGTTCAAGGCCAAACACCTTGGCAGCGTACGACAGAGCCGCACCCCACTGACCTGCGCCGGTTTCGGTGGTAATATTGGTAACGCCCTCTTTTTTGCAGTAATAAGCCTGAGCAAGAGCCGAATTGAGTTTGTGGCTACCCACGGGACTCACGCTCTCGTTTTTGAAATAGATATGAGCGGGAGTGTCGAGAGCCTTCTCCAAACCGTAAGCACGCACGAGCGGAGTAGAACGGTAGTTTTTGTACTGGTTGCGCACGGGTTCGGGGATGTCGATCCACTGGTGGGTAGAGTCGAGTTCCTGTTCGGAGCAACCGCGAGCAAAGAGCGCCGACAGTTCGTCAACGGTTATAGGCTTGCGAGTCTGCGGGTTGAGCATAGGCAGGGGTTTGTTTTTCATATCTGCCACGATATTGTACCACTGGGTGGGGATATCCTTCTCTTGGAGGAAAAAACGTTTTTGACTTTCCATAATAATGTGTCGTTAATGTTAAAATATTCGTGAGCCAAAAGTAAAGATATTTTTGAAAAGAACAAGAATGATTTTAGAATGAAATTATCGAAAAAATCAATAAATAAAATGTAAACCGTAATAGACACAACCGTCCAAATCTGCAAAAAAAATCGAGATTTGGACGGGTATCAAAAACGATAGCCATCCAAATCTGCAAAAAAACGAGGAATTGAATGTAAATTATAATAAACATTTTGCGATTTTCGACAAAAACGGCTAAAAACATTTTGCGATTTTCGACAAATCGGGTCTACAAGGTATTGTAAAGGGTCTTTTTAGGGCGATAAAATTATAAGTCCGAAAAAGTGTAATTTTTCGCAAATTTATGTCCGAAAAAATGTAAAAATCTGAGATTTTATGTCCGAAAAAATGTAAATTTTCAGAAATTTATGTCCGAAAAAGTGTAATTTTCAAACATAACTATCTTTTATTCAATATATTACTTTATCGCAGAGAAAATCACATTTTTACTCCACCACCTTCACCTCTGTTCTTCGGTTTTTAGCGCGGTTTTCGGGGGTGTCGTTGGGGGCGGAAAATAAATCTCGGTGCCAATTTTTACGGATTATTAAATTAAATACTTAATTTACAGAGTATTAAACTATCACCAAATAAAACAAATAAAACGAAGATTCTTGATCCTACAAATAAATTTTGCACGAAGTTGATTATTTTTGAGGAAATGAGTATATTTGCAAAAAAACAAATTGATATGGAACTTACTGCGACAAATAACAAGAGGACTAAGAGCCATAAAAGCGGTGGCAAAGTTAAGACTTTGGCTTTATCATTCGACCCTGCTAACAAGGCCGCAAACGCAATAATCAAAATGATAGAAAGTTGCGGATTATTTGATGTTTTACAAGAAGAAAATATCAACGAAACAAGCAAGCCGACAACTGATGCCAATCTCCACAACTCTGACGAACCTTCTGCTGTATGGTGCGGCGACATTTTCCCCGACACTAACGAATTTATCGGAATGATAAAAGGATCAAGACAATTCAGAAACAAGGATATTGACCTACTATGAAATACCTATTAGACACTAATATCTGCATTTTTTGGCTACGGAAACAACAAACCATTGTTGAAAAAATTCTTAATATCGGTTTGGCTAATTGTTGCATCAGCGAAATAACCTTTGCCGAATTATTGTTTGGGGAAGAACTGGCGATAATGAAAGGCGGCAACAAATACAAGAAACAGCCATTGCAAGAATTTCTGAGCAAAGTAAGTATTATTCCTATCAAACCTGCCATAGAACTGTACGCCAAAGAAAAAGCCCGGCTTCAATGCGCAGGCACTCATATTACCGACGATTTCGACTTACTTATAGCCTGTACATCAATAACTAACAACTTAATTTTGATTACTGACAATACCAAGCATTTTAAAAATGTTACAGGCATACAGTTGGAGAACTGGATGGTCAGATAATCTGTACACCTTTTTACTCCACCACCTTCACCTCTGTTCTTCGGTTTTTTGCGCGGTTTTCGGGGGTGTCGTTGGGGGCGGCGGGAGAGGATGAACCGTAGCCGCGGCTGGTGAGGCGGGCGGGGGCAATACCTTTGGATATCAAGTAGGTAACTATCGAGTTGGCACGGTTTTGACTCAAAAGACGGTTGTGCTGCTCAGAGCCGGTGTTGTCGGTGTGTCCGCCTATCTCTATCTTGATTTTCGGATTGTCGTTGAGGAATTTTATCAAGCGTCCCAACTCGTAGTCGGATTCGCGGCGGAGGTCGTACTTGTCGGTTTCAAAAAATATGTTGTTGAGCACGATGGTGGTGCCGGCGGTGATTTTTTCCATCGGAACATCAATGTCGAAACGCTCCACACCGTCGGGAATATCTTTTAGCGAAAAATGCTTTGAGTTCATCATATATCCGTCTGCCGAAACATTGAGTGCATAGTCGTAACCTATTGGAAGATAGAGAAGTATATTCACTTGCTTGGGTTCGGTAAAGGCGGTTTGGAGAGTGTCGCCGGTGTTGATGTTTACCAATTGGAACTGCGATTTCAAAGGCTCTTTGGTGGCGTTGTCGTATACCGTTCCCTGAACAAAGATAGTGCGATGTGGCTGCAAGGGCTGCGGAAGGGAGATTTCATAAAGGTCGATGCTGGTTTCGCCCGTGAGAGCGGTGTCGCGGTTGCTGGCGATTATGGCGGTGCTGCCAAACACAGGCACGGCAAGGCGGGTTTCGTCGAAACGGGTGTTGATGGGATAACCAAGATTCTTTGGCTCGGTCCATTTGCCATTAACATTGTGAGTTACAAAAATATCCTGACCGCCCATTCCCACGCGGGCATCAGTGCAGAAATAGAGGGTTGAGTTGTCGGCGTGAATAAAGGGCGAGGTTTCGTTGCCCGAGGTGTTGATTTCGGGACCAAGGTTGAAAGGTCCGTTCCAAGTGCCGTTGTCGTTGCGGGTGCAGTACCAAATGTCTTTTCCGCCGAATCCGCCCTGACGGTTGCTCACAAAGTAGAGCGTGCGGTTGTCGGCAGAGAGGCACGGCTGCGACTCCCAATATTCGGAGTTGACCGGCGACGCCATTTTTTTGGGGAAACCGTAATTTGGGGCTTGGTCGAGTTCCACATAATAGATGTCGCAACAGCGGATAAGGCCGTCGGGACAGGTGCAACTGGTGTACAAGAGTTTAGAACCGTCGGCAGTGATAAAGGGCGCACCCTCGTTGTTCATAGTGTTTACCGCCGCGCCGATGCTACGGGCCTGCTGCCACGGCGAATGTGGGTCGTTGCGATAGGTGATAAAGATATCTTCCTGAGTGTAAGGCAACAAGGGGTTGTTCTTGGTCTGCGGAAGTTCAATGGTGTAGACGAGAGTCTGAGCGTCGGCAGATAGTGCTGGGAAATAGTCGTTGTATACGGTGTTGACTTTTCCGCCAAGATGTTTTGGCTTGATATCCAACGGATTGGCAAGTGCGTGAATGCGGAATTTTGCGTTTTCGATATTTTTCTGTACACGGTTGCGATGCTGTTCGGCAATACGCGGCATAGCCAAAATCTGGTTGTAATAAGCCACCGCCGAATCGTTTTGATAATCAAGGTAAAAGGCGTCGGCAATACCGAGAATGGTGTTTTCGTCGCCGGGACGGAGTTTCAACGCCTGCTTCAATACTGGCACCTCGTCGGCAAACTTCATCTGGCTGTGGGCAATGTCGGCTTTGAGCCACAACGCCTCCACAAACTTTGGATCCATCTTAAAAGCCTTGTCGGCAAGAGCATCCGCCTCGTCGAAACTCTCAGCACGGAATTTTGACATCGCCTGCTCAAAGGTCTGGATGGCTTTTTTGTTGGAGGTGGAGTACTGGGCGGAGGTGGTCAACGGCAAAACCATAGCCCACAAAAACGCATATATAAATAGGTGTCGCATAATTTTCAACTTTAATCTAAATTGTTATACTGGTTGCAATATTACAAAAAATATCTGAACATCGCGACCATCATCCTCAATATTCCATCACCTCATTAATCGTTTTACCTGAGCAATAATCTGGGGCGCAGATGCTTAGGAGGGTGGCGAGCGTGGGGGTGATGTCGGTGATGCTGATGCGGCGGTTGACGGTTTTGCGGCGGATGTTTTTGCCAAAGAATACCAAGGGAACGTGCGTGTCGTGGTTGTAGGGCGAGTTTTGAGCCGACACCGAATACTCTTGCGATGTTTCGGTTACCTCCTGCCATCCGGGGGCAAAGTTGAGAACGATGTCGCCCGACTTGTCGCTACAAAACGAGTTCTGCGCCTGCTGCCAAATGCCGCTTGTGTAATTGCTTGTAAGAAACGACGATGCGGGCATAGCGTTGTCGATACCCGAAAACTCCATCATCAACTGCGCCGCCATATTCTGCACTTCCGACAGTTTGAGTTTTTTGCTCTCTATCACGGTCTGATTCAGGTAGATATTGCGGCGATGATAACGGTCGATCCATTTTGCCTGTCCGTAAAGCGCACTCAGATACGAATTTAGCACAGCCACATTGCTGTTGCAGTTGATCTGGTTGCCGGGGATTCCTATTTCGTTGAGAAACGTGGGGCAATCTGACGAACCACGGTCGGCGGTGAGAAACACCACATAATCGTCGTGACCAATGTACTTGTCGAGTTTTTCAAGCACTTTGGCAATCTCGGTGTCCAAACGCAGATACACATCCTCCAACTCAATGGAGCGTATTCCGTAAGCGTCGCTCACGTATCCCGGCACGGCGTAATTAATCAACAGAAGGTCGGGAAACTCGTCGCCGCCAAGATTCTCGCTTTCAATGGCTTGCAAAGCAAACTCAGTGGTAAGGCTGTTGCCGTGCGGGGTGTAGCGCATTACGGCGTAACCCATATTCTGTTTCAACTTGTCGAGGTTGTAGGGGAAAGTGGTCTGTCCGCCCACGCCAATCTCGTAGACACTGTTGTCGGGCAGACTCTCGATATACTGCTTGATACTTTTGATAGTGTACCAACCTTTGTAGATATATTCGTCGGGAAGTTTTCTATTGTTAAAATCCATTACCCATTGCGGCAAAACACCTGTGTAATAAGAATTTGTGATAAAATTACCCGTACTATCATCTAACCAATACACACCATCGGCAAGACGTCCCGCCGAAAGAATTGCGCTCCTATGGTTTAGCGACACGGATATCACCTTTGAGCGTTTGAAAGTGGCAAGTTTCATCTCGTCGCCAAGGGTTGTGCCGCGCAGTTGCAGTGGAGACGACGCTCCTGTGCTGCTCGAACCACCTATGGCAGTGTAGTTTTTGTCGCCGACAGCGGTCTGCACCTTGCGTTCAAGACGCTGATACCACGAGTTGGCAATAATGCCGTGGCTGCAAGGGTTGGCGCCGGTGTAGATAGTGGCAAAACCGGGAGCCGACTCGGTTACAAGATATTCGTAATGGGCGTTGGTACAGTTAGTTCCACTGCTGATAAGGCGCTTAAAACCGTTTTCACCCATATGGCGTCCATAGCGATAGAGGCAGTCGTAACGCATTTGGTCGATAACGATGCCCACAACGATACGCGGTTCTTTTTGCAATTGCGCCGATGATGACACCGACAAAAATAAGTTCAGGAGAAGGATAATAAAAAAACTTTTAGATAACATTTTTGGGGTTATTACGTGTTAGAATCTTCGGTTTCAAAGATAAATTTTGAATCAAACTATCGAAAAACTTATCCTCTTGCCAAGACTATGGAAAATATTCAATAGCGACGACAACTGAATATCAAGGTTGCCGTTCTCTATTTTGGAAATAACGCTTTTTTCAGTTCCCAATTTAAGGGCAAATTCTTCCTGCGAAAGGCCTGCCGAAGCACGTTCGTCTTTGAGACATTCTGCCAAGCAATACATCTCAGCATCAGACTCAAATTTTTCGCGTGCAGGTTCGCCACGTTTGCCATACTCGATTTCTAGTAGTTGTTCAAAATCGGTACATTCCATAAGTTTTTCGCGTTGTTTCTCAGTTAATTCTGCCATTTCTTTTATCGTTAAAGTAATCGTCCATTATTCTTTTAGCACGTTGTATCTCATCAGTGGGTGTCTTCTGAGTCTTCTTTTGAAACCCATTAAATAATACGATAATAGAGCCGTTATCGTTGCAGCAAAAAATTCTAAAAATATTGCTTTCAAACTCTACCCTAATTTCGTACAAACCGTTGACTCCTTCAATTTTTTTTAAAAACCTTGTGGGGACAATCTTTTGGGTTTCAACAATTTTGAGTGTATATTGAATCTTCAAACGCTCCTTTTCGGTGCGTTGGAGATAAAAATCCATAAAATAATTCTTATACCATTTTATCTCTCTGATTCTATCCATTTCCTTTTATGTTATTTGACACAAATGTAACAATTATTGCTGATTTATCAATACTCTTTGTCAAAAAAAACAATATTTCTTTGATACTCTTTCCTAATTATGCAAGCGACACTTGCACAAATTGATACCTTTCTTTTGATACTACATTAGAGAAATAATATACTGAATAATACCTGCCGCGCCACCGAGGGCAGCACCAACGGCAATAAGTTTCCACTCGTCTTGCTCAAATGCGGGACGAAGAAAACCGATGAACTTTTTGGGTGGAAGGTTTGCCATCTTGTCGCCGATAGTGTTTTGAATATCAAGGGCTTTTTCGGCGTAGGGGAACACCGCACGGATGTAAAGCGGCATCTCGCACATAAGTTCAAAAAGTGCTACGCTTTTGATTTCGCGGATTTTTTCGTCGGGCATAAGAATGCGGACAGGCGCAGGCATACGCTCCATCACACGGTCTACGGCGGTTGAAATCTCGCGTCCGAGTATCTCTTTGATTTGCGGATTGTCTTTGCGGAAAATTGTGTCGAACAGGTTGTCGATGGTGAGAATCCTTTCGGAAATAATCTGCGCATAGCGGAACGCCTCCTCTTTCTGACGTTTTAGGAAAAGTCCCCACAGTACAAACGGACCAATCTGAATAGGTTCGGCGGGTTCAAATATCAACTTGATAGCCAAATAGTTGGTGATATATCCGATAAAAATTCCATAAAGCAAGAACATCAGCCAATGCGAGGTGTAAGCCATCGTAAATATCTGACCTATACCGAAAAACGCACCGAGAAACAATCCCGACGTTTCGATAAACCTGAACTGTTTTCCTCCAAGGTCGAGAAAAATCTTGTTAATCAGGGTTTTGTCTTGTTTTAAGGTGTCGATGGTGATTTTTTTAAGGTCGATAATGGAATCCACATTGTCTTTGATGCTCTGCATAGAGTTTTGCACGGCGGTCGGCATAGCGGTTTCTATCACCTGCGATACTGTGGACTTGATTTTTGCCCCCGAGAGACTCCACACCAAAGGAAGTCGCGACTGCATCACCTTGGATGTAATCTTGCCGCAAAGTTTGTTGAGGTCGTCGCTACAAATTTCGGTAACCTTCTGAGTGTCAATACGGGCGAACACTTCCGAAGTTTTAAAAAGGTCGCGGGTAAGAAGGTCGACAGATTTTTCTGCCATCTGAGTGGTTTTAGAGGGAATAATGCCCTGCCAACCAAATGGACGGATGCCAAAATAGTCGATGGGATAGAATGTCATTTTTACGGCTAACACATTGGTAATCCAACCGATAAGTCCGCTGATAACGGGCATCAGTATGTAGACGTAATTTTGATATATAAAATCCCAAAACATAACTGTACGGCATTGATGAATGCAAATATAATAAAAAACGGCTTGCGATGTATCAAAATCACTCCGCAATCTGCGCCGAAATTTTCAACACCACATTGTCGTGTCCGCTCTGAGGACTATTGGTTACGAGGGTTAAGTATTTGGTTACTAAATTCTTCTTACCTTCGGCGTTGAAAAATATTGTAATATTGCCGTTTTCGCCGGGCTGCACCACAGGCGTGTTAATTTTGTAAGATACGCAGTCAGAAAAATTCCTCACAGCACGTATTTCAAGGGGCGACGTGCCGGAGTTTGTATACGTTAACTTCTGATATACAGTTGATTCCTTTTCTACATTCTTAAAAGATACATCCTTGCCGTTGGGGAACTCAATCAAGGGAGGATTCTTTATCTGTTCGGCGGTAAACTTCTCAGTGATAATGGATTTGAAATTGAGTTTATACTTGTAGGTGTTTACCAATATGCCTGCTTGAAAATCGAAATAGTCCCAACCGTCGCACTTTTTGGTAACGAACTCGGCTTTGATTTCGCCTTTGGCTCCAGGTTTCAAAATTTTTGGCGACACCGAGAGTGTGAGAAACTGCGGAATATTTGCGTTGTCGGGCTCAACCACAAGGTCTGCCTTGGTGGGATTGTATATTTCAATGGTCTGTTTTACGGTTTCGCCTTTTGAAACGCTGCCGAAATTCACGGTGGTTTTCTTCAAACGCAAATCAAAAAACGTGTAAGGATAATCGGCAGAAATAGGTTCGGGACGCGGCTGAACAACACCCGAAATATAAAGCACATCTTGAATATTCTTGCCATTGTGCATCACGGTAATGCTCTTGGTAAAAGCCCCGGGACGCTCGCGTGGGTCGAATGTAGCATCCACATAGCCCTCCTGACCGGGCATCACAGGCTCTTTGCTCCACGCCGGCGATGTACATCCGCACGATGTGTAAACCTTTGACACCACCAAGGGAGAATTGCCCGTGTTTTTGTACACAAAGCGGTGAGTAACAGCACCATCAAGTTCGCCGATGTTGCCAAAGTCAAACTCGGTTTCAGCAAACTGTACAACAGGCTGTTTCGTATTCTGAGCTAAGGTGTTAAACGCTATCAGCAAAAATGACACTAAATATATAAGGTGTGGTTTCATAGTTATAAAAATAATTCATAATTCACAATTGACAATTCGCAATTGACAATTTGATTAATCCAAACCAATTTCATAAATATCTATCGTATTGTTAAAAAACGTAGGAACGATAAGAATGTTTTGCTCTGGCAAATATTCGAAATCGGCAGCATTGACGCCTTCTCGGGCACCCAACAGCAAACGACAAGCATTGGGACTCACCGCAAAAATGTTACCCACAAAGTCAGAGGCAATATAAGTGGTGTCGTTGTGATATTTAAGTCCGTCGGGAGTGAAGCTCAGATTGGCAAACACTTTTTTGGTGGCATTCAATGGATTAACGACCAAAATTCTATCACCTGCGCCCATTGCCATACACGCATCTGAACGGCACAAGCCGTTTGCATTTACACAAAGCGAATCAGCGATATATGTTTCAATCTTATCTGACGCAATTTTAAACAACTGACCGGCTTTTGAATCTGAAATATAGATATTATTTTCGGCATCTATTGAAATATCGTTAAGAAACTCAGCGCCTTGAGGCTCAAATATTTTCACTACCTGTTGGCTGTCGGTGTTGTAAACCACCACACGGTCGATATCGGCAATATAAAGCAAGTTGCCAGACAATGCCATTCCTTTAGGCGCGTTTAAACCTTGAATATTAAGTGTATCAATGATTTCTCCCGAAAGCATTACCCTTGTAACATATCCCATTCCGTTCTTTTCGTCGGGTTCTCCATTGATATTCGACACATAAATATAGTTGTTGCGACTATCAACCGCCGCCGACTCTGGCACCTTGAATCCTCTATGCTGCGACAACAGCCTTACCCCACGAAATACTGGAGCATCGGTTTGTCCCGCCTCATAATCCTCGTCGGAAAACTCACTTTGCGTTTGCGACGTGTTACGGTTTTCGCTATTGCACGACTGCAAAACAACAGCCGATATTATTATCAGTAACAGAGTTAGCCTCTCTATTATATTTTTCATAATCTGCATTTTATTTTACTAAATTCACAAAATATTATACTAAAATAATGCCATACATCATCATCTCACAAAGAAAAAGCCGTTTCCCAGGGGGGATGGAAAACGGCCAAAATCAATAACAATAAAATCAATAACAATAAAAATCAATAAAATAAGAATAAAAAAAATAAATCAAAAAACAAATAATAATAAATAATAACTATTTAATTCTTATGTAAAACCAAAAAGTAATTATCCAATAAATACTATCAACTATTCAAATTTATACTTGGTAATCAGTATCATAAACTGGTTCTTCAAGTCGGAAATTGTGTTGATAACCTCAGCCGGAACATTGTTTTTGTTTCGGCGCAACACTTGCTCGGCCTCTTCCATAACAGCAACGTGACGTTCGAGGTTGTGTACAAACTCTGCCATAATTTTCATTCTGGTGCGTTCAAGATTGCGGTCTGCATTTTGAAGCGCCTTGGTTTGTACTTTTTCTCTCTCTTGCAATTCGCGGTTTTGTTCGAGTATCTCTGCCTGCTGAATCTCAAGCTCTTTGTGGAGTTTGTTCAATTCCTCCACTTTCTCTTGGAGTTCTTTTTCCTGAGCCTTGGATTTTTCAATAGCGCTTATAAGGTTCGACTCGTTGTCGTGGAGTTTCTGGTTTGCCTCGTTGAGTTCCTCCTGCTGAGCTGCCATAGCCTCCTGGGCGTGCTGCAACTCTTCGAGGTTGTGACGCATCTCATCTTCCTGCGCTGCCATCTTGTCGGCCTGAACCTTAAGTTCGATTTCCTGCTTTTTGCTTGCAGTAATGTCGGTGGCCATGTTGAGGATTTTATAGGGGAATCCGTCGCTGTCGATAATAGGAGTAAACACTTGGTGAAGCCAGTGTTCCTCACCTCCTGTCACATATTTGTCGGTACGTTTTACAACCTCGCCATCACGTACACGGCTCCAGAAATCGGCGTCTTGCAAAGAGTTTTCTTCTGTGCTGTCGCGATACTCGTCGAGTGTGCGTCCGATGGTTTGTTCACGCTGCAGGTTCATAGCCTTGCAGAATGCCTCGTTCACACTTGTGATGTTGCCGGTGAGGTCGTACTCGATAACGAGCGACGAGCTGTTGACGGCGTTGAGAATACTCTGCATCTCAGCCTCTTTGCGTGCCGACTCTTCCTGTGTGGCTTGAAGTTCTTCGAGGTTTTGACGCATCTCCTCCTCTTGCGAAGCCATTTCCTCGGCTTGCTGCTGCGATTGTGCAAGAAGTTCTGCTGTCCTCTGGTTGATTTTGGCGATTGAGAGTGTGGAGGCGATAGATTCCGAAACCTTTTCTACAAAGTCGATTTCGTGTTTCTCCATCTTCTTAAACGAAGCAATCTCCATCACACCAAAAATCTGTTCCTCCACCTTCAACGGCATGATAAGCAAGCAGTTGGGGTTTGCGCCGCCAAGACCTGATGTAATTGAAAGATAGTCGTTGGGCAAGTCGGTAAGGTAAACATACGATTTTTCAATAGCACATGTACCAATCAAGCCCTCGCCAAGATAGATTTTCTTTTTCTTCTTGCGCTCTTGGTTGTAGGCGTATGAGGAAACGAGTTCGAGGTAAACATCGTTTTTGTTGTTGTCGTTGTAGAGGAACAAACCGCCTTGGTTAGCGTCCAAAAAGTGGATAAGATTTTTTAGAACGTTGTTGGCAAGGTCGTTGATATTGCTGGTGCTCTGACGCAGAATTTCGGAGAACTGTGTGAGACCTTCGTTTGCCCACTTACGCAGGCTGTCCTCACGCTGACGTTTTTCGTCTTCCTGTTGCGATTTATAAAGGTTGCTACGCATCTCCAAGAGCGAGTTACCGAGCAAGTCGTTTTCGCTGAGGGGTTTGAATTCGGTGTCCAAATTGCCGCTACCGATGCTGCTCGCAAACTGCGTGGTCTCTTTTAGACCGTGGGCGAATGTGTTGAGCTCCACAGCCATATCAGCAAGCTCGTCGTTGGTGTTGCACTTGATTTCCTCATCGGGAATAATACCTTTACTGAGCGCGTTAACGTATCCGCTGATTTTTGAGATTGCTGAAGTAATCTTATTAGAGAACTTGGCAATAGCAATAGCCAGTGCCAAAATAATCAGTATCGCTATTATAATAAGGAGAAGCCTTGTGGTAGAGGCTGTCTGCTCTTTCTGCTCTGAAATCTTGGTGAGGATAGAGTCAATGTCGTCGAGTTTCGATTTTTCTACCTGAAGATCAAACAGAAGACCTTCTTCACGGTTGAAACCAATCTCTTTGTCGATTTTTACAAGCGAAGTAAAGAACCTCTTGAAATCGTTTACAGGTTTAAGTTTTTCGCTGTTTTTGTTCTTTGCTTTAGGCTGCGGTTGGGCAACAGTAACGGGTGTTACCGACACTGTATCATTTTGCGAAGAATCACGTGAAGCCACCACAATAGGAACTGGTTCGGGTTCCACAATGGCAGCCGAGCCCATATTCAAAGTGTAAATATTGATAAAGTCGTTGTAGTAGGCGGCATCTTTGCGGTTGAGATACTGCACCTCCATCTCTTTTAGCGACGACAAAATAGGCGCAGGCAACGATTTCTGCGAAACGGCAGTGGCATAACTACGCTCTATTTCGCCAATAATACCAGTGGTGTAAGAACCTCGCTTGTAGAATTTTGAAGCAACAAGTTTCAAAAGGTCGCCATACGAAGTCGCGTTCTCTTTCAACATATAGATGTTGTTGTTGAGGTCGAGAGTGGCGGTGGCAGGAAGATTAAGCAGCTCGTCGAAATTTTTGTTGATCTGCTTTTGCTCAAGTTCAAATTTGCGAAGATATTCGTTTTCCATTGTTTTGAAAAACGTGTTGTCGGTGGTGTAGTAGAGCAAAAACGACTGCTCGTACTCTTTGAGTTTGAGGTATTCGAGCTTGAGCGTAAGCACTTTTTGCTCGTAGTCTTCGTAGGCTTTGTTCCTGCCTAAAAGAACCACAAATATCACTGACACAATCACAAACGGCAACAGCGTTATCAGTAGGAATAACCTAAACTTCGACTTTATGGAGAGCTTAAACTTTTTCATACATATCAACTTTGTTTTTCAGTCCGCTATACGTAAAATATAGGCTACTAAAATTATAAAATTTTAATTTAATGTCAAAATTTTTTATAAAGAAAAATTTTTTTTTCTAATTACTTGTTTTATAGCAAAATAAAGGGGCAATTTTGATATTATTGCCATTCTTTATTGTGTTATTCGGGAAAAAAGGATTACTTTTGACCCGTTTTTTGTTTGCTATTGATTGCAAATGTACAAATTTAGTACCGAATATAAAAATTTTCTGCGATAATATAATGAGCAATAATTTATACCCGCTGAAATTTACTCCAGTCTACAAGACCAAGATATGGGGCGGAAACAAGTTTGAGAAAATATTCAACCGTCACGGAGTGCCGGCTCACTGCGGCGAAAGCTGGGAAGTGAGCGACGTTAAACAATCTGTGTCGGTGGTTAGCAACGGCTTTCTTAAAGGAAACAGCCTCGACGAACTAGTTGAAATATACATGGGCGACCTTGTTGGCGACTCGGTATACGAAACCTTCGGAAATTTATTCCCGCTGCTGGTAAAGTTTATCGATGCCTCCGACGACCTTTCCGTGCAAGTACACCCTGACGACGAACTCGCTTGGGCACGGCACAACTGCCCTGGCAAAACCGAGATGTGGTATGTGATGCACGCCGAAGAGAATGCCAAATTGGTGGGAGGATTCAACCGCGCAATCACTAAAGAAGAATATGTGGCTGCAGTTGACAACGGCAATGTGCACTCGCTTCTCAACGTGATTGACGTTTATGAAGGCGATGTATTTTTTGTTCCGCCTGGCTGCGTACACGCTATTGGAAAGGGTGTTATGCTGCTAGAAGTGCAGCAGACAAGCGACATCACTTACAGAATTTTTGACTACAACCGCCGCGACGAAAACGGCGAACTGCGCGAACTGCACACAAAAGAGGCTTTAGACGCTTTGGATTTTGATTGTGTTAACAATAAAAAGCAAGAATACCATCCAAAAAACAACGCTTCGGCAAACCTTGTTAACTGCAAATACTTCACAACCAACATTTTTGAGCTCGATATGCCTATCGAACGCGACTTTCCTGAAATCGACTCATTTATAATATATATATGTGTGGAGGGAGGCTGCGATTTAGAATGGGACGATAATAAAGATCGCGTTCACATTGCTTGCGGCGAAACTGTGCTTGTGCCTGCGGCGATCAAAAACCTCCGTTTCTTTCCGGAAGGAAGCACAAAATTATTAGAGGTTTACATCCAAACAGAGAATAACAATTAGCAACTTCAACTATGTCGAGCCCCAACGCCCAATCAGTAGAACAATTTAATAGTTTGAGCATCTGCGTATTGATGCCCACATACCGCAACGCTAAGTTTCTAAACGCAGTTATCGACGACATTCTAAACTACACCAACAACCTGATTGTGATTAACGATGGTTCGCCCGACAATACAGCGCAAATTCTTGAGGAATACAACAATAGGATCACAGTTTTAACCCACCCCAAAAACCTGGGCAAGGGGGAGGCTCTGATTACAGGGTTCAGATACGCCCACCAAAAGGGGTTTAGATATGCCATAACTATCGACTCCGACAGCCAGCACCACCCGTCGGACCTTCCTAAATTCACTGCCGAAATAGCTCAACACCCCGGCTCCCTGATTGTGGGCGCAAGGTGTTTTGAAGGCAAAGAGATCAATCAAAGCAGTTCGTTTGCAAACAAATTCTCAAATTTTTGGTTCACAGTGCACACCCTGCGCCGATTGAAGGACACCCAAACGGGATTCCGCCTTTATCCTGTCGACAAAATTGCGAAAATGCATATTTTTTCGTCGAAATACGAAACCGAACTCGAAATGCTCGTAAGATGTGCCTGGAGTGGCGTTGACATTCGGAGTGTAGATATCGATGTGCTTTATCCACCAAAAGAAGAAAGAGTTTCTTCTTTTCGTCCAACAAGAGACTTTACACGTATCAGTATATTAAATACATTTTTTACCTTTGCGGCACTATTTTACGGTTATCCGTCGATGCTGGTGCATTACATTGCTAAAAAAATTAAAAGCTGATGCTAACACGTTTGTTTATAAAGTTATACAGATATCTCTCAAAGCATAAAGCACTTAGGCTTTCGCTTATGATACTTGTGTGCGCATTGGCAACTGTGGGCGCATTGCAACTCAATTTCAGAGAAGACATTTCGGATTTTCTGCCACAAAAAAGCGGCTATTCCAAAGTGTCAAATTTTATAGGCATAGCAGCAGGGAACTCCCGTATCTTCATATTTATCAATCAAAAAGACTCGGTTTACAATCCCGACACCCTCACTCGCAGGATGGACGGCTTTGCAAGTTATCTCAAAAAAACCGGATCCCAGCTTGTGGCAGATATCGAACCACGCACCAACGACAACGCTATCAACACCACGGCAAAATTTGTTCAAGAAAACATCCCTCTGTTTATCGATAGTGCAAGATTCCGTTTTGCTGCCGACTCGTGCCTAACACCTCAGCACGCAGAAAAAGCCATCCAAACAGACAAAACCATTCTGCAGTCGCCCACGCCAGGATATGTTAAAAATGTAGTACAAAGCGACCCGCTCGGATTGTTTGTAAACGTATTGTCTGATTTGCAAAGTTTCAAGCCTGCAAGTGGTTACACTTTATACAACGGCTACATTATGGAGCCCGAAATGAAACGCGGTGTCATATTTTTTGATTCGCCCACAGGAATGAGCGAAAGCGGCGTCAACACACAAATTGTGGAACTTATGCAAAATGCCGCCAACGAATTTCAAAACCTCTATCCCGACACCGAGGTAAACATTTTCGGTCCGCCGGTTATAGCGGTGTGCAATGCTGCTCAAATCAAAAAGGATTCGCTTCTAACATCGGTCTTGTCAATCATTCTTATTTTACTAATACTTTGGTTTTCAATAAGAAACATTCGCAATTTGTTAGTAATGGGCATAACGCTCGCCTTTGGTTTCGCAGTGGCAGCGGCAATGTCGTGGATTATGTTCGGGGGCATTTCGATCATCGCGCTTGGTATTTGCGCCGTGTTTACAGGTATTGCCGCCAACTATCCTTTGCACTTTATCACGCATTACTACCATACCAACAATATGGAACAGAATATCAGAGAGATAGCATCCCCTCTTATAACAGGAAACGTTACCACTGTGGCGGCGTTTTTGGCGTTGATATTCGCTGACAGCCCTGCATTGCGAGACCTGGGATTTGCCGGAGGCATTTTGCTGATTGCCGCCATTTTGTTTACGCTGGTGTTCTGCCCTCATTTGGTAAAAAAAATCGACACGCAAAACCTATCGTCGAAACGCGGTATGAACCTAAGTTTCAATTTTTTGCAAAAAAAATATGTAACCATACCCGTGCTGGTGATAACCCCCGTGCTTGTCTGGCTCGGAACAAAAACCGAATTCGACGGCGAAATGAGCCGGCTCAACTATATGACACCATCATTACGAGCCGAAGCCGCCCACACTTTTGGTATGATGAACAGCGACAGCGCCATATCAGTGTACGTGGCTACCACTGGCAACAATATCGAAGAGGCTCTGCAACGATACGAAAAAGCCGCGCCCATTGCCGACAGCCTACTGAAAACCAACACCATACAAAAAGTTTCTGGCATAGGAAACTTTGTACCGTCAAAAAAGCTCCAACAGCAGCGCATAAATCTATGGAACACATTTACAAACACTTACCGCGACTCAATTCTTAAACTCACTGATTATCACGCCGAACAACAAAATCTCAACAAAAACTATTTCAACAAGGCTGAAAAAATACTCAGAGACACATTTGAAGTAAAGGATTATGAGTTTTTTGAGCCGTTGCTCAATACTGGAGCAGGCGGATACATCACTGTCGACAGCACTTGCTCCGCTGTGATTACTATTCTGCGCGTAAAACCAGAATTAGCTAAGCAGGTAACAGAATGTTTCGCCGGATTAGACCCCGACATATCAGCATTCGACGAGCGCATTGTATCTCAAACACTTACCGAAAGTCTTAGCGACAATTTCAACTTTGTGCTATTTTCGGCGGGATTCATAGTTTTCATCTTCCTAACCATCTCTTTCGGACGGGCAGAACTTAGCGTCATTTCATTTATCCCACTTACTGTCAGCTGGTTTTGGATTCTTGGAATAATGTATCTAACAGGCATAAGTTTCAACATTGTAAACATAATACTCGCCACATTTATTTTTGGTCAGGGCGACGACTACACCGTATTTATCACCGAGGGACTCATCTACGAACACTCCCGCGGACGCAAAGTGCTCGATTCGTTCAAGAATAGCGTGGCTGTGTCGTCGCTGATAATGTTTGTGGGTATAGGATCGCTGATTTTTGCCCAACATCCTGCCATGAAGAGTCTTGGTGTGGTGGTGGTGATAGGAATGTTTTCGGTGGTGGCTGCGGCATATATTTTCCCGCCGATGCTTTACAATTTCTTGGTTAAAGAACGTGACGGAAGTCCAAGACAGTTTCCATACACTTTTAGAAGTATGGCAGGGTCGTTGTTTTACTTCCTCAGATTTTTATGGATATGTTTCTGGATGCGTATGTACACGATTTTTGTTAAAAACCGCGAAAAGATCCACTTCAAAATGTATCAATACGTTCAGATGATTTACGATGCGCCACGTGTTAAGTTTCAAGTAAACAACCCTTACGGCGAAGATTTCTCAAAACCATGCCTTATTATAGCCAACCACCAAAGCAGTTTTGATATTCTTGCCATCAAAAGCCTGTCGCACAAGATTTTGTTCCTCACCAACGACGCTCAGCAGAAGAATTTTATCTACGGCAATTTTCTCAAAAAGGCAGATTTTTATCCCTCATCGCTTGGCTACGATGTTTTGGTAGAAAAATTCAAACCTCTTGTGGCCCAGGGGTATTCAATTGTAATTTTCCCCGAAGGAACACGATCTACCAACGGCACTATTCACCGTTTCCATCAAGGTGCGTTCTATTTGGCTAAGCAACTGGGTCTCGACATTGTGCCTATTGTACTTCTCGGACTCAATCTCGTTTTCAAAAAGGGCGGCTTAATTGTAAATCCTGGCAAAATGGTGTTAGAGATAGGCAAAAGAGCCGGCGCCGACAATCCCCTTGTTGCAGAAACCACTTTGGAAACGGCACGCAATTTCCGTCACTATATCATTGATTATATGGAAGGTATGCGCAAAGAACATCAAAACAAAGACTACTACCTTCCCCTCGTTTATCACAACTATCTATACAAGGGCAGCGAAATTGCCAACTCAGTGAAAAAAAGCCTCAACGGCGACCTAAGTTTCATCGACTCTTTTACCGGCAGCACCAAAGAGTTCACCAATTGTGGATACGGCGAAATAGCCCTGCTGTTTGCCCTGGTACATCCCGAAACCGAGGTGACTGCCTCTGATCCCGACCCCGACAAAATTCTCGTAGCCAAAAACTGCGTATCTGTTCCTTCAAACCTCAAATACACATCACCAACATGCGACACCTTATAATTATAATAACATTACTGTTGACTATCCCCACAAAAGCTCAAGATTATATACAACTGTGGGGTAATCATCCCGACGATTTTCGCAAAAAGGCTGTGCGTCTATACCACATGCCAGCCGGCAACGGTATTGCTAAAAAGGCAATAATCTTCTGTCCCGGTGGAAGTTACTGCTATCTTGCCAAAGAAAACGAAGGTTTTTCGCCTGCCAGGCTCTTCAACTCTTACGGCTACGACTGCTTTGTGCTGCTCTACCGCCGAGGCATGCGTGGCAACCGATATCCGGCACAAATTCAAGACTTACAGATGGCTATCCACTACATCAAGACTATTTTGCACCCATACGACACTCTCGGGGTATGCGGTTTTTCGGCAGGTGGTCACCTTAGCGGTACGTCTGCCATATATTTCAACAAAGATTTCAACAACATATTCAACGGAGATATGCCACAAAACTACTTCCGCCCAGATTTCTCAATTATGATTTATCCAGTTATAACCATGCAAGAAGGATATGTGCATTGCAAATCGCGGAGAAACCTTTTGGGGCAATATTACACCGAACAAGCCAAAGACAGCATGAGCCTCGAACGCCATGTACACAACCAGATGCCGCCAATGTTTATCATCAACTGCACCGACGACCCTATTGTGGATTATCACAACGCTCTGATGTTCAACGATTCGCTAAACGCCACAACTGTGCGCCATTACTACAAGCTTTATCCCGTAGGCGGACACGGATTCGGCATCAAACCCGAAAGAATAAAATCCAACGACCAATCGGCGGCGTTTTGGTACAAAGATTTTTTTAAATTTATTGGAGAAGCCTCACAATAAGCGCGTTAAAGCTTAATATTGCAGCTTATGGCACAATGGTCGGAAAGGTGTTCGGGGTGAGTGGTAAATCCGCGCGACTGCATTTCTGGCGAATGTAGAATATAATCTATACGGAAATTCAAGAATTTCAGCGTCATAGTAGTACCAAACCCTGTACCGCTCTCGCAAAAGGCATCATCGAGGTCGCCCCTCACCTTGTGATAGCAATACGACACCGGCGGCTCGTTAAAATCACCGCAAACCACCACAGGATATGGCGAAGCCTTTATCATAGAATCAATTACTGTAGCTTGCATACACCGTTCTGAATATGCCGCGCCTATCTTTTGATAGATATTTTTAAAACCCGACATATTCTTGCTATTGTTTTTATGATCGAGGCTATCGATAAAGCGGTAATCGTCGTAACCTAAGTGAATGGATTTCAGGTGGATATTAAAAATTCTTATCTTCTTACCGTAGACATCGGCATCGGCGGTGATACCGTTGATATTGTTGGCGCTGTCGATGATGTAACGACGGTTTTCTAATTTAAATCTCGAAAAAATCACATAGCCCTTGTCGGTTTTGAGCCAATGCTCGTCGGTATTGTAGTCGCGGATAATGTAAGGCGCATTCAAGATGTCGCGGATAATAGTCTCATTATTAACGCTGTCGGCATATCGGGCATAAAATTCCTGAAAGCAGATAATGTCGGGCGAAACAAACTGTAAAAATTCAAAAATCTTTTGTCTTGTATCAGTTTTACCTTTAATCCAATTGTAACGGTCTAACAATCTGACATTGAACGACATAACATTAAACGAAGAATCATCGTGGTTGGCGTAGTCGTTGCTGTCGAAATATGCCGTAGGCTTTAGCTGAACGGTATTGCGAATATATCCAAAGCCAATAAGCACCAATGCCGCCATAATAATTGCAGCCTTGCGCTTAATCACCGCCAGCACAATAGCATATACCACGTCCACAGCCAAAATAAATGGATAAGCCATACCCACGTACTGCGGAAACTGAAACACGTCGGGACTTATAAACACCGCCACATACGCCAACAGTGTTACCAGTATCAAAAACACCGTAAAATAGTTTTTGGCACGGCTCAACACTCTAATGATAATATGCCTATTGTTTTGGACCTCGCTCTCCATAATTCTAAATTTGGATTAAAGATTTTCCACAAACTTAGGAATTTCTACTATCTGACGGTCTTTGGCAAGTTTGAAATTAAGATAAGTGATTTTTTTGCCCTCAGCAAGAAATATTTTTTCATAAAAAGTCTGAATATCAGCAGCAACCCCCTTATAACCAGAGGCGTAAAGGTCATCGGTTGCAAAATCGGGAATTATACCGTTGGCATCGAGCAAAGCACGAGTGTAAAAATGGAGCAAACGGCTGTCGGTTTTAAGATGAATACGGGCGCCGTCAACGCAAATCTTGCGATACAGGTTTAAGAAAAACGCAGAGGTAAGGCGCTTGTTCTGCTTTTTGGGCTGAGGGTCGGCAAATGTTACCCAAATTTCCGACACTTCATTCTCGCTAAAAAACTTGTCGATAAGGTCAATCTTGGTACGAAGAAATCCCACGTTGCCGAGATTTTGTTCCAAAGCCTCCTTAGCGCCGCGCCAAATACGCGCACCTTTGATATCAACGCCAATAAAGTTGCCTGTGCTACAGTTTTGGGCTAATCCCACAGTATATTCGCCCTTGCCACAGCCAAGCTCAAGGGTTATAGGATTGTTGTTATGAAAAAAATCATCATTCCATTTGCCCCTTAATATATAAGGTGTGCGGTCAAACGATACATCATCAGGCTGTACAACGTTTTTAAAATCCGCCATTTCGGCAAATTTAGCAAGTTTGTTTTTCGACATTTTAATTTTCTGATTGCGGGTGTTTGTCTATAATAATGCCAATCTCATCTATACAAGGGAGTTTCTCCATACGCATACCGTGCTGAATAGCAAAACGATATTCGCCAGCAGCGGGAAACCTTGCGCCCATTTTGAAAGGAATCTCGTAATCGATGATGTCGAGCGCAGGATCGCCTGTGGTGTTGCCTTGCTCGTCGGCAAGAATACATTCGAGCGTATCCACCTCTACCACATTTTCAGGAGAATAGGTGTTGATAAACAGCCACAGGTTGCGCGACTGAAAATACACATTGCTTCTTATGGCAATCTTTATGTCATACACCTGCGAAGCGTCTTCCACAGGCACTGTAATATTTACCACAGAATCCATATCCCAAATCATATCGGGTATGGTAACTCTCTCTACAAAAACACGGTTGGGATTGCATGCCGCCACAAAAAGCAGCGTCAACAATGCTACAAAATGTATCCTTATTTTCATATTCAAAAATTATTTTCTGCAAATGTAGTTTATTTTATAAACGCCGCCAAATAAAAATGGAACTATATTTGTAAAAAGGCATTTGAATACAACAAGAATAATGTAAAAAACAATGTACGTAAGCGAGGAACACCCGAACATATTGCAGTTTGATATTTTCAAAGACTCGGTAGACATTCTCAACTTTGTTACCACCAGCCTTCCGCCCGACAGCGACAACGGTGTATTCAACATCGGATTCTCGGGCAGCGACGACTTTGTGGTAAACAGAGTTAAGCTTGCTCTCGCATGGGGTCTTACACCCGAAAACTTTGTGTTCCAAACCCAGGCGCACTCCGCCAACTACCACATCGTTACACGCGAAGACGCTGGCGCTGGCTTTTACCTAAAACAAAACGCCATACAAGACAACGACATACTTATAACCAATCAGCCCGGACTGTGCCTTGTAACACGCTCCGCCGATTGTGTGCCTATACTAATGTACGATCCGAAACAAAAGGTGGTGGCTGCGATACATTCAGGTCGCGAAGGTTGCCGTCTGGGTGCAGCTGTAAAGGCGGCTGAAGCTATACACACGCAGTTCGGGTCAAACTATGCCGACATTCTGGTAGGTATAGGTCCGCACATCTGCAAAAACTGTTACACAGTAGACCAAGAGTGCGCCACAACATACAATTCCCGCCAATTTTATGCTCCCGACATTGTTCAACCCACCGACGATGGCCAGTTTACAATAGACTTAAAAAAGACCATTATCAGCGACCTAATACACTTAGGCATACCTATGAGCAATATTGAGCACAGCAACCTTTGCACCAAGCACCACGCTCCGTCGTTCTTTTCTGCACGAAACGGCGACCAGGAACGGTTTTGCGCCGGCATCATGCTATTGTAAAAAATCTATATTTATTGAGTTACTATATCAAAAATAAAGAGTAACTTTGCAAAAAACTTGCAACACCATGAAAACTAGAATTGCTTTTATCTTGCTGCTCGCATTTGCAGCATCGTGCAGTCAAAGCGGAACCAATGGCGAAGAATCCACAATGGCTGAAATAATAACCACATCTTCTTCCAAAACCAGCACCATGGAGATAGCGTCGGTAGAAGAATTCGACTCTGCCCTCAACGCTCCTGCAGCACTTGAGCCGCCTATTCCAGAAGCTTACAGCAAATACAACCTCGACCTCATCGATGACGACAGCATAGTGTCAAACGATGTTGACACCACCGACATTGTTACTGTTGACACCACCGACAGCAACAAATACCGTCAGGCGTATAAAACTGGCATCTCGTTTGGCGCTGTACACAAAAGCCGCCCCACAAACGAACAATTCTCGGATATCATTCTCAAAAACGAGCAAAAGGGCGACGCTTCGTCGGCTGCAATTATGATGGCAGGCAAATATTTTAAGATGCTCCAGATTTGCGCCGACAAAAACACCGATGAAAAACGCCTCAAACAAGCTGTCGACGGTCTTGAAAACCTTCGCAACTATATCAACGACGCATTACAATCCAACAAAGACGTAAACACTAACCTTATTCTTCAAAAAATCTCTGACAATACGCTGGCTTGCCGTTCTGTTTACGAAAAATGCAACGAAGACTACAACGGCGAATCCGACAAATACCGTATCCTCGCCGACACTATCCGCATTATGCAAAAAAACCTTTTCGCCGATTAACACGATTTAACTTGGAGTTACAATTTAATGTTGTACCTTTGCGGCGTTACAAATAAATTATACATAATGAAAACAACAAAACTGATTCTGCTATTTGCAGTATTCTGTATTGCGGCTGCGGCCTGCAAAAAAGAAGAGTTACAAATCGACAAAGATAAAAAGGTCATCAGCGACTACCTTAAAGAGCACAACATAGAAGCTCAACAAACCGAGAAACTATTCTATGTAGAAAATGTGGTAGGCACTGGCCAGCAATGCAAACTGGGCGACACCGTTGCCATCAAATACAGATATAGTTCGCTCAAAGACCCAAGTAAGATTTTGGAAGACAAAACCGACATTGCCGAAATTGTTTTTCTGCCTTTATCTACAAGCAGCTACAGCACTTGCATAATGGGATTCCAAATCGGTCTGCCCACTATGAAAGAGGGAGGCAAAACCACATTCTACTTCCCATCAGCATACGCTTTTGGTCGCGACACCCTCAGCAACGGCGAGAACTACGCCAACCTGATTTTCGACGTGGAACTCTGCGAAATCATTACCCGTGACAAACGTCATTAACATAATTGCCGCGCCAGACCTGATCCGCTCCGAAAAACAAGACGGCATCGTTGTGCTTATCGACGTAATACGCTTTACCACCACCCTCACAACTGCTTTATGCAACGGCGCTGAGTGGGTTGAAACATATCCCGACATGGAAACTCCGCTTTCGCTAAAGTCTCAAGGCTACCTGACGGCTGGAGAGCGCGGCGCATTACGGGCTGAGGGGTTCGACTTCGGAAACTCTCCTCTTGAATTCAACACAGACATTGTAAAGGGACGCAAAATAGCATTCACCACCACCAACGGCACCTATGCGCAAAGTCTCGTACAACCCGGAGTAAAAATGATTGCAGGCGCGTTTGTAAACCTGTCGGCTGTGGTAGAATACCTTATCCGACAGCACTGCGACATTACATTTCTTTGCAGTGGCACTCGCCGTCAACCTTGTTTCGAGGATATGCTGTTTGCGGGTGCGGCGGCGTACGCCATAAAACAAAATGGCGGATACTCTATTCCGGGCGACACTGCTAACATCGCGCTCTTTATGTACAAAGAGGCATTGAATATTGGAATGAAAGAATTCTGTCTGAAACATTCGGCAAGAGTTCAAGATCTATACACAAAACTCCACGACGACATCGATTTTACATTTAAAAACGATATTTACAACTCCGTAGCCATTCGATTCGACAAAAACAAGTTTAAAATCTCCTGACATGAAGAAAAAAGTGGTAATAGGCCTCAGCGGAGGCGTAGACAGCGCTGTTTCGGCACTACTGCTAAAACAGCAGGGGTACGACGTACACGCCTTATTTATGATCAATTGGAAAAACAGCTCTGTAACACTCTCTGGCGACTGTGCTTGGGAAGAAGACCAGCTTGTGGCTCAGATGGTGGCTAAGCAGATTGGCATTCCGCTGCACGTGGTAGATTCGTCGGAACGTTACATGACCCACGTGGTAGACTATATGTTCAACGAATACAGCCGTGGACGCACTCCTAACCCAGATGTTCTATGCAACAGAGAAATCAAATTTGAAATTTTTAATAGATACGCCCAGGAACTCGGTGCCGACTACGTTGCCACAGGTCATTATTGCCGTAGAGAAGAAACAACTGGCTCTGACGGAAATACTTACAGCCGTCTTCTTGCCGGATCCGACCCAAACAAAGACCAGAGTTACTTTCTCTGTCAAATGAGTCAGGAACAATTAAAAAATGTCCTCTTCCCCATCGGCGACATTATCAAGCCAGAAGTACGCCGCATTGCCGCCGAAGCGAACCTCGCTTGCGCCAAACGCAAAGATTCTCAAGGAATATGCTTCGTGGGCAAGGTTGATTTGCCAGTTTTTCTTCAACAAAAACTCAAATCAAAGGAGGGTGACATCGTAGAGATAACCGACGATGCTTTTGTTTATCGCAACCGTCACGACAATCCCGACGACCTCGAAGCACTCGCACGTCCATATATTTACACTCCCGACGACGGATTTATCATTGCCAAGCACATTGGAGCGCAATACTATACCATTGGTCAGCGCAAGGGTCTCAACATTGGAGGTCACGAAAAACCTGTCTACGTGCTTGCCACCGATATTGAACGCAACATTATCTACATTGGTATGGGCGACGACCATCCAGGACTTTTCAGAAAAGCGCTTTTTATCCACAACGACGAAATCCACAATGTACGTCCCGACCTCGCTCTCAAAAACGGAGAAAGCCTTAGATGCAAAGTCCGCATCCGCTATCGCCAACCGCTCCAAGATGCCGAGGTTATAAAAAAAGAGCAAGGAATTTTTATAAAATTCGACATTCCTCAAAAAAGTATCACCCCGGGACAATTTGCCGCATGGTACATAAACGATGAACTTATAGGGTCCGGTGTAATCGCTTTCTAAGCCCCGAAAAACGGGGTTATGTAACATGATGCAAGATTTTTGAAACATAATCAAAATTTTGTAACGCCTCAACAAACGCCTTGTTACACCCAAAAAAACGGATGCAACAGTTATTGATTTTATGAAACACAAGATTTTTTTTAGTTTGCAACATCAAAAAAGATAATTGTAACAAAATTCTTAGGTGGAATAGTTTTTCCCCCCTATATTTGCACATCGTTTAAAAGTATTGATTTAAGTATTAATAGGTTAGAGTAAAAGGAAGCCGCCCGTAGTGATTACGCGCGGCTTTTTCATATTATTTCTCAAACACTACAATACAAATGAAAATTCAGTCTTAGCTTCATTGCTCGACACATACAGCCTGCTGTCGTGCAAAGCGAGAAAATTACTACAAAGCTGAAGACCCAGTCCTGTGCCTGTTTCGCCATTGGTGCCACTCGTCGACGACACTTCGCGGGCGTGCATAATGCGAGAAATTGTCTCCGGACTTATTACCACACCAGTATCCCAGACACTGATGCGTTTTTTACCTCCATCTTCCTCTCCTACTTCAATTCCTATAGAACCTCCGCTGAAACAGAACTTAACGGCATTCGACACCAGATTTCGCAATACTGTGCTTATTATAGTGGGGTCGCCGTTTATCATTGTTCCGCTCGACACTTTATTATATATAGTAATTTTTTTGTTGTCAGCCATCAGCCTTACCAGACTTATCACACTCTCAACCACATCGTTGAGGTCAAACTCGGCAATAGTCATCTTTATTCTTCCAGTAACGCATTTAGAATAGTCTAGAAGATTTACCAGCAATTCGTACCCGCGCGAAGCAGAATCTCGCATTATACCCGCATATTCTATGGCGTCGTTGTAACGCTTCTGTTTTAGCACTTTCTCAAGCATATCCGAAAAACCTATAATGGCATTGAACGGATTTCGCAGGTCGTGTCCTATAATGCCCATAAGTTTTGTGCGCTCATCAATTTCTGCTTTCAGACGGAACTGTGTCTCCTTGTAGAGTGTGATATCTGATATTGAGCCGAATATTTTCACAATTTCGCCGTCGGTGCCTGTGATAAGGCTGCCGTTGATAGTTATCCATTTCGACACATGGTCCGACGGACGTATCACTTCCAAATCAATGTCAATCTCGTCGGTATCGCATTTGAGCACCTGAGTAAAGTATTTGTAGGCAGCCACTTTAGATTCACGCGAAAAGAGTCCCAAAAAACCTGAGAAATCATAGCGGTAGCTGTCGTCGATACCTAGAATGGATTTCACCTTACGGGAACAGTCCCATGTGCCTGACACAAAATCATAATCGTAGCAAGGACTATAAAGATTGTCTAAATACTCATGCACACGCGAATAGTTGAGCACGCTGTTTACATAGAACGAATCGTGTGCTATCTTGGGCGACTTGTTTTCATAATAAGCGCTCGCACGGCGCAAGATTTGTGCTCCGATAGAGCAAGCCCATTTTTGGAGCTTTTTAAAAGTAGGCGGGTCTAAAGCATTGTCACCGTCGGGCGAAAAAACTGTGGTCTCTCCCATTCTGAATCCGTCGATAAACTCCACAGCGATAGTTGTGCCGTTAAACACAATAGGAATAATAATGCACAAACCGCTGTCGGCGCTAATAGGGGCAATCATAGAATCGTGAGCACCAGTACTGATAAAATGCTTTGCGATAGAACCCAAAAGGTGATAAGTATGGCGGAAACCGTTGTGGACAGGTTTGCTCATCTTACCAGATGCCGACACCGCCACTATATCGCCAGAGGTAAAGCTTGGGATAAGCTGAACCGAATCGGAAGAAGCCAAAAGCTGCAGGTAATTGTCGGCCACTTCGGATGTTTGCGAAACAGGGACAGTGCTGTCGTATGCCACGCACCCTGCGAGCATAATAGCGTTGTTTGTTATTTGATCTATCGAAACCACAGTTGATATTGTATCTTGTAAAACACAAAGTAACGTATTTTTTCGATAAAAAGCAAAAATGCAGTATTTTTTTTAACATTTTTTTGAATAAAATTAGGGCAGAAAATATTATATTTGCAAAAATTATAGAGACGGTATTATTTAACAAATTAAAACAATATAGTAATGCAAAAAATTGACAATTACAATTTCAAAGGCAAAAAAGTTATTGTCCGTGTTGACTTTAACGTTCCTTTGAACAAAGAGACTCACGAAGTATCAGACGACACCCGCATCCGTGGTGCCCTTCCCACTATCAAGAAAATTATCGAAGACGGCGGCTGCGCTATCCTTATGAGCCACATGGGTCGTCCCAAAAAGAACCCCGATCCCCAGTTCTCGCTCAAACAGATTATCCCCGCTATCGAAAAATATCTCGGCCCTATCAAGTTTGCTGCCGACTGCGCTAACGCTGACGCCGAGGCTAAGGCTTTGAAAAACGGCGAAATCCTTCTTCTCGAAAACCTCCGTTTCTACGCTGAGGAAGAGGGCAAACCCAGAGGCATCGAAAAAGACGATCCCGCTTACGAGGCTGCTAAGAAAGAGATGAAGACCAAACAG
>JAGCYI010000220.1 GCA_017960885.1 Bacteroidales bacterium
AACAAGAAATATACTTGCAGGCGCGTTGTGCGTAGCGTCGGCGGCTTTTGCTCAAAATTCAAACGCACAGATTGGCGCACCGTTTATCCACGACCCGTCAACTATTATGGAGTGCGGTGGCAAATATTACACCTTTGGAACAGGTGGCGGCGGATTGATTTCTGAGGACGGTTGGACTTGGAACGGCGGCGCAGAACGTCCCGGTGGCGGCGCGGCTCCCGATGCTATCAAAATTGGCGACCGTTACCTTATCGCTTACTCTACCACAGGTGGAGGTCTCGGCGGCGGTCACGCAGGCAAGGTGGTAACTATGTGGAACAAGACTCTCGACCCCAAATCACCCGACTTCAAATTTACCGAACCCATCGAGGTGGCTAATTCAGAATATGACGAAGATTGCGACGCTATTGACGCTGGTCTTTTGTTAGACCCCACCGACGGCCGTTTGTGGCTTACTTACGGTACATATTTCGGTTTTATCCGTCTTGTGGAACTCGACCCCAAAACTGGCGAGCGCGTTAAAGGCAACAAGGCTATCGACGTGGCTATCGACTGCGAGGCTTCCGACCTTATGTATCACAACGGATGGTACTATCTGCTTGGTACTCACGGCACTTGCTGCGACGGTGCTAACTCTACTTACAACATCGTTTGCGGACGTTCGCGCAAGGTAACAGGTCCTTATGTTGATAATGTTGGTCGCGATATGATTCACGGTGGCGGCAAAATGGTTGTTGATGCCGAAGACCGTCGTTTTGGCGCAGGACACTTTGGCAGAGAAATCATCACCGACGGCATCGAAAAAATGTCGTTCCACTTTGAGGCAGACCTCGACCTCAGCGGATACAGCACACTTGCAATTCGTCCTATTATTTGGAAAAACGATTGGCCTACCGTTGGCGAAAACATCGAAGACGGCGTTTACGAAATCTCTTCTGAACGTCGCGGATATGCGCTCGAACTCAGCGTAGACTTTACCCGTGCCGAAGGTGGAATGCGTTGGTTTAACCGCAATCAGGAACGCCCCATCGAAAAGGTTAAAAATCAGGCTCTTGCCGATGTTCAAAGCACATTCCCCAAGGGTGAAAATCCTGTAAGAATGAACGAATGGATGAACCGTCCTCACCAACGTTGGCAGATTACCGCAGTTCCCGAAAAAGGCGGCTATCTTGGCGGACCTTATTTCAAGATTGTAATCGAAGGCACAAACCGCGCACTTGCTGCCACTGCTGATGCCGAGGTGGTTACAGTTCCCGAATACACTGGCGCTGATGAGCAACTTTGGCGCATCGACCAATGTATCGACGGCACATACCGCATTATGCCTAAGAGCGTTCCCGGCCACAACGGCGAAGAACTCGTGCTCTATTCAATTGGCGACAGCACCCCCACACTTGCTAAATTCGACTTCAACAACGACAACGCAAAGTGGAATTTTAAGAAGAAATAAAATCTGTTTCTTTTCATAATCAACAGCGGTCGGAGAATTTATTTTTCCGGCCGTTTTTTTTGTGGGTAGAAAAAAAAGGAATAACTTTGCCCCATAACTAAATAGATACAACCATGGGAAACTACATCAGATTCGATTGGGCAATGAAACGCCTTTTGCGCAACAAGGCCGACCACGTGGTGCTTGAAGGATTTCTTAGTGTCATTTTTAAACGCCAAATCAAAATTGCCAAAATACTCGAAAGCGAAGGCAATCAAGACTTTGAGGAACAAAAGTTCAATCGTGTGGACTTTCTTGCCGAAGACGAACAAGGCGAACTGATGTTGTTTGAGATACAAAATAGTCACGAACTCGACTATTTTCACCGTATGGCATACGGTGCATCAAAAGTGATTGCCGACTACCTTGGCAAAGGCGAGCCATACCGCAATCTCAAAAAAGTTTATTCTATCAACATTGTTTACTTTACCCTTGGTCAAGGCAAAGGCTATGCCTACCATGGTACAGTAGATTTTGTGAATATGAGCGATGCCACCGACGTGCTCCAATTAACTGATGGTCAGAAAAAAGCATTCCATGTAGAAACTGTAAGTCAGATATTCCCCGAATATTATTTGTTCCGTGTCAACAACTTTGACCAATTGGCAACAAGTTCTATTGAAGAGTGGATTTCATTCTTAAAAACCGGCGAAATTCCTGACACTTACACCGCCCAAGGTTTACCCGAAGCCCGTGAAATACTCCGTGTTGACAATCTCAACGAAGAAGACCGCAAAGCCTACAACCGCTATATGGAAATTCTGCGTTTCAATCGTAGTGTAATGGATTCAAGCCACATAGAAGGTATGATGGAAGGCGAAGAGAAAGGTATTGAACTGGGTATGGAGATGGGTATGGCAAAAGGTATGGCAAAAGGTCGTGTCGAAGGCGTACAATCAGAAAAACTTGACACCGCCAAGCGTATGAAATCCGAAGGTCTTGATATCAATTTAATTGCCAAAATTACTCAATTGCCCATTGACGAAATTGAAAAGTTGTAATTATCTAAAACATAAGAAACGAGGTGTTTACCTCGCCTTTTTAACTTTGAAGACCTTAAAAATATCTTTAAAGATAATGGTATCACAATTTTTTATTATTTTGAATAAATGAAAAAACATCTTAAATATTTACCTTTCTTTTTTTATTTTAGTATAATACCAATTGTTCTTATAATTAATTATTTTAATTTCTGTAATTTTGTTATTATTTCTTTGCCTATTTTAGTGTTAGTTGGGTTATCTTATTATTTAATCCCCAAAAAAATTCGTGAAATGGAGTATGGTGATTTGAATGAGGCTTTTTTTATTATATTTATACCTTTAATGTCGCTGATTCTTGATGTAATGTTTCTATCAAAACTTGATATGAAGCATTTAAATGATGGACCATCGATTGTGAAAAAATGTAAAGTTACAAAAGTTTATCTAACACATAGTAATCATTTATATATTTGGAAAACAGATTTTGTTGCAATGTTTAACAATGACACAATTAAAAAAGGAACGCTTTCTTTTTTTCAAAGTAAAAAGGTTGGGAATACTATTTTATGTTATTGGAATATTGATTGTCCAACAAATGGTCATATCGATTATTATATGGTAAAAAATTATACAGATTTTGAATTAATTAATGATTTTGGATTTATTGAAAATAAGAATTTGTATTCCTATCACGACTACTCTCTCAAAAAGCCAGATTTAGTTTATTATAACGTTGGCTTTAATATTATTTACAACGCAGTGGGCGGTTTGGTAGACAAACAAGACAGCACTTTAATGCTCTGTTTCAATGACGTTTGTGGACAATATAAGAATGTTAAATACAGCGTCAAAGGTTACAAAAATATCCCCGATACTTTTTTAGTCTACCGCAACGTCAACGAAAAACTCGATTCCGTTTGGCACGTCTGCGCCCCCGAGGTGAACACCCCCGAAAACCGCGCCAAAATCTCTGACTATGGTTACATTTTCCATTACGATGTTTACAGCAAAGAAGAAATAGAATCTCAATGCCCACAAATAAAAAACTATGTGGAGCAATATAAAAAACGTATGGCTGAGAAATAAATTATAACAAACCTTTTAAAAACATTTTGTCTTATGAAATATAAATATACTATTAAACAGACAATTATTATTCTTAGTTTATTGATAGTTTCAATTATTCTATCTTATGTTAGGGGCTTAGTATGTGACGAGTTAAATATTATTTTTGGTATTCTTTCATTAATTATTCTTATTGTAGATTGTGTTATATGGATAAAAACATTAGATCACTATGGTATAAACTGGATTACTCGCTTGTTGTTTGTAATAGGTATTTTTATTGGTTGCAGTGTTGTTGTAGAAGAGTATTATATTTATAATTCAACACAAGCGCAACGTAAAGCGCTTGAAGGTCATAGTTATTGGGTGATGCCAGCAAAAATTAGAAGTTTTAGTTTCTTTTATTTCTGTTTTGGATGGCATTATGATTTGATTATCGGAGATAAGATGATTGACGCTGAATTAACAGCATGGCTACCTAATTGCGATACAATTCTAATAGGAGTATTAAGTAATGAACGTGGTATTACTAATCATTTTATTTATGACAAACATCCTACTTCTAAAGATATTGAACATGCTAAAAATGGATGGCATATGGAAAATAATACAGAAAAACCATTTAATGAATTTAAGTTTAATGATTTTATACAAGTGATTTTAAAAAATGACAATAATACTAGATAGGTTGGGAATAAAAAGCAAATAAAGTATTTCATTATTAAGGTGTAGCCTCACAACTTAGTTTTCCTAATAAACCCTCCTCACAATAACCCAATATATCCACAATATCCACTAAATTTCAAAAAACCTTGACAAACAGCATAAAAAATAATTCATTTTAATTCATTTTCATTCGTTTCAATATTTGTTTAAAAAACACAAAAAAATCACCCGAAACGGAAGATCATATTCCATTTCGGGTGAAATATTTTAGCCTAATGGCAATCAACTATTTAAACAAGTTGGGAGCCATTTGGTACAAGCAACGACGCCAAGTGAGGAACTCGTGTGCTGTGCCGGGTGATACATAGCCTTGGATGTTGTAACCTGCGGCTTTGCAGTCGGCTTCTGATTTCTTGATAGCATCGGGGCTCTCTTTTTCTCCACAGCCAACAAACAGGTAGTTAACTGCTTTGGCATCTTTGAAGTCGGCAGGAGCAAACTGTCCACCGCTCAAAAGTCCGAACGAAGCAAAGAGGTCAACTCTACGGCCAGAAATCAATTTTGTGGTCATACCGCCCATCGACAAGCCTGCGAGAGCGCGGTTTGCACGGTCGGTTTTGGTTTTGAAGTGCGAATCAACGTAAGGAATAAGTTCGTTGCAGAGCATCTCTTCAAACTCTTTGCCGTCGAACTGACGGATAGAGCCGAATTTGAAATCGTTGGTAAGACCGTAAGCGTTTACGATGATAAAAGGTTTAACCTTGCCTTCTGCAATAAGGTTGTCCATAATGAGGTTTTCGTGTCCTTGGTTGCTCCAAGCGGTTTCGTCCTCACCCCAGCCGTGCTGCAAGTAGAGTACGGGGAATTTTTCTTTGGGGTTAACACCGTATGTGGGAGGAGTGTAAACAAATGCGCGTTGGAATTTGTTTGTGCTCTTGCTCCAAAAGAGAATCTGCTGAACGAATCCGTGGGGAACGTCTTTCTCAGCGTAGAAATCACGGTCGTGAGCGGGAATTTCGATACCGCTTTCCCAACGTACTGAACCATAGTAGTTTTTAGCACCCGGGTCGTTAACTACACCGCCGTCGATTGTGAGGTGGTAGTAGTGGAAACCTTCGTCCATAGGACCTTCGGTGGTGCCTTCCCAAACGCCGTCTTTGTTCTTTTTGAGAACTGTTGCGCCAACGCCGCCCATATTGCCACCAAGGCCGAGGCTTACGATAACTGATTTAGCCTGAGGTGCTTCTACGCGGAAACGAGCAAATCCCTGAGAGTTAACTTGGGGATATTCCTGACCGGGCTGGTTGAGTTCAGAGGGTTTGAAATCTTCTTTAATTTTCTGATTATCAAGTGCTGCGTTGAAACGTTTTACTACGCGGTACGAAGATTTGCGTTTGCAGTCTTTGTCGAAAAGCAAAGGATAGTTGTTAACGCCTACCCAAGAGTCGCGGTCGCTAACATTCCAGAATGTTACCACGTCGATAACGTCTTTGTATTTGCGGAACACGCGGAAAAGTTGCGAGTACATATTGTCGTGGAGGGTGCGAACGTAGGGTTGAATTGTTACGCCCTCGTTGCGGCTAAACTGCAACTGACCACCCATTTCCTCGTTGGCTCTTACGTCTAACTCGGTGAACTGAATGTGTTTAACGATTGTAGAATATTTTTCGATTGCGGCAGAGATGTCTTCCATCGAAGGACCGTAAACGTTGTAGTGACCCTGCATACCGATACCGTCGATAGGCACACCTGCATCTTTCATTTTCTTAACCATATTGAATATACGGTCGCGTTTGCCGGGGTCGGCTGCGTTGTAATCGTTGTAGAAAAGTTGAGCATTTGGGTCGGCTTCGTGAGCAAATTGGAAAGCCTTTGCAATGAACTCATCGCCACAGAGTTTGTAGAGACGAGATTCGCGGTAAGGCGACGGATTGGGATTCCACGGTGTAGGACGAGCATTGTCGGCCATAGCCTCGTTAACCACGTCCCAACAGTAAACGATGTCTTTGTAACGGTTTACCACAGTGGTGATGTGCTCTTTAAGACGTTTGTAGAATACCTCTTTGGTAACTTCTTTGCCTTTGGCATCGGTAAACATCCAGTCGCAGAATTGGCTGTGCCATACGAGACAGTGTCCACGCATTTTGATGTTGTGTTTACGAGCAAAGTTGGCAATTGAGTCGGCTTTTTCCCAAGTCCACACGCCCTCTTTGGGATGCACCTCGCCGGGTTTCATGTTGTTTTCAGCGGTGATGCTGTTGTACTCCTTGAGGATTGTCTCCACCTCGTTGGGACGGTTGAGGTTGCTCATGTTAACGGCAACACCGATTTTGAAATAATCTTTGTAGGCATCTTTCAAGCCATCGGGATCCTCGGGCTCGGGGCGACCCCATTGTGCGCTTGCGCTTCCTACGCTAAGAGCCAATGCTGCTGCGCAAAGGCCTCTGAAAATTTGTTTTCGCATATTGTTTTTCTTTATTTTAAATTTGGGTAAAAAATGAATAATCGTTTTCCTATTATTGGACACAAAATTAACAAAAGGTTTAATAGTGTGGCAAAATTAATTTAATATATTATCTCTTAACATTGTTAAAATTCCTTAAAAATCGGACGGAGAGGCAATTTTTGTGAATAATGATTATCTTTGCGACAATAAAATAGGTGATATGTATTTTAACTTCAAATTTTTCGACAAAACAATTTTTGGCTTTTGGTTGCAGACCGATAATTGCGAAACCACCTGCAATATCAATCAAGCAACAGTGGAGGAGGATTATAAAAAATTCCTTCCGTTGGAGTTTTGTGGAAAAATTTCAGAAGAAATATTATTGAAATGGCTGAGGCACAGAACAATCCCTGCCAACAGATATTATGTAAAAAACTTTTTGGCGCGGTTGAACCTCACCGAAGACAATATTTGT
>JAGCYI010000221.1 GCA_017960885.1 Bacteroidales bacterium
ATTTTGTAAATATTTATTATATTTGTAATAATATTTTAAACAACAACATTTTAGACTAACTAAATTTTTAAGAAAATGAGAACTAAAAATTATTTGTTTAACAAAAAGTACGTAGTACTTTTGATCGGAGTAAGCCGATATATTGACGCTTCGCTCCCCAATATCCCTAACGTGGGATACAACATTAAAGAGATGAAAAAGATTTTTACCGATCCCCGTTTTATCGGTATCGATCCTAAAAACCTTATAATCTCGTACAACGATACCGCCCTCGCTATTAAAAAGCGTATCGTAGATGCTTGTAACAAGGCTAAAAACGCTGATTACTCGCTTTTTATCTACTATGCTGGTCACGGTATCATCAACCCTGACAACCTCAACGTTTACCTTACTGGTCGCGACACTTGTCAGAAGTACCTTACCGAAACGGGTATTGCCCTTGCCGGTTTGCGCGAGGCTGTAAAACGCTCTTACGCTGGTGCTAAGGTTGTAGTGCTTGACGCTTGTCACAGTGGTCAGATCCACAAGTTGACTGGTTTTAACGTTCCTTCTATGGCTGAGTTTGCCGGTGTGCATATTGTTTCGTCTACTTCGGAAGACGAGTGCGCTCTTTTTAACAAGCGTAACCCTGATATGCCTACCTACTTTACCGACGCTCTTGTTAAGCGAGTTCGCGGTGGTATCAACAATGGTAAGGATTATCTTACTCTTGGTGAGGTAGTTGACGATATTAAGGCTGAGTTCCGTAACCTTGGTTACCCTTTGCCTATCCAGTCGCGCATCGGTGATACTTTTAAGGCTCCTTTTGCTAAAAACGTTGCCGCTCCTAAGGATTTCGTTGCTATGCCTGAGCCTAAAAGTTTTGTAGGACGTGCTTTGATGAGACTTTCGTTTATGATGTAATCTTAAATTTAATCGTTTAGTTCTCATTGATATAAAAAAGGGACTTCGATTTTTCGGAGTCTCTTTTTTTTGTGCTCCCCTACCCTTTTTGCGAATAATCTCTTTCGCCGAAAATGGCTGACCCAATGCGGATTATGGTGCTGTGGTTTTTGATGGCGATGGGATAATCGTCGGTCATTCCCATTGATATTTCGGTAAAATCTTTCGGATTGTAACGCTCTTTGATACAAGAGAATAAGTCGGCTACTTTACCAAATTCTTTATCTATCTGCTCCTCGTTGTCGGTGTTGGTGGCCACGGTCATTAAACCATTGATTGAAATATTTGGATATTGGTCAAATGCTTTGGTTTCAAACAGTTGAATTATTTCATCGTAAGTAAATCCAGTTTTGGTCTCCTCTTCCGCCACTTTAAATTGAAGTAAACATTTAATTGTGCGGCTATGTTTTGCTGCGTGTTTATTTATTTCGGCAAGAAGTTTCTCACTGTCAACACTATGAATCATATATACAAACGGCGCGATGTATTTCACCTTGTTGGTTTGCAAATGACCTATAAAATGCCAATTAATATCTTTGGGCAAATGGTCGAATTTTGATGCCATCTCCAATGCGTGGTTCTCGCCAAAGTCGCGCTGTCCGATGTTGTAAAATCCCATAATGTCGTCTTCGGGTTTTGTCTTGGAAACCGCGAGCAAAAGTACGTTTTCGGGGATAGATTTTTTTATGTCGTTGTAGTTGGAAATATTCACCATCTTAAAGTAATACTTTAACTGATTATATGTTACTGTTTAATACTGTGATAAATTAATATCACCCCCCTCCCCCACTCCCCTACCGGGATTTTTGGGTTTTTATTTGGTTTTATAACTCATTGATTATTAGTTAGTTACGAAATTATTTTAAAAATTCGCTACCGAAACTTAGCGGCAGTAAGTCACTGATACTGTTGACTATAAAGCAACGGTCTTTGGCTGCGAGAATAATTTTTATGGGCGTAGAGAATCGCTGTTCGGATTCTAAAAGTGCTTGCCGGCAAGCACCGCAAGGAGTGATGGGTGTATCAAGAAAATCACCGTTGGTAAAAGCGGTGATTGCCAATGTTTTTATGGCTTTGTCGGGGTATTGCGAATTTGCAAAAAACATAGCGGTTCGCTCGGCACAAAGTCCCGACGGATAGGCGGCGTTTTCTTGGTTGGTGCCGTTAACTATTGTTCCGTCGCTGAGGCAAATTGCTGCCGAAACGCTGAACTTAGAATACGGCGAGTAAGAGTGGTTTACAAATTTTTCGGTACTCTCCACAAGGGCGAGGTCTTCGGGTGCGAGTTCTGATTTGCTGCACTCGGTCATCTTTATATTAATGTCAATTGTCTTCATAATTTAATAAGTTTTATAAAAAATGCCGCAGATTATATTCCACGGCATTTTTATTATAACGAAATAAAAATATGTGTCAAATTTACTTCTTTAAGGCTTCGAGCATTTTTTTGCCAAGGTCGGCGGGCGACTCTGCCACGGTGATGCCACATTCGCGCATAATTTGCATTTTTGCTGCGGCTGTGTCGGCTTTACCACCGATAATAGCACCTGCGTGACCCATACGGCGACCTTTTGGAGCGGTTTGTCCGGCGATGAAACCTACAACGGGTTTTGTGCCGTGCTCTTTGATCCAGTATGCTGCATCGGTTTCCATAGAACCACCGATTTCGCCAATCATAATAATGCCTTCGGTTTCAGGGTCGGCCATAAAGAGTTTTACAGCGTCGAGAGTGGTGGTGCCGATAATGGGGTCACCTCCGATTCCTATTGCTGTTGTTTGTCCGAGTCCTGCTTTTGTAACTTGGTCAACGGCTTCGTATGTTAATGTGCCTGAGCGCGATACGATACCGATATGACCTTTTTGGAAAATGAATCCTGGCATAATGCCAACCTTAGCCTCGCCTACGGTGAGAATACCGGGGCAGTTGGGACCTATTAAGCGGCAGTCTTTATCTTTGAGAAACTCTTTCACCTTAACCATATCCTGTGTAGGAATGCCTTCGGTGATGCAGACTATAACTTTAATACCCGAATCGGCTGCCTCCATAATAGAGTCGGCTGCAAAAGCGGGTGGTACGAAAATGCAACTTACGTTAGCGCCTGTCTTGTCGACGGCCTCTTTAACGGTGTTGAACACGGGACGGTCTAAGTGAGTCTGTCCGCCTTTTCCGGGGGTTACTCCGCCAACTACGTTGGTGCCGTATTCAATCATCTGTCCGGCGTGAAAAGTGCCTTCGCTGCCGGTAAAGCCCTGAACTATGACCTTTGAATCTTTGTTTACAAGTATGCTCATGGTTAAAATGTACTTTTATTTTGCGCCCCAAATTTATGGCAAATTTTTTAATGTGCCAAACAAATTCAATTTTTTTTGAAAAAATGTTTGTACAGATTGTTTTTACTACAAAAATTTGTTAGTTTTGGCAATATTTTTTTGCAATGCAAGTTTGAATAAAAGATAGTAAAACTCAGAACATTAAGAAATGAACGAATCGATTTTGAAGGCACTGATGCAGATGTTTGCGATAGTGGCGACGGTAGACAGCGAAGGAGTCTCCGCCGACGCTCGCAAAATCGTGGAGTCATACCTGAAACTTCAACTGAGCCAGTCGGTTGCCGCCGAGTACCTCAACCTTTTCGACAAATATCTCGAAGAGCAAAGCGGTAGTGTGCGCAAGCATACTGATGGCACACAGAGCAAGCGAAACTCGCGCAACTCGGTTAAAGTGCTGAAAATATGCAACGAAATCAACGAGGCACTCGAACAATACGACAAGATTATTGTGGTTATAAGGCTTTTGGAATTTGTCGGCAGCAACGTTACCGACAAGGAGTTAGACTTTATCAACACCGTGGCCGACACCTTTAATATATCGTTTGAGGAATACAGCGACCTCAAAACCTTTGTGCTATATTCCGAAGAGCAGATTGTGGACAAGTCGCAACTGATGATTATCAACTCGAAACCGCAGTTGGAAGGCGATCTTGCCGAAGTGAAACACAATTTTGACAAAGGCATCAAAGGTGATTTGGAAATTTTCCGTATGAAAAGCAGCAACCTCCTGTTTGTGAAATACAAAGGCGAGGACGATATGCTGCTCAATAGTTCGCCGCTTGTGCCCAACCGTACCTATGTGTTTGGCAATGGCGCAGTGCTCAAGAATCCAAAAATCACACCTATATATTATAGTGACGTTGCCGGCAGGTTTATCCAGGCTGAGCAGAAGTCGAAAATCGAGTTCCGTGCCGAGAATATCGAGTTTTACTATCCCAACAGCGACAACGGCATACACAAGTTCTCGTTTTACGAAGATTCTGGCAACCTGGTGGGCATTATGGGCGGTAGCGGCGTAGGCAAAAGTACGCTACTAAACTTGCTCATAGGCAATTACCCATTGGCTGGCGGCAAAATATCCATCAACGGATACGACTTTACCAAAGATGCCGAAAGTCTCAAAGGCGTGATAGGCTACGTGCCGCAAGACGATCTTCTGATGGAGGAACTCACTGTATATCAGAACCTTTATTTCAACGCAAAACTCTGTTTCAGCAATTTGGAAGAACAGGTGATAGCCAAAACCGTTGACAAGATTCTTCTTGAGATGGATCTGTTTGAGATTAAGGACCTTAAAGTGGGTGACCCGCTCAACAAGTTTATCTCCGGCGGACAGCGCAAACGTCTGAACATCGCTCTGGAACTTATCCGCGAGCCATCCGTGATGATCGTTGACGAACCCACATCGGGACTTTCTTCTGCCGACTCGGAAATGGTGATGACCCTTCTCAAAGAGCAGACTATCAAAGGCAAACTCGTGGTTGTGAACATCCACCAGCCATCGAGCGACATTTTCAAGATGTTCGACAAGATATTGGTGATGGACAAAGGCGGATATCCCGCTTACTACGGCAATCCGCTCGACGCAATTGTCTATTTCAAGAAGATAAGCAACAGTGTATCTGCCAACGAGAGCGAATGTCCCGTCTGCGGAAATGTAAATCCCGAGCAGGTGCTTGAACTTTTGGAGGCCAAGTGCGTGAACGAGTACGGCAAACTCACACGCACCCGCAAAGTTTCGCCCAAAGAGTGGTACGAACTTTATAATGAGAACATTGCACCCAAAGTGGAAGAACGCGGCGAACTGCAGAAAAAAGAAAAAAGCGAATTGCCCGAAAACAAATTCTCCGTTCCCGGATTGTTCGGACAGTTTAAAATATTTGCTAAGCGAAACATTTTGTCGAAACTTGCCGACCGTCAATATCTGTTAATCAATCTATTAGAATCACCGGTATTGGCATTTGTACTTGCTTTCTTTGTAAAATATTTCAGTGGAACGCACGAAAATCCCGGTGAATATATCTTTGCCAACAACGAAAACATTCCTGCATACATTTTTATATGTGTGATTTGCGCAATGTTTATCGGCTTGACAGTGAGCGCAGAAGAGATTATTCGCGATTTGAAGATATTAAACCGAGAACGATTCTTGAACCTGAGTTGGACAAGTTATATCAACTCCAAAATCGCAGTTTTGTTTGGCATTTCTGCAATTCAAACACTCTCGTTTGCACTTGTGGGTAACTTTATTTTAGAGATAAAAGGTTTGAACTTAGAGTATTGGTTGATACTATTTTCAGTGTCGGCACTTGCCAATTTGATGGGCTTGAACATATCCTCGGCATTGAAAAGCGTAGTAAACATCTACATTCTTATACCTTTTATAATAGTGCCGCAGTTGTTGTTCAGCGGCGTGTTGGTAAACTTTGGCAAGATGCACAAGTCGGTAGCCTCGGTAGAGTACGTTCCGCTTGTGGGCGACGCAATGCCTACACGTTGGGCGTTTGAGGCGTTGGCTTTGGCGCAATTCAAAGATAATGAATACTTTAAGCATTTCTTTGCCATCGAACAGGAAATCTCCAAAAACAACTACATATCGGTATTTTTGATTCCCAATCTTGAAGAACGCATCAACGACACCAAAAAGGCACTCAAAACCGGTGGCGACGAACGCGAAATAGCCCGTAACCTCGGCATTATCAAGACTATGGTGTCAGAATTGTCTACCTCCGAAGGCGAACGTTTCGACCGTGTGGACGAGATCACTCCCGACAAATTCTCCGACAATGTGGCTTATTATCTCAACATTTTCTTGGATAAAGTTAAGTCGGAATGTGAAGATTTTCAGTACTCTGCCACCGAAAAACGCGACTATATCTTTGCAGATATGGTAGAAAAATACGGTAGCCGTGAGGCAATTTTTGAACTTCAAGAAAAATACCACAACAAAAAGTTGGAAGAGTATATGCTGAATAAGAACGAGTTAGAGAAAGTTCTCGAATCAAACGGACGCCTTATCCAGCAGAAAGACCCCGCCTATCAGATACCGAGATTTACCAACGGACGTGCGCCATTCTATGCACCTGTTAAGCGTTTGGGCAGTTTAACTATCGACACATTTTGGTTCAACACTGTGGTTATATGGTTGATAACCATATTCTTCTATGTGGCGTTGAGGTTCACTTGGCTCAAATCGTTGCTTGGATTCTTCGGCAGGATTTCGTTGAAGAAAAAATTGTCGGAGTAG
>JAGCYI010000222.1 GCA_017960885.1 Bacteroidales bacterium
AACCAATTTTGCACCGGCTGATATATTTTCAACACGTCTTCGGGAAGCGAACGACCCGAAAATGACATCTCACCGGTACTTTTGTCAAGTATAATTGCCGGTGTGTCGATTGTGGCTGCTATATTTATAGGTTCCAACATAGTTTCTATTTTTCGCCAAAATTACTAATTATTTTGTAATACAAAGGTTTTTGCGCCTTTTTTTTAAGTAGTTTTGCTATAAAAAAACAATCTCTACTTTTGTTTGGCATCTATTTTTAGCCGTTCCCAAACAAAATCAGGAATAAGTTTCCAAAAGAAAACGAGTACGGAGTATTTCCAATCGATAATCTTTACACGTTTTTTCTTGATAATGGCTTTGTAGATAATCTTGGCGGCGTATGGCGGTGTCAGCAGCAAGGGATAATCCATTTTCTTGTCTAAAAGGTCGGTTTTTACAAACCCCGGACGAATGTCGGTGATTTTGATGCCCGCTCCCGAACTATGCGAAAGTTGCGCAAGGCACTGTAAATAAGTCCATTGCATACGCTTGGTGGCGCTGTACGATGGTGCTGCCGAAAGTCCTTTTGTACCGGCAATTGAGGAGATGGCGGCTATGTGACCTCCGCCAACGGTCTTGAAATAATTGTATGCAGTATCGATACATTTAACAAAGCCTAACGCATTGGTTTTTAATGTGTTAATCTCTTTGTCAATATCCAAATCGCGATTATGGCTGCCTATGCCCGCCACGTGAAAATATACGTCGGTTTTTTCTCCTTCTTGTAGAATTTGTTGCAGAACGGTAGGAGAGGAGTCGTCGCAAACATCTAATTGATAAGCGGTTACATTATCGGGGTTGAGTTCGGTCAACGGTTTCAGACGGTCTACCCGCCGTGCACATACCGCAACTTTCCAACCTGCTGATATAAAGAGTTTTGCGGTTTCAAAACCCAATCCCGACGATGCTCCTGCTATTACTATTTTCATTATCCGCAGATATATTTCTCAGCGTATTCTCTACCAAGGTTGAGAGCCTGCTTGTTAACGTCGATTACAGCCGCGCCTTTGGTCTTGAATATCTCTTCGAGTGCGTTTTCCAACGACTTGAACGATACTTGCAGATATTTCGACGCTGCTCCGAGCATTACGATGTTGGCGCTTTTGGGCGACTTGATCTCTGTGGCAAGGCTGTTGGCGTCAACAAGCACGTGCTTTTTCAGTTTTTTTATCTCGGCGGTGATGGTTTCAGGCTCGGGATAATTGGGTATATTAATAAAAGGTGTGCTGTCGGTAACAACCATACCCTCTGCGCTAAGCCACGGCAGGTATCTGAGTGCCTCCATTGGCTCTACCGAAAGGATTATATCTGCCTCGCCGAGAGGTATTTGGTCGGAATATACGGGCTTGTCGCTCAAACGGAAATGCGATTGTACCGCACCGCCGCGCTGACTCATTCCGTGGAGTTCCGACTGTTTTACGTAAAGGTTTTCGTGCATTGCTGACACGCCTATACACGAGGCTATGGAGAGGATTCCCTGTCCGCCTACTCCTGCTAATATGATGTCTGTCTTCATTGTTCTGATTTATTTGAGGTTTGCTCTTTTTTGGGCGGCTTTGCGGGCTGCCGTGCGTATACATTCGCGTTGCGAAATAATTACCGAAACTCCTTGATATTCAACTTCTTGTTTAATCACTTTGAACATTTCTTCGTGCTTGTTTTTCATCGGAGTGATGATGTGGAGATGTTCGCGGTCAACACCGAGACCAAGGCAGATTTTTTCGATACGGTTTTCGCCGTGCGATTTCTGTCCGCCGGTCATTGCTGTGGTGGAGTTGTCGCTGATTATCACTGTGATAGGAGTGTTTTCGATAACTGCGTCCAAAAGGCCTGTCATACCTGAGTGCACGAATGTGGAGTCGCCAATAACTGCAACGGCGTGTTTTACGCCCGAGTCGGCTGCGCCTTTTGCCATAGTTATCGACGCGCCCATATCCACTGTTGAGTTGATAGCCACGTAGGGCGGAAGAGCACCGAGAGTGTAGCATCCAATATCGCCGAACACACGGTTGCTGCCCATCTGCTCCATCACCTGGTTGAGCACCTCGTACATATCGGCGTGACTGCAACCTTGGCAGAGTGCCGGCGGACGGGGCGATACAAGTTCGGGTGTAACATATTGGTTTTTAGATTTTATGCCAAATGCTTCGTTGGTAATATCGGGATTCAACTCGCCCTGACGAGGTAGTGTTCCGTCTAATTTGCCTTTGATTCTTATTTTTTGAGAAATGCCTTTAATCTTCTGTTCTACAAACGGATAGCCTTCTTCTACAACGATAATTTCGTCGCATTTTTCGGATAATTTCTCTATCTGTTTGTAAGGCAACGGATATTGACCAATATGAAGGGTAGGATAGGGGATGTTGCCGTTGAATGTCTCTTTGAGATAGTTGTAGGCTATACCGCAAGCCACAATTCCTGTTTTAGAATTAGCGTCTTCAAATGTGTTGTATGCCGATTTTTCAGAATTGTCGCCCAAAACCTCTTGCATTTTGAGTAAGTTGGCGTAACGGCGTTTTGCAATTGCAGGAAGAAGCACAAACTGACGCGGGTCGGCAGGAAAATGAACTTCGTTTTCGCTCTTTAACTCTTTGGTTTCCACAGTGCTGCGCGAATGTGCGAGACGTGTGGTGATACGAATCAAAACAGGAAGACCAGTTTTTTCTGAAATCTCAAACGCGCTGTAAGCCATATCGTAAGCCTGCTGCTGTGTGGAGGGTTCAAGAATTGTGATCATAGCAAAGTCGCCATAAAAGCGGCTGTCTTGCTCGTTTTGCGACGAGTGCATCGACGGGTCGTCGGCTGCAACTATCACGATGCCTCCGTTGATGCCTGTAACTGCTGAGTTTACAAACGGATCGGCGCATACGTTCATTCCCACGTGTTTCATACAAACCATAGCACGCTTGCCGGCGTAACTCATACCCAGAGCGGCTTCCATTGCGGTTTTTTCGTTTGCCGACCATTGACGGTGAAGGTTGCGCTCAATGGCTACGGGATTTGATTCTATATATTCAGTAATTTCGGTGGACGGTGTCCCCGGATAGGCGTATACGCCCGACAGACCGCCGTCGATGGCTCCTTGGGCTATGGCTTCAACGCCTAACAATAGTTTTTTTTGCATTTGTTTTATATTTTCAATTTCTTTGGGGGCAAAATTATAAATAATTTTTCTACTCCGACAATTTTTTCTTCAACGAAATCCTGCCGAAGAATCCAAGCAACGATTTGAGCCAAGTGAACCTCAACGCCACATAGAAGAATATGGTTATCAACCATATAACCACAGTGTTGAACCAAAATGTGTCGATAGT
>JAGCYI010000223.1 GCA_017960885.1 Bacteroidales bacterium
CACGATTCGCACTCGTTGCACGCTTCGAGGTCGTCGGTAAGGTTCATACAGTTGATAGTCTTGGCAAAGATACGCGCACAAGTGGTTTTGCCCACACCACGCGGACCGCAGAACAGATACGCCTGCGCCAACTGACTGTTTTTTATAGCATTTTTGAGGGTAGCGGTGATGCTCCCCTGCCCTACCACGGTGTCGAACGACGCCGGACGGTACTTCCTTGCCGAAACGATAAAATTTTCCATAATTTATACTTGCATTTTCAAATCACAAATATAGGATTAATCGGGTGGAAAAAAAATTTTTGTGTAAAATTTATCACAACTCAAACTTATATGTTATGGAAAAGGTGTTTTCGGCGATGTCGTTTTTGAGTTTGGTGCGTTTGGCGTTGGTGCGGTTAAAACGTTCTTCGCATTGGTATTCTAAGCCTAAGGTGTTGCGTTTGTTGAGTTTTTTCTCAACGCCGAAAGTCCAACGGTCGCGGTCAACAAGTCCTCGGGGAATGTTGTAAAACCATTCGTAAGATACGTAGGGCGTGAGTTTGATGGGCTTGATTTTGTACTGCGCCTGAAAACGTGTGCGGAAATATTGCTCCTTGGTGTCCTCGTCGTAGTCGTCGGAATAGAGGCAGTATTTGAGACGAGTGCTGAGTTTCAGATGGTTAAAAGCGTATTTTCCCTTGGCAGCAATTCCAAAACGACGCTGCCACGCAGATTCTCCCTCCTCGTTTTCGGCTTTGAAACGGTATTCTGCCTCGAATGATAGGTACTGAATGGGCGAAAACTCAACCACGGGCTTGAACATCACTGTTTTGGTTGACGGGTCGGGACAAATCTCGCCTTCCAACTCGAAACCCGCTGTGATATAGTCGTTAAACTCTTTTTCAATGGCTGAGGCAAGGTTGAAAATGTAGCGTTTTTCGGTCTGCGCCTTTACCGACGACGATGCTATAAAAGATAACGTGAGCGCAATTATTGTGATTTTGAATATTTGTTTCATTATTATAATTATTTATCAGATTCAACAGATGTATTTTCAGTATTATCGGTTTTGGATTCAAGATGAGCGGTTTTGTCGTAATAAACACGCAGAATGGCTATATCTTTGAGGAAATCGATACGGACAAAGTCGAAACGTTTGATTTTTAATCCTGTACGTTTCTCTAAATCAGCCATTAAGACATCTTTATTCTCGGATTTTACATTCTCTATTTTTTCGTAAATAATGTCGATATGACCCTCGCTCTTGATAAGGAATTTCTCTAAAAGAAAAACGCAAAATACAATTGCGGCGTTGGTAAGCACAAGTTCTGCTACACTTACCTTCTTGTTAGCGAGAGCGTTAAGCACAGCAATGCCTATTACCACAAAGAGGTAAGTCATTTCGCGGATAGGAATCGGATCGGTGCGATATTTTAGGATTCCAAACACGGCAAAAAGTCCGAGTGCAAAACCAAGTTCCAATTTTACATCCTCTAACAAAAAGCACATCAAGAAGATGGCAGTGCCGAGGGCGTAATATGTAAAAGTAAATTCGCGACGTCCGCCCTTGCCGTAAATCAAGTTGATCAACACAAACAAAACGCCTGTATTGAATAGCAAACGGAAAAATAGTTTTCCAAAATCGCGGTAATCTATCAGGCTGAGGTTATAAAATTTTATATCCTCCAAACTTGCTACCTGCGTTGTGTCTTGTAAAATATCTAATATCATTTTATTTATGAATTATGAATTACGAATTATGAATTACGAACTAACGATGAATTACAAATTACTAATTATGAATTATGCATTAAAGTGCGTTGTCAAGCCGTTTTTGCAACATTCGTATTTTTACACGGAACAGATTGGTTTTCAAATTGTTCTGACCATTGAGAACTCGTCCCATACAGTATTTTGAAAACCCCGACTGATGAACGCCATATTTATAAAGTGTCTTGTGGAGTGGCGAATGTGGTGCGCCCGCCTCGTGTTTAAGTTCCACCACGGCAAAATGGTCGGTTTCGTGACCGTGCTCTTTATCTTGAAAACCTAATTCACAGTCAATAGTGCAACGTTCGGTCAAGTCCTTTTTAACCAATGTGATACGGTGGAAATGGTTTTCAATCACGGGTCGCAAATCTTCGGGATTGCAGGGAATATGTTTTGCAAGAAAATCAAATTCTTCGGGCAGAATCACCTCCAAAGGCGACTGAATTTCAATACGTTTCTTCTTGGTCTTGCCCTTGTTGGTCTTGTGTTTCACCTCCAAAAAAGCAGTGCCGGTATCCACGTACATACGCTTGCGAACCTTGTAGCGGTCGAGTTTTCCGTTGTGATGCGTGGTGTAAAACATATTGTCAAGCGTATCAAAATATACAGTGCGGTATTCCATATAGCGGAGACCCGAAATCTCTACAATATAGTAGTAATCAGCAATTTCGGGCAAAACATTCTGCCACAGCACCTCAGCACGGAGCGGAAATTTGGTGTCCACTCTGTTCATAAAGTTCGCCTTGCCGATGTCCGCGAGACTTACCGCTGTAAACCTTTTTAATACATCCATTATTAAAACCTTTTACCGCCGTTACCGCCTGACATTGTGGCTGTTACCTCTGTTTTATTGCCACCCGAAACCGAAGTAGGCGGATAATAAAAACCAGAACCTTCTTTGTAAGGATTGCCATTGATAGAGCCACCCACAATAAAGTTATATTTCTGACCTTCAACGAGTTTGTCGCTAACAAAAATAGCAGCACCAAAAGCGTAGGGATTTGCCACTGCAACTATATTGTCGACAGCCAAACAAGAACCGCTGTTGAGATTTTGCGAATAAACCATTGGCAATGAGGTAGATGAAGGAATGCTTTCGGAGAACATATCGTTTGAACCAAGAGCCAAAACTGTTCCGCCAGTTACTGTGAATGAGTAACCACGGTCGCCACAATCGATGGGAGAATTGCCGCCTCCGGTCTGACTTACCACCACAATGCCACCGCTAACAACGATGTCGCCGTTAGAATCGATGCCGTCGCCCGAAGACCTTACAAATAGAAAACCGTCGGAGATATTAACCGAAGGATCAGAGTTAGAGGCATTTATACCGTCATCTTCGGAAGCGATGTAAGTTTCGCCGCCAGATATATTGATATTGGTAGCCTCGATTCCTTCCCAATTAGAAGTAATTGATAATTTGCCACTTTGGATAGTAACATCGCCATCAGTTGAAAATCCGTGACGCTCGGAAACTATTGTGGCAGAGGTATTTTCACCACCAAATACAATGTTGCCGTCGGCCTTTACGCCCTTGCCATAAGCGTTAATATTAAACGTTCCACCCGAAATGGTGAGGTTGCCGCCGCAGGTAATGCCGTGCATACAAGCGAGTTTGTTGGATGTTCCCTCAAAACCGCCGGGACCCCAAGGATTGAAACCACCTCCGCCGCTGGGATTAAAACCTCCGGGACCCTGTTTGCTAACAGAATTGCGTTTGGTAACAATCGTAAATGTGCCGCCTGAAATGGTGATATCGGTTTCGGCTTTGATGCCGTCGTTCTTTGCGGTGTCCGCCGACGATGCTGTAGAATAGCACGTTAGGTTAAAAACACCATCCTCAATAGTTACAAAACCAGAACCCTCTTTGGTGGCTTTCAGAGCGTCGCCATACGATTTCACAGTAATGTCACCACCGTGAACAAGCACGAAATCCTTGCCCACAATGCCGTCTACAATACTATTTACTTTAATTTTCCCGCTTTTGATAATAAGCGCGTCTTTAGATTTGATGCCGTCGGTAGATTTGGCGTTAACGGTAAGAGTGCCTGATTGTGCCGTTCCGCCTGCGATTGCAAGGTTTTCTTTACTAAAAAGTGCGCCCTCTTTGTCGTTGTCAACTCCGTCGGTTAGGGTGTTGGTAGTGCCGTCGTTGATAATCAAAACAGTTTTAAGACAGTTTTTTACATAAATTGGAGCATTGTCGGAGGAGGTGATATCCACACCATTGAGCACAAGTTTTACAAGTGCGTCTTCTGGTGCATCAACCTTAATGTGACCATCTTGCAAAACACCGTCAACGAAATAAGTTCCCGCAGCCTTGAGGGTAGCGTCAGAACCCGACACAGAGACGTTAGTATCGCAGTTTTCGGTAGTTATTGAATTGGATTTCAGATGGATAAGCATCGCACCATCGGCAGAAAATTCATAATCAGACGCTTTTTCGTCGATATTTTTTACGATCTCCTCGTTTTGCGGATCGGCATTTCCCGACTCAGCCACAAGCAGGTCATTTTTTTCCCAAATCTTTTTGCACCCCGCCGCCAACACAGCACAGCCAAGAAGCGCAAATAATAGTTTTTTATTGCTCATATTTAAAAGTGTGATTTAATATTTCAAACAAGTGAGAGTATATTTGTGTTACAAAGATACAAATTTGAAATGTTTAGAAATATTAATTATTATTAATTTGTATTATGTCTGTCTAGTTACGTTTAACCAAATTTTTAACATATCCCATTGATTCTCTGAGCATTACCGAACCACTTAAATAAAGCGAAAGTAAATAAAGCAATGCCGTGATAGCAATTTTTGCAACAATAATGAGATAAACATTTGACATAAAGGATGTTACCCACCATGCCACAGCGATAGAACCTGCCGTTGCCATCAGATATGGCGCTATATTTTTGAAAACCTGCAATACAGGAATTTTTATATAACGGTTTGTAACAAAGTGTATTACAACTAAAAACAACAAGTTAACCGAAACATATCCTACGGCTATCCATTCAAGTCCGTGGCGGAGAGTGAAAATCAATGTCAAAATCTGCGCTACGCATCTAAAAATTGTAATCCACATCAGCGCACCCGATTGTCCGCACGATAGCAACTGCTTGTTGTACAGATGAAAAGTGGAATAAAATGCCGACCAAACGCACAAAATCTGCAACACCGCCACCGAAGGAATCCATTTGTCGCCAATAACCAAAGGAATGAGTTCGGGCGCAACAAATCCAAAGCCCAACAAGCACGGCAACGACACAAACACGCAAAAACGCATCAACTTATTGAACACCAAAGTTTTCTCTTGTTCAGCCGCCTTTACCAAAACAGGCTGAGTCACGCCTTCCAACGCATTAGAGATAGTCTGCTGACCCAAGGTTGTCCATTTAGCACCCTGAGCGTAGATTCCAACTTGATATTTGTTGTAAGTTTTTCCGATTATAAAAGTAAAAAGATTGTCGCCAATAGATGTAAAAATATTGGAAATCAACAACTTGATACTAAACGGCAGCATCTCCAAAACCGGCTTGAACGAAAACTTAAAACTCGGCCGCCATCCGCTGTAAAACCACATAAACATCATATTTACAGCAACATAGCAAACACTCTGCGCGACAATGCCCCAATATGCAAAACCGTTGTAAGCCAAGGTTACGCCGAGAGTTCCCGAAATTACCACTGCCGCAAACGATGACTTGGCTAAGCATTTGTTTTTTAGTTCCTTAGTAAGCATTCCGCTCGGCACAATACTAATACTTGCCGCCAAAACCGCAAGAAACTGAAATCGTCCCAAGGGAATCAAATCAGGTTCGTTTAGGAAACCTGCCAAAAGAGGCATCGTGAAAAAGAAAATCAAATATAGTGTAAGTCCGATTAGAAAACTGGTCCAAAAAACAGAGTTATAATCGTCGTAACTCACATTTTTTCGGTTGATTAGCGCAACACGGAAACCGCCTTCCTGAATCAAATACGAAAGGGCGATAAACACCGCCAAGAGATTAGCCATTCCGTAATCGTCCTCGCTGAGGATGCGGGCAAGGAAAACGCCGAACATCAGATTCAAAACCTGCTGAGTAACACTGCCTAAACCGCTCCAAAACAGTCCGTCGGCGGCTTTCTTTTTCAGATTTTCGGGATTCGGTGTTGTGTCAGGCATACTCAAAAATTTTTGCAAAGATAACAAAAAACACTACCTTTGC
>JAGCYI010000224.1 GCA_017960885.1 Bacteroidales bacterium
CGCGACATCAATGTCCTCTTGCAAAATTATTGTCTGCCCAAAAATCCACAGTTCAACGAGGAGTATTCCAATCTGTTTTTGGATCTCGACTTGATAAAACAGAACGACAAGAAAAACACAGGCGACGACAACAACTATTTCTTTAATATCGAGGGCAAAAGGTCTGTTACTGAGGATATTTTTCTGTTTGCTGTGATGACTGCCAAGGAAGAAGGCGCACAAGTGATTGATTATGACGACATACAGAAAATTGGTCTGATTTTTTGTATGACAGATTTGGAAATAATCTCGATGCTCAAACGCTTGTCGAAAAAATATCCCGAACATCTTGCGTACAGCGAACACGCGGGCATACGTCAACTTTTTATCAACAAGGAATTTGATTTGCAACAAATTTTAGACAACTACTACGATGCAAAAAATTAATCTATCGGCAAATATCGAAAACGGGTTTTCCAACACGTTTGAATACATAGCGACGCCAAACGCAATAAAATCGGCTAAAAACATTGCCGAAAACTTCAAGTCGGGAATACATTCGTTCTCAATCATTGGCAGTTACGGCACAGGCAAATCAAGTTTTTTGATTGCCTTGGAATCCGATTTGACCAAACAGCGCAAAAAACCGTATTTGGCTAATCCTGATATTTTTGCTCAAAAGGCTGATTTTGAAATACTTAATATTGTAGGAGACTATATCGACTTTGAAACACTTCTGCGTCGAAAACTCTCTGTCGAAGGCGACGCCGACAACATTCTTGACGCTCTGAAAACATATTACGAAAAGATCAAAAAGCAAAACAAATTCCTGTTGATTGTCATCGACGAGTTTGGAAAAATCCTCGAACACGCCGCCAACAATCCTGAAAGGGAACTATATTTTCTTCAAAAGTTTGCCGAGATGGTCAATGTGCCTACACGCAATATATTGTTGCTGACTACATTGCACCAAAATTTCGGAGCATACGCCAAAAAACTCAGCGAAAGCCAAAAAAACGAATGGACAAAGGTGAAGGGAAGGTTTCAGGAGATTCCATTCAACGAGCCTTCCGAAGTGCTTTTGAATATGGTTGCAAAACAGTTGCAACAAGAAAACAAGATAACGGTTGGCAAAAACGCCGAACCCCTTTTCCAACTTGCGCTCCAAACCAAGATGGTTTCCGAAGGTTTTGAAAGTGAGACAGCCTTCAATTTATACCCGCTCGACCCGTTTTCCGCAATTGCCATTACCGAAGCGATACAACGTTATGGACAAAACGAAAGGTCGCTCTTTTCGTTTATGATTGCCAAGGGCGAAAGCACCGTGCAGGGATTTTCGCCAAGTGATACGTCAACATACAATCTTTCAAGTGTTTACGATTATATCAACTACGTCTTTTATTCTGTTTTGAAAGATGCCAATGCCGATTCGATGCGTTATGGCGAAATCAGCGCAGCCATTGCCCGTGCTGAAAACATCGACTTCGACAACGCCCAACACCCCGAAAATGCCATAAGAATCATCAAAGCCTTGGGCGTGTTCGGATTGTTTGCACCGCAGAGTGCCGTACTCACCGAGGCTCAGATGACAGAATATGCGGCTTTGGCGATGGACATTCCCGATGCCGACCTGATTGTCAAAAAGTTGAAACAGTATAAGATAATCCGTTTCGCCGAATACAACCAAAGGTTGAAACTTTTTCAAGGCACCGACGTGGATTTGGAGGCCGAAATCGAAAAGGCAAAAAGCATTGTCGCTATGCCCGACGACTATATCGACGACCTTTCGGCGTTTTTCAACAAGAGAATCTCGCCCGCAAAGGCTTGCTACTATCAAAAAGGGACGCCGCGCTTTTTCGATTATGAAGTCCGTAAAGAACCCGTTGAAATTGTACCCGACGGCGACATCGACGGATATATTGAACTGATTTTTTCTGCCGATGCCGATATGCAGGAACGCATTATGCAAAAGAGTGCAAATTGCTCTAATGCAGTGATTTTTGCGTATTTCCTCAATACTGCAAAGATTTTGCAACATCTTCATAATATTCAGGTATATCAGAACATTGAGCAAAGTGTACTTTTGGACAAACACGATGAGGTGGCAACTAAGGAGATGAAGCAACTCATCGAATATGAAAACAACCTTTTGAACAAAGAAATCACCGAAAACCTATTTTCGTACAACAATGCCGTTACTTGGATTTACAAAGGCGAACAAAAAACTGTAAACTCGCTCCGAGATTTCAACATCTTGATTTCTGATGTCTGCAATGACGTTTACTCTGCGACGCCCGTTATGAACAACGAACTTTTCAACCGTCATAAACTCAGCGCACAGATTGCAACAGCGCGCAACTACTTGATTAAGGCGTTGTTGAATCGCAACAATGAAAAAGATTTGGGCTTTGCCGACGACAAGTTTCCGCCCGAAAAGACCATTTACTATTCGTTGCTCAAAGACACGGGGCTGCACAACGAAAACGGACTTCAAGACCGTCCAAAGGAGAATAGTGGCATCCAAACTCTTTGGGATGCGAGCATAAAGTTTTTGGAAAGTTCCGTCGGCAAGCCGCAAAAACTCTCCGAACTTGTAAAAATCCTCTCCGAAAAACCGTATAAACTCAAACAAGGTTTCATAGATTTTTGGCTGCCGGTGTTCCTGATTGTCAAGCGCAACGACTATGCCCTCTACGAAACCGAGTCGGGCGCGTATTGCCCTAAGTTAGAGGAATATATGTTTGACCTTCTGCCAAAAAAGCCGGGCAAATACTCGGTGAAAATGTTTGCAACAGAAGGCGTTAATCTCGAATTTTTCAATCAGTACAGAAAGTTTATACAACTTCCTGACGAGTTTGCCATTACGTCCGACAAAATCATAGAAACTATCAAGCCGTTTCTCTTTTTCTACAACAAACTCAACGACTACACCAAGCACACCAAAAAGTTCAACAAGAAGTCCACAATGCGTTTCCGTGACGTTTTGGCAAAGGTTAATGACCCTGAAATGATGTTTTATAAGGATTTGCCGCAGGCTCTTGGATTCAAGGACACGCAGGATTTCGATACATACGGCGCAACCCTTCAAGAATCCATCAAAGAACTCCGTATGTGCTACAACAACCTTATAGACCGCATCGAAAAACGGTTGATTAAGGAGTTGAAAATAAAAAACAAGGATTACGCCACGTATGTTGTTGAAATTCAGGAGCGTTTTGCCAACGTCAAGACAGACCTCCTTACGCCCGTTCAGTTGGATTTTTACAACCGCATCGCCCTCAAATTCAACGAGCGAGCCCAATGGTATCAGGCAATTTGTTATCCCGTCCTCAGCCATCCTTTGGAAAAACTGCGTGACGAGGAGGAGGATTCTTTGCTCGACGAACTCAGTTTCCTTTTCCGCGAGTGTGAGAAGTACGCCGACATTTCCAAAAAGATCAACGACGACGAAAATACAGAGGCTTATTCGTTTTATATGGTAACAAACCGAGGCACACACGTCCGTCCTCAGACATTTGTGCTACGAGAAGATGAAAAAAAACGCTCTGTCGAATTGGAAACTAAACTTGACAAAATTTTATCAAAAAACGATGATGTTGCAATCTGCGCTTTGCTGAAAATCTTGGATAAAAAGTTAGGAAAGTAAGGGATTTGTTGTATATTTGCGTTTGTTAAACGAATAGGCAAAAGCAAAGATGAAAGTTAGACACATATTAGGCATATCGGGAGGCAAAGACAGCGCAGCGTTGGCGGTATATATGAAACAGAAATACCCTGAATTGGGTATTGAGTTTTATAATTCCGACACAGGGTGTGAATTATCTGAAACCGAGCGACTTATTGAAAAGTTGCAATCTGTATTGGGCAATGTGAAACGCCTCAGGGCAATAGAGGGCAGAAACCCCTTTGAGTTTTTTTTGGAAAAGACGGGAAACTTTCTTCCTTCGCCGCAACAGCGTTGGTGTACGCTCAGAATGAAACTCGAAGTCTTTGAAAAATTTGTCGGCAATGATTTGGCGGTGTCGTATGTCGGAATCCGTGGTGACGAAGACCGCGACGGATACATCTCCACTAAGCCAAACATTCAGGCAATTTTCCCGTTCAGGCGAAACATTTGGAGTTTGGATGTCATCAACAAGTTTCTGAACAACGACAATATGAAACAGGTTGTTGATATTTTTGAGAAACTTTGCTCCCCCGGTCGCTTAAAATATGATGTTACAGGCATTGTTAAAACCCCGATTTCAAAAGGGTTTTACTATTCCAAGAAACTCAATGCCTTGCTTGATTTGGATATTAAACTATTCAATCACGCTGTATTTGAGTTTTTGAAAACAACGGATTATCCTGTCGGCAAACTTGATAACTTCCCGCTTTTGGATAATACCGACGTGCTTGTAAAAAAAGACATTTTCGACTTGTTGAGGAAGAGCGGCGTAGGTGTGCCGTCGTATTATGATGAGATACCGTTTGAAGTGGACGGACAAGTCGGCACATATTGCCGCAGCCGTTCGGGATGTTATTTTTGCTTTTTCCAACAAAAAATCGAGTGGATTTGGCTCTACGAGCAACATCCTGATTTGTACAAGAAGGCGATGGCATACGAAAAGAACGGCTACACTTGGAATCAAGGTGAAACCTTAGCCGATTTGATAAAGCCTGAGCGCATCAGGCAAATCAAACTTGACGTAATCAAAAAACAAAACGCCAATCGAAAACAAAACAAAGGCTCAAACCTTGTTGACATTTTCGGCGACGATATTTTGTGTACTAATTGTTTTATATAAAATGCAGTTGCCTAATAATAAAGCACTAAACATCAGTACATTGTCGCAGATTTTCGACAATACGACAGCCACATACAAGTTCTATTGGTTTGTGGCGGTGCTTGATATAGTTGTTAAGGAGCGTAAAACAAGAATTTCTTTTTGGGAAATCATTGCCGCAATGATTTCTGAATCGTGGTATCCAATCCATTATTTCAAAATTTCGTTTGGAAAATCAGATTCATTGTTTGAAAAATCCACTGAAATTCAAAAAGATTTACAAATTTCAATTGATGCCGACAAAGATAAAATTAAATCCCAATTACTTGATAATCTTGATGAAAACAAAAAGTATATGCGCATTTTTATTAAAAATGTGCCTTATAGATTTCTCTCGCCTTGGATAAAATACACATACGACAATGATGTTGTTGAAAAATCCAAAAAGTTTGAAAATAATTGCCTATACGCCATCAACGGTGAAGAAATCATTATCAATGATAATTGGAAAGATTATCTTATTGAAAATTACGCTATTTTGATAGATTTTGCATTTTGGAATTTGACAGATTTTCTGCAAAAACGAAATCCAAATGTGCCAAATCTGCCGTCAAAACTTGTGAAACCTTTGCAACGCGAGTCGCTGACCAAACAGCGCAAGTTTTGGGACACTTACATCGAATCTGTTGGAAAAATCAATTGCATATACACAGGCAAAGAAATCTTTGCCAAGAAATACGATTTAGACCATTTTGTGCCGTGGAGTTTCGTGTCGCACAATCTGTTATGGAATTTGTTGCCCGCTGATTCGAGCATCAATTCTTCAAAAAGCAACAATCTGCCGCTGTTGGATAAATACTTGAAACCGTTTTCAACGCTCCAACAAGGCGCACTAAAAGTGCTTTACCGGCAAAATCCAAGCAATGCAGTTTTTGAGGATTATTTAACGGTTTATGATTCGGTTTCGGAACTTGTAAAACTCAATGAAACAGATTTTTACAACGTGTTCAAAAAACAATTTGCGCCAATGGTGCAAATTGCCGAAAATATGGGTTTTAAAATTTGGGAGAGATGAAGAAGATTAAAAACAATCCGCATTTAACGGCAAAAGAGCGCACAACAATCTCGTTTCCAACTCGTTGGCTCAAAGAAAACGATTGTTTGAAAGGCGAAATCTTAGATTTCGGCTGCGGGTTTGGTTTCGACACCGACCAACTCAAAAAAGAAGGCTTTGATATTGTAGGCTATGACAATTATTACCGCCCCGAATATCCCACAAAACGCTTTGACACAATTATTTGCAATTATGTTTTAAACGTTCTCGAATCCGACGAACAGGCAAGCGTTTTGATGATGGTTTCAGAACTTCTGAAACCCAACGGCAAAGCATATTTTACAGTCCGCAGGGATTTAAAATACGAAGGATTTCGCACTCATTTTGTACACAAACAGCCTACATATCAGTGCAATGTAATTTTGCCATTCAAAAGTGTTTTCGTAAACGAAAACTGCGAAATTTATGAATATCAGCATTTTAATAAAACCGATTTCAAACAAAACTACGAACTTTCCGACACTTGCCCGTTTTGCAAACAGAATCCGAAAGTTGAGATAATCAGCGAAACGGCGTCAGCCGTTGCCTTCCTCGACGGTTATCCCGTCAGCAAAGGGCATACGTTGATAATTCCCAAACGCCACGTGGCGGATTATTTTGATCTTACGGTTCACGAACAACGCGCCCTTTGGTTGCTTGTCAACCGTTGCAAACAGATTCTTTCAAGCCGTTTTTCGCCCGATGGCTTCAACGTCGGCATCAATGCCGGACAAGCCGCCGGTCAATCTGTTTTTCACGTGCATATACATCTCATACCACGCTACAAAGGCGATGTGGAGAATCCCAAAGGTGGTGTTAGAGGGGTGATACCTAAGAAACAAAAGTATTAGTACTTTTTGCTAATTGAGAAAAGATTTCTATTTTTGACCTCAAAACAGAATCTTGAATGCAGTCATTGGAAAAATACAATTTGTCAGTGGATCCTTTTATGGAAACACTTAAAACCAAATCGTCTAATACGATTTGGTTAGATATTTTTGATGCACAAAAACGCATTGAAAATATAATTATTCGTTATGCTTCCTATAATGGCTCAAACATTATTTTGAATTATGGTCAATATGGCAACGGAAAATCATACACAGCAAAGTATTTTTGTTCTGACAATGTGTTGAGACAAATGTTTGATAATAAACCTATTCCATTTGTTCTTTTTTTACCTTTTCCACAAAACCAAGAACCTATTAAACATTTGTTTTATCAAATAATAGATTTATTGGATTTCGTAGAAATCAAAAATAATCTTCAAAATAATAGCAACTTTGATTTTTGCGAAGCCGCAAAAATGTGTTCTGAGAATCCTTTTTTTCAAGATTTAATAATTACCATTTTTACAAAAATGGATGGTGAAGTATTAAAAAAGGAATTAAAATTATATCTTTACAATAATCTTGATTTATCAGATTTGAATAAAATAGGTATCATTCGATATTTAATTTCAGATTCTGATTATATTAATTTTCTCATCGCATTTTTCAACTTCATTACTTATAAAAAGACGGTTTATCCGTGTGTAAATTTATGGTTGGATGATGCAGAAAGTATGTGGCATCATACTATTATTGAATGGCCAAACATTAGGTCATTTTTTCAAAAGATAGTAGATAATTCTTTTAATCTTCATATCTTTTTAAATTACAACACATCATTACATAATGATTTAAAAGAACTTGGTGATTGTTTAGAAACATCTGTTACTGCGTTAATTCATCAAAAAATTGAATTCAATATTAATGATTCAAATAGTTATAAACAATTCTTATTTGAATTACTCAATAAAAGTAGAATAACGTTGAATGATTCTGCAAACAAATTCTTTCCTTTTACTGAGGAGGTTATTAATAATGTCATTTGTGATTTAGCAAAAAATATTTCTTTACGTCGTTTCAGTGAATCATTTTCTACTTTATTAGAATCTGCAATTTTTGATAATATTTCAATCATTGACAATGATTATTATCAAAGAATTAAAAATGAAATAATCGGCTGTTCTTTATAAATACAATTCCTTCATTCCCGCCGCTACAAGTCGCGTTCCGAGTATGAACCTGTCGGTTTCTTTTCGGAATGTTTATGCAGTGCCAAGAGGTTTGATTTGATGTTGGGATTTTTTTCTACCACCGCCATAAATGTTTTGGCAGACGGCTTCGCCGCTTTTTTGTATGGCGGCGGCAAAATGCGTTTCATTATCAACGACATTCTCAATCAGGAAGATAAACAGGCTATCGCCAACGGCACAAGCCAAAGTTTTTTGCCTGAGTTTGATTTATCTGACCTCGAAAACCTAAAAAATACATTGTCGGAGCGGAGCATCCATTTTTTTGAGTGCATTTCGTACCTAATACGTTGCAACCGATTTGAAATCAAAATTATATCTCCAAAAGACGGCTCGGGAATTTCGCACACCAAAACAGGGCTGTTTTTCGATGGAGAGAATTATGTATCGTTCGACGGCTCGTGCAATTTTTCGCGCACCGCGCTCATCGAAAACATCGAGAGCCTTACCGTTTCCTGCGATTGGGACGGCGATATAGAATCCGCTAAAATTCAAGAAATTAAAGACGATTTTGAAAACGTTTTCTCCGAAAACGACCAAAACTTCAACTACATTTCGGCAGAAAACGTCAAGACCCACATCACCAAAAACTTTTCGTCGAAAAACATCGACGAACTTTTAGCCGACGAACTTAGGATTATCGACAAAGATTTTACGTCAAAATCTTTGCCTCAGACCATTGTAAACGCGTTGAAGAAAACACGCGCCAAAATTCAGTCGTTAATCGACACCATCAAGCAAAGCCGGCAACCCAAGCCCGAAAAACCTGAACCCGCCGACACCGAAACGCCGCGTTTCCCGTATCCCACTGGTCCACGCGAATATCAGGTAAAAGCCTTTGAAAATTGGAAACGCAACAAGCAAAAAGGCCTTTTTGCAATGGCAACCGGCACGGGCAAAACTATCACATCGCTCAATTGCCTTTTGGAAATCTACAAGCGCAACGGATATTACAAAGCCATTATCCTTGTGCCAACCATCACACTTGTTGAGCAATGGGAAAAGGAGTGCAAGAAGTTTTGGTTTGGAAATATTATAAAAGTTTGCTCAAAATATCCTGATTGGCGGTCGGACATTTCGCGTCTAAAAACAATGGAGTTGCTCGACAAACTGTCGCAACGGTCGTACATCATAATATCCACTTACGCCTCGTTTGTGCGTTCGGATGTTTTTAGGGAACTTAACAGTTTTTCGGCAAGCAAGTTGCTTTTGATTGCCGATGAGGCGCACAACATAGGCGGCGGACTTATGCTCCAAAGGTTATCCGACATCAAATACAGCCGTCGTATTGGTCTTTCGGCAACGCCTGAGCGACAATACAATAGCGAATCAAATCAAAAAGTTTTAGATTTTTTTCGTTGCAAAGATGGCTACACTTTTGAGTATTCGATGCGCGAGGCAATCCAAAACGGTGCGCTTTGCCGCTACTACTATTATCCGCACATCGTAAAACTCACGCAAGAAGAAATGTCTGATTATGTCGAAGTTACCCACAAAATTGTAAAAATGATGGGGCGCACCGATGCCCAAAGTCAAGAAATCTTGACCACGCTGATGCTCAAACGCAAGCGCATAATCCATAAGGCATCTAACAAAAAGAAAATGTTTGAAAGCATTATTCAACAGGCTTTTGCCGAACGTGGAAATCTCAAATACACATTGGTTTACGTTCCCGAAGGCAACAAACCCGACACTGATGACGCTGACATTTTCAACAGCACAGATATTTTTGACGACGACGAAGAAGCCGAGCGTATGATCAACGAATACACCAAAATTGTCACAAACATCGACAATCATTTGGTTGTTAGGAAGTTTACTTCCGATTCCAAAGACCGTGAGCAGATGTTGAAAGATTTTTCAACGGGCAAGACCGATGTTCTTGTTTCGATGAAATGTCTCGACGAGGGCGTTGACGTTCCGCGCAGCGAACTTGCGATATTTTGTGCAAGCACGGGCAATCCACGTCAGTTTATACAGCGTCGCGGACGTGTGCTCCGCACGCATCCCGACAAACGCAAAGCGGTGATTCACGATTTGATTGTGATTCCCGACGATTATAGTGCTGATAATGAACATTTTCAGTTAGAAAAATCTCTTGTAAGCGGCGAACTCCGCCGTGTACGCGATTTTGCCCTCCTGTCGGAAAACTTAGCCGACACCGAGACAGAATTAGATGAGGTATTAAGCAAATATAGTTTATCAATTTGTTAAAAACGTGCAAATATGGCAAAGTATCTGAAAAACTCTGATAAAATATTACAAGTGGTGCTTAACGATGCCAAACTGATAGAAATTGGCAAATACAAGCCCCAAGAAATAGGCACATTAGACGATGCGCTGTTTTCTGACAACGCAGTTATCAGAACTGTCGCCCTGATGGTTAGCGGATTGTCGCAAAAACTGTCAGAAAAACAGATTTACAACCAAGTGTTTGACTATTTAAAAGGTGAATCGCTATGATAATCAAGAGCATCAATATAAAAAACTTCCGCAGTTACTACGGCAACAATCCCGTGGTTTTTTCCGACGGTCTTACACTGATAATTGGTGGCAACGGCGACGGCAAAACTACGTTTTTTGAATCTTTGGAATGGCTGATGAACACCACAGTTGATGGCAAAAGGTCTGAAAACATATCCGAAAAGCGCAAAGCCGAACTTCTGCCGGGCGAATCTGACGAAACAAGTGTTTCGATGGTTTTTGAGCACGACGGCGACAAGGAACTAGTAAAGCGTTTCCGCTTTTACAAAAACGAAGACGGCTCTGTTTCGCTCAATGATTATGAGTTTGTAGGATACGACAACGACGGAGCGGAACGCGTTCGTCAAAATGGTGCGACAATGCTCGACAATTGTTTTGAGAGCGAAATCCGCCGTTATTGTATGTTCAAGGGCGAAAGCAATCTCAATATTTTTGCCCGCGAAGAAACCGCTATCAAAAAATTGGTTGAGACTTTTTCGGACATCAAGCAGTTCGACGACTTGGAAACCTTGTCGATAACTTGCGAAAACAAGTCGCAAAGTGTGGTTGCCCGTGAAATGCAAAACGATAAAAAGACCGCCGACAAAGCCAAGGAGTTAAACAACAACATCCGTTACACCGACGACAAAATCAACAAAATCGTTGAGGACATTCACACTCTCGAACACAATATCCGCACCTACACCGATATTATCAATCAAATAGAAACCATTCAGGAGACATCCGAAAAATGGCAGGATATCAAAAAACGCATTTCCGCACTCGAAGATAAAAAAACAAAATATTCCATCGGCGCAAAGATAGACTACAACACAATGTTGTTGGATGAATATTGGATTCTTAAACCGTTTGGCAATATTCTCAACGAATACAGCGACAAGATAAGCAAATTAAGCACCGAAAAACGTCGTCAGGAGCGCGAGGAAGTCCGCCGCAGGGCTGAGGAGAAAGCCAAACACGAAATAATTGAAGGCATTCAGCAACTTGCCAACGGCGCGGAACCGTTGCCGTGGAATCTTCCCGACCGCGAAACAATGTTGAATATGATTAAAGACGAGGTTTGCAAGGTGTGCGGTCGTCCTGCCCCAAAAGGTTCTGATGCGTACAATTTTATGGTGAAAAAGTTGGAAGAATATGTAGAACATATCCGACAGCAACAAATTATAAAGACAGAGAAAGAAAATCAAGACGAAGAATCTCCGCTATTTAGTAAATCATACATTGAGGAACTCAACAACCGTAAAATTAGATATTGCGATAGCGAGGCAGAAAGTTGGATTGCCAAACTCACTCCCGACATTTACGAGACTATTCAGTTTGTTAACACGCAAAAAGAACGATTGGAGCAGGTAAAAAAGGATTTGCAAGATGCTATTGCCGACCGCGACAACCTTTTGATTCAATCGCCCGGACTAACCGCCGAAGCCTTGGACAAATCGTTTAGCGACTACCGTGGCAACTACGAGGCAAAAGAAACAGCAAACATTCGCCTTACCCAACTCAACGCCGACCTGAAAGAATGGAAAGCCAAAAAAGACGGCTTTCTTTCTGAATACAACAGTCTTGAACCCACAAGTTCGATGACAAAACTGTATCAAAAGATACACAATGTGTTCAACACCATTCTCTCAGCGGTAGAAAAAGCCAAAGAAAACAACATCGAATCTTTCATTACACTTTTGCAAGACAATGCAAACGAGTATCTCAAAAAATTGAATATAAACGATTTTCACGGCATTATCCGACTTCAACGCCGACCAAACGGCAGTGCGGAGATATTGTTAGAGAGTTCCAACGGTTCTTTGATTACAAATCCTAACGGAGCATTGAAAACCACGATGTATATGTCGGTGCTGTTTGCGGTATCGCAAATCACCACATTAAAGCGCGACAAAGATTATCCGTTGATATTCGACGCGCCTACATCATCATTTGAAGATGTCAAAGAAGAGGTGTTTTACAATGTTATCGACAAAATCAAAAAGCAGTGCATAATAGCCACCAAAGATTTACTTGTAAACAAAGGCAACGGAGTAAAAGAGTTGAACATCGACAAAATCAATCAGTTATCGTGTTCGGTTTATAGAATACAAAAAGCGGAAGGTTTTGACGAACACGATTTGTCAACTATTCAAACTACAATAACAAAAATCAAATAATTATGGCAGCGGCATTATTATACGAAGAATGGGCAAAACGCAATCCATATTGGGAAAAGCGTTACGAAGAATCGGTAATCAAAAAATTTACCGATTATGGCAAAGGCGAAAGCAGTTACAAAGAAGGCAGAGGTAAACTGTTTGGCGCAGGTTATGAGATAGTTATCATTGCGTTTTTCATAGGCTTGTATTATAATCAGCGCAAGAAACTAATAGCCGATTCCACCAAACGCAAGTCTTTGGGACAACCAATTCAATATTGGGGCAATAATGATTCGGGCAAACTCCGCAAAACATATCCCAAGATTCGCGATTATATATTTATTGCCTTGGTTGCCAAATCCGACATAGATTTTCTTGCCTTAGACAAAGGCGAAATCACATTGCGCAAAGCCGTTGATATATTGATGGATACAATGGAAGAATACATCAATTGGGGTTTAGACTACATCGAAGACAAAGTTCTTTCCGATTCCAATTATTTCTTTTCCCCGACAGCATTTCTTGATGTTTTCTTAGGCTTTGATTCCCAAAACGACGAAGAAGAAGACACCGAACCCGAGGCGTTGGATTGAGATTATTATTTTTCCGGATAGCCAACCAAATCCCCCATTTTTTACCCACATTTGGTTGGCTATCGGTTTTTTTTATTCTAGCGGGATGCCAAGTTCGGAGATGCGTGATTGGAAATCTTCTTTGGTCCAAATGCTGTCGTTGAAGAAATATCCGGAGGATGAAATCTTTGCTAGGTTTTCTTGGGTCTGATACTTGTTGTTCATGCAAATCCAATTCGATATATCCTTGCTGGTAACTGTTTTGAAAAACAGCATGGTGTCAAGGTTGTTTTCCGCTTTGGGAGTATAATAGATGCTGTCGTTGATGAAAGGACTTTTAAAAACATTCTTGCCGTCTATTTCGTCAACTTTTGCGGCTTTAATCACAATGCTGAGTCCGCAATATTGCAAGTAGAAATCCTTATTCGCTTTTAAGAAATCTATGTCGGCATAGGTGTCTAAATAGTATCTGACAGAATCTTTTTCTACTATAGGACGCTTAAAGTCGGTTACTTGCTTTGCTGAGGGCTGCTTGTTCACTAGTTTGAAGACTCTGTCGTCGGTGTAGGCGCGTTCGATTATCACTTTTTGTTTGGGCACATACGGTGATTTGCCAAACTTTTCTGGATTTTCGCTGTACCAGTACATTCCATCTACTGAACCTCTGTCGCCTCTCTCGTAGAAAATATAAGGTGTATTGGTTTCGGTTTCAATATAATCGGTGATAACTCCGTATTCCAAATACGAGCGGCCTTTTCTTCCGTAGCTTGTTGAAACGGTAACGTCGGTAATCTCAGCACAAAAATAGATTTTGCCTTGTTCAAATATTTTTTCTTGGCAGGCGTCTCTTAAGTCTGTATCGAAAATTCCTGTCATTATGAATGTGCCGATAAAGATAGGAATCACGTATAGCTTAGCTCCGTGATCTTTTTTTGATTCGCTTGCTAACAACTCTACTTCTGTCTTTTTCATATATTTCAATTGGTTGCGACAGGTAACCAAATAGAAGGCGATGGTAGAAAAGGAAAACACCAACAGTAGGGTAAAACTTAGATTATAATTTGGATAATAGTGGTAGTAATTATACACTTGACGCGAGCATATTCCGAGCGTAACCACAGAGATTCCTGCCAGAATATAAGAAAATTTGTCGGTCTGCCAGACCTCTCCCTTAAAATTGTTGAGGCACAACACCGGGGCGGCAATGCTTAATGGCACCAACAGGCACAACGCTGCCGTACACGAAATAAAACCGCAGACAATCAAGCACGCCAACGCTGCCGCAAATATGTTATAAAACCGTTCAGACATGCCTCTGATCAAGTATAGTTTCCTTTCAGAAAGGAGCAGGCCCATAAATATCAGGCTCAAAATAATTGCAATTGCATAACCTAGCATAATTGTACATTTTATAGTTAATATCCGTGGCAAATGTAACAAGATATTTATATATCAGAAAATTTTTTCAGATTTGAAAAAAACTCTTATCTTCGCACTTGAAAAAATAGTGAATAATTAAAGCTATCTAAAAAAAGTTAAATCGTAGAATAGCCGTGCAACTTGTGCGTTAGATTATTCGACTATAACAGAGAAACATATTTTAAAACGATATTGAACTATGAAAAGATTGTTGACTGCGCTGATACTTAGCGCATTAAGTCTGTCGCTTTGGGCGCAGGGATACGAAATTGGAATAAAAATCAAGTCGCTTGCTGGCGACACCGTTCTTCTTGGACACCATTTCAACGAGCGTCTTATTCCCGACGACACCGTAAAACTCGATTCCAAGGGTTTCGGAGTGTTCAAGGGTAAGGAAAAACTGCCCGGCGGTATGTATTTTATTTTCCTTCCGAGCCGAAACTATTTTGATATTCTTATTGATGATAATCAGAAGTTTACTATCGAAAACGACACCATTCCTCGCGAATTCCTCAAAAATATGGTCATTACAGGCGACCTTCAAAACCAGTTGTTTGTGGATTATCAGAAGTTTCTGGGCGAATGTCGCGACGAATACGAAAAGGCAGCTAACGAACTGAAAAAGTATCAGGAGAAAAAAGACCAGGCTAAAATCGACGAGTGCAACGCCAAGTTGTCGGCTATTTCTGCCCGTGTAGACCAGCGTTACACCGACCAGGTGACAAAATATCCCGACATGTTTTTCTCTAAGTTCCTCACTGCCACACGCGATATTAAAATTCCTACCACCATCACCGACCAAAACGAGCGTTACTTCTATTACAAGGCGCATTATTTCGACAATTTTGATGTTTCCGACGGACGTTTGCTCCGTACTTCGCTCTACGAACCTAAGGTGTTGCAATATATCGACAATGTTGTGATTCAAGTGCCTGACTCGCTTATCAAAGAGACCACATGGCTGGTTAACAAGACCCGTCCCAAGGGCAAATTGGTGAAGGGCGTAAACGACGAGCTTTTCCGCTTTATGCTTGTATATTTCTTCAACAAGTACGCCAAGAGCGAATCTATGGTGGCTGAAAACGTGTATTGCTCGCTTGCCGAAATCTACGTAAAGGATGCCGTTTGGGATACCGATTCGTTTAAAACCGAGTTGAAAAAGAAGATCACCAGAAAAGAGAACTGTCTCGTGGGTAATATTTCTAAAAACCTTATACTTAAACAGTTGCCCAACGATACAGCACGTATCAACGCTCTTCGTCCCCGAACCGATTTCCTTAAAACTCAGGGCGAGGAAATTGAGAAAAAGAAACCCGACTTTGAGGCTCGCCGCAATGATGTTGTAGAACTTCTCGAAAACCTCAACTCTTCTTTCGGCCCCTATATCGATATGCACAAGACTCCCGCAAAATACACTCTCATAGTGTTTTGGGAACCCGACTGCAGCCACTGTAAGGACGAGATTCCCAAGCTGTTTAAATATTACAACGACACTCTCAGCACTGTGGGCGTAAAGGTTTGGGCTGTGTATATGAACCGCAGTGTCGACAAGCTCGGCGACCTTCACCGCCATATCAACAAGTGGTTCGACTTTGTGATAGAGAAGAAACTTTTTGCCAATGGCTGGATCAACTGCTGGAATCCTTTCGACCAATATCGCGAAAACTTCGACGTTAACTCTACTCCTACAATGTACCTTTTGGACGATAAGAAGGAGATTATTGCCAAACGTATCAGTCACGAGCAGGTTTATGAAATTATCAATATGATAGAAGAGGACAAGGCGAATCGGGGGGGTAAATAACGTATGAGGTTTTGCTTGTCAATATTGTTTGGTATGCTTACCTTATGCGGTATGGCACAGGGCTACGAAATCAAAGTTAAGCCGTCGGATGCCACACCGCAGAAAGTTAGGCTCGCCTATTATTACGAAGACAAACAATATCTTGTAACCGACTCTGCCCCAAGCGAAAAGGGTTTTTATGTGTTTCGGGGGAAAGAACTTTTGCCCCCTGGTATCTATCTCGTTATTCTTGAAAAAAGCGGTCAAATGGTTGATATTCTGATTGATAATAATAATCAGAATTTTGTCATGCGGTTCGACGATAAAGAACCTCAAAAAACTATGAAGATAACGGGGTCGGATGTCAATGCCGAGTTTTACAACTATCAACGGCTTATGACACAGCTTATTACCCGTAGAAACGAACTTGACACCGCCCAAAAATACGAACGTGATTCTCTAAAGCGCGACCGTATAGATGTTCAGCTTTCGGAAATCGACCGGAAATACGATCAGGCATGGCGCGACGTTGCTCAGCAGTTTCCCAACACCATTCTTGCCGATATGCTTTCGTGTCTCAATGCCACCACTTTTTCGGGCGACAGCATGTTTCAGTTTGTTAACTTTTCGCAGACAGGACTTTTGCGCACTCCTTTTTTCTATAAGGTGATAAGGGCGCACATTGCACGGCATATCGATGACGGTGCGCATGAGATTATGCGTCAGACCGACCGCCTTATTAATATGACCAAGGGTAATAAGGAGATCTACAATTATGTTACGTGGTATCTGCTGAATTTTTACCGCACTTTTTACAAGCTTGGCATGAACGAGGTTTTTGTGCATATTGCCGAAAAATATTACCTTTCTAACCCCGGAGGATATTCCGATGAGTTGATAAAAATGGTTGAAAATCAGTGTGATATATTCCGTTCGGCTATGGTGGGATACGATGCGCACGGTTTTTCTGCACGTCGTGTCGGCACCGATGACACTATCAATATCTTTGATTTCGCAGGCTCTAAGCCTATTATCCTGATGTTTTGGTCAAACGGATGCGGACATTGCGACAGCGCCGAAAACGCTATCAAGTTTTATTACAGCGGACTTGTGAAAAACGGCTATCAGGTTTATACCGTTTGCAACGATAATTTTTCTTACGAATATATCAAGACAAACTCCGAACGCAAAAACTTCCCCTGGATCGATTTGTGCGACACCGAAAATCTTTCGCGTTATCGTGAATATTACTATGTGGTGAGCACTCCTATAATGTATGTCATTGATGACAAACGCCGTATCGCCGCCAAGTTGGTAGGAGAGGGCCATATAACTAACGCTTTGCAACAAATGTCTGACTAATAATAATTTATATCTATATGAAAAAGGCTTACATATTACTCGCTGACGGTTTCGAGGTAATCGAAGCCCTTGCTCCATACGATGTTTTCTGTCGTGGTGGAATTGATGTTAAAACAGTGTCAATCAATAATAAAGAGGTGGTTCAGGCTTCTAACAGAATCAAGGTGGAAGCCGATTTGTTGATTTCAGAAGTGGCTGATTTCAACGATGCCGACCTTATCTATCTGCCTGGCGGATATCCTGGTTACGAAAATCTTGGCAATGATCCTGTTGTGGGACGTATAGCTAAGAAACAATACGAATCTGGCAAGCTTCTGGCTGCTATTTGCGGCGCTCCTACAGTTTTGCTTAAAAATCAGATTGCCTTTGGCAAATCTGTTACCTCGCATTCGTGCTGCAAAGCGGAGATGTCGGCTAATTACAACTACACAGGACGTCCTATTGAGCGCGACGGTAACCTTATCACATCTATCGGCGCAGGGCATTCAATTAATTTTGCCATCGAAATTGCACGCATTCTGGCAGGCGATGAGGCTGTGGCTAAAATCAAAAAAGGTATGGAACTTTTGTAACTATTTGATTAATAATTTTATACTATGTCTAAGAAAATAGAAGACTATATAATTACCATTCCTGATTTTCCCGAGCCGGGCATTATGTTCAGGGATGTAACAGGTGTTCTCGACAGTGGCGAAGGTCTTCAGCTCTCTATCGACGAACTTTATAAGCTTATCGCAGGTGTGGAATTCGACGTGATTGCAGGTGCTGAGGCGCGTGGTTTCATTTTTGGTATGCCTCTCGCTTACAAGGCTTGCAAACCTTTTATTCCTGTCCGCAAAAAGGGCAAGCTCCCACGCGAAACCTACGAGCAGACTTACGACCTTGAATACGGCACTGCCACCATCGAAATTCATAAGGACTCTATCAAGCCCGGACAGCGTGTTGTGCTTGTCGACGACCTTATCGCTACCGGCGGAACTATCGAAGCTGCTGCCAAGCTGATTGAGAAATGCGGCGGCAAGGTGGTTAAGATTATTTTTTTGATGGAACTTGAGGGTCTCGGCGGTCGCAAGAAACTTGCTAACTACGACGTGGCTTCCGTGGTTAAGTATCCCGGAAAATAATCATTGACATGAAAAACTGCTGCTTGTTTTTCTTTCTTTGCCTTTTGGCTGCCTCGTGTGCCAATCGTGCGCCGCAATATTCTTACGAGCCTGTGCCTTATTTTATCGACGTGCCGGTTTTTCCCGACTCGCTCAATATTCCTGCCGACAATCCTATGACTGCCGACGGTGTAAGGCTCGGACGTTATCTTTTTTACGACGAACGGCTGTCGGGCGATCCCAAGCGTCCTATGAGCTGTGCCACTTGTCATAAGCAGCAATATTCGTTTGAATGTGGCACTGAGGTCTTCGCCGACGGCCGTCCTGTTGGTAATTCGGGCAAGAAGACACCAAATGTGATGCTTCCGCTCGTCAACCTTGTGTGGAACAATTCGGGATATTTTTGGAACGGCTATATTAATAAGGAGTCGGGCAAGAATATCGAAACCACTGTGGCAATGTCGATAATCGCTCCTCACGAAATGGACGGCGACACAGCACGCACTGTAAGACTTATCAGAAAGGATCCCCGCTATCGTGAGATGTTTTACAAGGCGTTTGGTACAACGGATATTAATATCGATTTGATTTCAAAGGCTATAGCGCAGTTTGTGAGGTCGCTGGTAAGTTTCAATTCCAAGTTCGACCGTTTTATGGCAGGGGAGGAGCAGCTCTCAAAATCAGAGATGCGCGGGCTTATGCTCTTTACCACCGAGGGCGCCGACTGTTTTCACTGTCATGGTTCGCCCGCTTTGCCGCTCTGGACTACCAATCTTTTTATGAACAACGCCAAAGATATAGATTTTGAGGGTCAGAACGACCGTTCTGCCGTAACTCAAAATCCTTTGGATAGAGGCAAATATCGTGTACCGAGCCTCAGGAATATTCAATTCACAGCGCCATATATGCACGACGGCCGTTTCAAGACCTTGGACGATGTTCTAGAATTCTATAACAACGGACTCAAGCGTTCGCCCTACATCGATCCGCTATCCATCAACACCAACCATGGGGGAATGCACCTTTCGCCCCAAGACCTCAACGACTTGAAAGCTTTTTTATTTACCCTCACCGATACCGCATTTTTGCACGATGAACGCTTCAACAATCCATGGTTGGAGTAATTTTTTATTTTTAATTTTGTAGCAACTGTTTTAAATATTGTGCTTTTTATCTTCATTTCTGTGATATTCTATTTTTTCAATTTTGTAAGATAAATCCTTTTTCTTTCCTTTGCTCATTGATACTCTAAATCTTTTTATTTGTTTTTTCTTTTAAAATTGGGTTTTAAATTATGAGCTTTTTTAAAATTACAAGTAAACTTTATATTTTTCTTTCCGATATTTTTCGGATAAAGAAAGGTGTAGTCCCGATTCTTCTTTTGGCGCTTTTGCCATTAGATAGTTTTGCGTCTGGATCCGACTCTTGTTTATTAGCTGTCACCTTTTCCTTGTATAGTTTTCTGCCAGTATTGTTAGTGGCTTTAGCTGCTATTGTGGCGTTGATTCTGGTTCGCAAAAGATATGTGAATAGGCTTAATAATTTGAGGTTCTTATTTTCTAATATATCCAAACTATTCCGCACACCTATATCTAATATAGTGTCTCCCCTTCGAACGCTCTCTGATTCTGAAGAATTTTCTGCCGAGCATAAATCGCTTTTTTCTTTTATGCTGGGCAATGGTTCACGCCTTCTTAGGTTTTCTGATATTATAGCCGACATTGGTGCCGACAGCAAGCATCGTAACGCTCTTGTTGCCGAAAAAACCGATTTAGTCTCCTTTGTTTCAGATATCTGTACAAGTTTTGAACCTGTGGCAGATAAGCAGGGCGTTTCTTTAAAATTCGACGCGCATGTGCTTTCCTTCAATTCCTATATCGACCGCGAAAAAATCGATGCCGCTCTTTTTATCCTCTTATCGGAATCTATCGCTTATGTGCCTCATACTAAATTTGTAACAGTTTCGCTCGATGCCCAAGGCAACGATATATTGATAAAGCTTATAGAGAGCGAATCAGGATTTGACCTCGAGCAAGTGTCTAAGGTAATAGAAAACCCTTCTTACGACAATAAAAGTTTGAATCTTTCCACAGAATATGCATGTATCTGGTTTTTGAACAGTATTGTAAAAATGCATCATGGCTCTGTTAATGTTTCGCGCAATGGCGACAGCGGTATAGTGTTTTCAATTACTCTTACGCCTGGCAACGAGTTTAAATCCGACATCCAGACAAATTCTTTCGAGCATCTTAAGCCCGTGGTTCTGCCCAAAACCAAAAACAGTCTCCGTGTGTCGGGCGACGGCAAGGAGGGCGGTACCGAAACTGTGTTGATTATCGATTCCGACAACAGCATTCTCAACTATATGTCGGCTTTGTTATCACCTTTATATAATGTAGAAACCGCGTCAAACGGCAAAACTGGCTTGGATAAGGCTCTGGCTACGCTTCCCGATTTGGTTGTAACAGAGATTAATATGCCTAAGATGGACGGTTTGACCATGTGCCGTCATTTGAAAGATAATTTTGAAACCTGCCATATCCCTGTGATTGTGCTTTCGGTCAACGACTCGCTTCAGAGCCGTATCGAGAGTGCCGAAAGCGGAGTGGATTTGTTTATTGCCAAACCTTTCGACTTTAAATATCTTTCCTTGATGGTAAACAAGCTGATAGAACAGCGCAAGACACTTAAAAACAAATTTTCCAACAATATCCTTATTCCAGAAGGACGTATCGCCACCATTAGCGAACGAGATTTGCTCAAACGCGTGACTATGGTAATCAATAAGCGCATGTCGGATCCTAACCTTAATGTGGAGACCCTCAGCGATGAGATTGGTATGAGCCGCGGACATTTCCAACGCAAATTTAAGTCTTTGACGGGTCAGAATCCCAACGAGTTTATCCGCATCACCCGTCTCAATACAGCCGCCGAGCTTCTTTTAAACAAGGATATATCTATAAAAGAGATTGCCGATATCACAGGTTTTGGTTCGCAGTCTTACTTCTGCACCTTGTTTCTCAAACAATTCAATATTTCTCCCAAGCAGTACCGCTCACAGGGTCGCAGTTCGGACTAAACTTTCCGATTTTTTCTTTTCTTTATGTTAATATTAGCCTCTTTTCTTTGTTTTTCCCTCCCGTTTTAGGTAACATTTTTTAACATTGTTTGCCCCATCTCTGCCTAAATTGCATTTAGAATTTGTGGTATGATATTACAAAATCTAAAAAAATACCCAATTATCACAAGTTTTAAATTTATTGTCACATTATTGAAATTAATACACTTTGCACTTTTTGATTATTCTTATCCGATTTGTTTAAGTTTGTCTGTAACCGAAAGCGAAAAGTTTAACTACGGTTTAGAAAATTTTTACAGACACTTAATATATATAACCAAAATTAATATTCACTATGACATAGAAAAAGAAAAAAACGAAAACAAACCAATGGAGGTTAGGATACCTCGGCATAAGTTGCCTAAAAAAGTCCGAAAAACTTAAATCGATTCATTTTATTAACTGAATTAAAGTATTTTTTATGAGACAATTTTTTTTATTGGGACTGTTGACATTACTGTTCCCATTTGCTCTGAGCGCTCAGAACATCACTGTATCCGGCAAGGTGTTCGACGCCTCTTCAAATGAGCCGCTTATTGGTGTTACCGTTGTTCAGACGGGAACACAGAACGGAACTATCACCGACATTGATGGTAACTATACTATCAGCTGTCCTGGTGACGCATCATTAACATTCTCTTACATCGGTTATGTTACACAGACCGTATTTGTTAATGGTAAAACTAACCTTCCCGTTGCCCTCGAAACCGACGACAAAATCACAGAAACTGTTGTGGTTGTAGGTTACGGTACAATGAAGAAATCTGACGTTACCGGTTCAGTTGCTTCGGTTGGCGAAGACGACATGAAAAACCGCTCTACATCTGACGCTGCCGCAGCTCTTCAAGGTAAAGCTGCTGGTATCCAAGTATTAACCAACTCTGGTGCTCCTGGTAAAGGCTCAGAAATCCGCGTTCGTGGTGTGTCTTCGAACTCTGGTAACGTTGGCCCGCTTTTGATCGTTGACGGTTTGAAAGTTGACAACATCCAGTACCTCGACCCTGAAATGATCGAATCTATGGAGATCCTTAAAGATGCTGCTTCGGCTGCTATCTACGGTGCTCAAGCTGGTAACGGTGTTGTTCTTATCACTACCAAATCTGGTTCTAAAGCAAAAGACGGTACAATTTTCTATAATGGTCAGTGGGGCCTCAGCTCTTTGGCTGGAAGCATCAACGTTCTCCAGCGCGACGCTTACCTCCGTTACTACTATGACGTATTTGGTGCTACTCTTGATGACATCAAGGGTATGGGATACAACGGCACAGACGATATCTCTTGGCAGGACGAAGTATTCGAAAAAACATGGAACTCTCGTCACACCATCGGTTTCCAAGGTGGTAACGACCGTGGCTCTTACTTCTTGGCTTTGAACAACGTTAATCAAGACGGTATCTACAAAGGAAGCAAAGATAAATATAAGAGAGTAACTCTTCAGGCCAACGGCGAATACAAAATCAAAAAATGGTTAACAGTTGGTACTAACAACTCTTTGGAAAGATGGGAAACTCAATCGCTCTCGCAGCAGAACGACAACGGTAGTGCAATGCTTGGTGCTATCACATCTGACCCGCTTTTCGGACCTTACTGTACAGAAGATGAACTTATCGACGCTCAGAAAAACGCTCTCGCAGCTGGCATCTGGGTTCCTTATGAAGAAGAAGGCAAATATTACAGATATTCACCCATTACTGGTAATACCCAGTCTGGTAACCCGTTGGTTCGTCAGGCTACTGAGGAGAATCCCAGCCATGGTCACACTCTCCGTGGTTTGGCTTACTTGAACTTCAATCCTATCGAAGGTCTTGTATTCACTTCTCGTTTTGGTTACAGAGTTGCTCAGAACTACGCTCGCGAGTTTGAAAGACCCTACGTATTCAATGCTTTTGCAAAAATCGATGATTATAGAATCAAAGCTACTGACAATCAGTCTACCTACTATCAGTGGGAAAACTTCCTCAACTACAACAAGACATTTGCTGAGAAACACAACATCGGCGTGATGCTCGGTATGAGCTGGGAAGAGTCTCACTCTGACAATATCTGGGTTGAAGCCAAAGGTACAAATGGTGATAACATCTTCAAAGGAAACGCTCCCAACTATTACTATCTTGAATATGTATTGGATACAGTTAAGAAAACAGCTGGCAACGCTCCTAGCGACCACAACAACCTTTCTTACTTCGGTCGTTTGACCTATAGCTTCGACAACCGTTACAGCATTCAGTTCAACGGTCGTCTCGACGCATTTGACTCTTCAAAACTTCCTTCAGATAAACGTTGGGGTAAATTCGCTTCGTTCTCTGCTGGTTGGACTCTCAGCAACGAAAGCTTCATTAAAGACAACATCAGCACAGATGTTCTCTCATTCTTGAAAATCCGCGGATCTTACGGTAAGAACGGTAACATCAACGTACTTAACGGTTATCCCTACGCTGCTGTAATGAACTTGAATCAGCACTGGTATCAGTATACAGTAGATGGCACACGTTCTTGGGGTTCTGTTCCCAACGGTTTGCCCAACCCCAATCTTGAATGGGAGAATTCTAAACAGATTAACATCGGTTTCGATGCTCGTTTCCTCAACAGCAGACTCTCTTTGAGCTTGGAATGGTACAAAAAAACTACCGATGGTCTTCTCGTAACAGTTACTCCTGTAATCGAGACTGGTGTAGGTACTACAGTTAAAAATGCCGGCGACGTTGAAAACAAAGGTATTGAAATGGAACTCGGCTGGAAAGACAAAATCGGCGAAGATTTCCACTACTCTTTTAACGCTAACTTGGCTACTCTTAAAAACGAACTTACTGACCTTGATCCTACTGTTCCTTATATTGCTGGTCGTGGTATCCAGGGCTCTCCTATCAACACTCGTTGTCAAATAGGTGAAACCTTGTGGTCAATGTTCGGTTACAAAACAGAAGGTGTTGACCCTGTAACTGGCGAAATCATCTACGCTGATACTGATGGTGACGGCACTCGTGGCAACGATGGTGACATCACCTGCCTTGGTAGCGGTCTTCCCAAAGTTACCTACGGTCTCACACTCAACCTTGAATACAAAGGCATCGACCTCACAGTATTTGGTAATGGTGTTTGGGGCAACAAGATTGTTCCTGCTGCTTGGCGTGCTGACCGTCAATACTGTAACAACTACTCTTATTTCTACGCTAACTCTTGGTTCCCCAGCAGCACAACTGCTAAATTCCCCAGAGTTGACAAATGGAATGAGCAAGCTTACGGTTCTGACCTCACCGTATTCGACGGTTCTTACTTCAAGATCAAACAGATTCAGTTGGGTTACTCACTTCCCAAGAGCATCGTAAGCAAAGCTTTCATGAGCAGCTTGCGTGCATACGTTTCTCTTGAAAACTTCTTCACATTTACTAGCTACATCGGACTTGATCCTGAAACAGCTTCTGTTGACGGCGGTCAAGGTTTAGGCTTAGACTTTGGTACTTATCCTCCTGCTAAGCAGGTTATTTTCGGTGTTAATGTTACATTCTAATTTATTAAAAGATTATTATTTATGAAAAAATATAATTATTTATTGTTGCTGTCTGCTGTAACTGCTGCTACGGCTTTTACAAGCTGCAACGAAGACAGGTTAGATATTCCTCAGAAAGGTGTTGCCTCTATTGAGGATTTCTACCAGACCGACGAAGATGCTGAGTCTGCATTGGTAACAGTTTATTCCGACACTTACGACAACTACGCTTTCATGGGCGATGTTACCGGTTGGAACTACTCTCCTTATATTGCTCTTACTAACTGGATGGCCGATGATGTTGTAATGCCTGGATCAGGTGAAGGTGACTGCGAGCCTGAACGTCAGTATCACGATTTCCGTTACAACACAGACCTTAATATTCTTGAGGCTGGTTACAAAGCGTTCTACCGCTCTATCCACAAATGTAACCTCCTTCTCAACAACACAACACCTGATACAGAAGTTAAGAAACGTTGTATTGCTGAGGCTCAGGTAATGCGTGCTTTCAACCATTTGTTGCTTGCTATCTATTGGGGTACTCCTCCGATTGTAACAACAGTGCTTACAGCAGAAGATTTTCCTGAAAATTCTGAATCTCAGCAAGCCGTTTTACAATGGGTTGTTGATCAGATTGATGAAGCTCTTGCACTCAATGTTTTGGACAAAGCTAAACTTGGCGACAAAAATTCTCGTTACCACATCACTGAAGGTTTCGCTTATGCTGTAAAAGGCAAAGCTCTCCTTTGGAAAGGTGAGTACGCAGACGCTAAAACAGCTCTCAAGAAAGTTATCTCTTCTGGCGCTTACCAGCTCGTTGATGATATGGAGATTCTTGGTCACCACGCTGGTAAAGGTTGCGACGAAATCATTTTCGAATTCAACCTTGGTGCTAATCAAGACGGTGTTACAAATCTTGGCAACCGTGGTATGGGTAACTACCCCTACTTGGTTAACTGGCGTTATGAGTTCTTCAAAGGCCTGCAAGGCGCTAATACTGATGCACGTTTGAATATGGATGGATGGGGTTGGATTTCTCCCTCTAAAGTGTGGGCTGAGGCTCTTATCGCTAACGATGGTATGGATTCTAAACGTCGCCAAGCTTGGATTAAGACTTACGAGGAGGTTCTCTACGACATCATTTGGCCTTCTGACGATCCCGCTACTTGGACTCCTGGTAAAACCGATTTCAAGGCTAAAGATCCAAGTCGTGGTTTGAATCCCCAATTTGGTTCTCAGTATTACGGCTGTAGTGGCTATTTCCCCTGGAAAACCGTTATGCACGATCCTGCCGACAACAGTCACTTGAACTGGTGCGGTACTTGGGATGCTAACTATACCATTATGCGTTACGCAGAGGTTCTCCTTATGTACGCTGAGGCTTGCGCAAGAACAACCGACAACGATGGTCTCCAGTACCTGAACGATATTCAGAATCGTGCAGGTTCTCAACACATTTCTTCTTCTCTTACACTTCAAGAAGTTAAGAACGAAAAATGGTTTGAAATGTGGCAAGAAGGATGTCGTGCTGTCGACCAAATTCGTTGGGGAGACGTTGAGAATCTCAAAACAGCTGACCATACCGTCTACATCCTTAAAGATGCTATGGATCAAGGTGCTGCTGAACACAAAGCCGTTGTTACAGTTGACGCTGGTTCTACTTTCAAAGGTAAAGGCGCTGGTTTCAAAGACAAACACAAACTCCTTCCCTTCCCCTACAAAGTTCTTACTCTTAACCCAAATTTGAAACAGAACCCTGGTTGGGAATAGGATGCTGAATATTACTTAGGTAATATCTACCCTTTATAAAAATTGTCCGCTGCACATTGTGCAGCGGACTTTTTTTATTTTATCACTTCGTCCATCTCAATGTCCCACTCTTGGCTTGGTATCCTCTCAAAATGCTGAAAATCGAAGCACACGCCCATTTTGTATGCGTTGGGGAGGTGTGTTAAAAGTCTGTCGTAAAAGCCTTTGCCGCGTCCCATACGGTGGCGGCGATTGTCGAATGCCATGCCTGGAATTATGGCGAGGTCTATTTGTGGGTATTTTTCTATGGGAAATAATTCGCCACATGGTTCTGAAATGCCAAATGCGCCCTTGGTCATTTCATTATATCCGTTGAATAGCTTTAATATAAGGTCTTCGCCGTTGACTACGGGTAGTATCACAGTTTTGCCGGCGTTGTAGGCGGCGGTAATAAGAGGTGATACATCCACCTCGTCGGGCAATGGGCTGTATAATAATATGAAGTGTGACGCCCAAAACACGCCGTCGTCGAGTATCCATTCGCATATTTTTGTAGATTGGCATTGTAGCTCTAATGTGAAGCAATTGGCTTTGCGACGGCGTATTTCGGCGCGTAGGGCTTTTTTATCCATATTAATGGCGATGTGTCAGTATTTTTTAAACCAACTTGCGATCTTCATTTTGAGCACACCCCAAACAGCCTCTCCAAAGATATTGGTGCTCATTTTTGATGTACCTTGTTTGCGGTCGGTGAAGATAATCGGCACTTCTTTGATTTTGAATTTCTTTTTCCAGGCTGTAAACTTCATCTCTATCTGGAATCCGTATCCTTTCATTTTTATCTTATCCAAATCAATGGCTTCCAATACTTTACGGGTGTAGCATACGAACCCAGCGGTGGTGTCCATAATCTTCATCCTAGTAACAAAACGCACGTACATAGAGCCGTAGTACGACATTAGTATACGTCCCATAGGCCAGTTTACCACGTTTACACCAGAGATGTAGCGGCTGCCTATTGCCATATCATATCCGTCGGTTTTGCAAGCGTTGTAGAGGTTGATAAGATCCTCCGGCGGGTGCGAAAAATCGGCGTCCATCTCAAAAATATAGTCGTAGCCATGTTCTAAACTCCATTTGAAGCCGGTGATGTATGCCGTGCCGAGTCCGAGCTTTCCGCTGCGCTCTATGATGCTTAGGCGGTCGGGAAACTCTTTGATGAGTTCTTTGACAATGTTTGCAGTGCCATCTGGCGAATTGTCGTCGATGATGAGTATGTCGAAAGGTTCGGGCAGTGAAAATACTACTCTTATGATGCTTTCGATGTTTTCTTTTTCCTTATATGTGGGAATTATTACTACTTTGTTTGACACGATCTCCTCGGTTTTTAAAATTCAAAAAATGTTTTCTGTTTTTTTATTATGCTGTGGTAGACTATGCTGCCTTTGAATATTTCGTTGTGGTAATATTTTTTTACTGTTTTCTTTAGTTTTTTACGTTGCCCTATCAGTTTTGGGATTGACGCGTAAAATGCAAAGTGCGCTTTTAATACCGACAGGAATAATTTGAATTGCAATTTGCAAAGATATACTGCCGCAGATGCGCCGTCTAATATCATTCTTATCCAGAGTATCGGGATAAGTTGTTTAGGCGGAAGGTTTTTGAACATCATTTTCAGGCAGTTGCGGTAGTTGAGGTATAGCTTTTGCGGAGAGCCTTGCTGCAGAGTGGCACCACCAAGGTGGTAGACTTCGGCTTCGGGGCAGTAGAGTATGTCCATGCCTATGTTTTTGATTCGCCAGCACAGGTCTATCTCCTCCATGTGTGCAAAAAACGATTCGTCGAATCCGCCTAACTGCTTAAAAACAGAGGCTTTAACGGCTATGAATGCGCCTGTAGCCCAAAATATTTGGTTGCTTTTTACGCTGTTGTATTGTCCGTTGTCGGGTTCCACATTGTTGAGTATGCGTCCTCGGCAGAATGGATAGCCGTAGCGGTCGATAAATCCGCCTGCTGCTCCTGCATATTCAAACATTTGCGGATTGCGTAGCGACTTGATTTTTGGCATTGCCGCTGCTGCGTTTTCGTTTGATTCCAACAGCTGTATCAACGGTGTCACCGCATCAGAACGCAGTTCTATATCGTTGTTGCACAATACGTAATAATCGCTATCAATCTGTTGCAAAGCTAAGTTGTAGCCTTGGGCAAAGCCGTAGTTTTTGTCGAGTTTTACAACCCTTATATTTGGAAAATCTTCCGAAAGAATCTCCAACGATCTGTCGGTGCTGTGGTTGTCGGCAACAATAATCTCGCAGTCAGTGCTTTGAGCATGCGTTATCACCGATGTGAGATACTGATTAAGAAGTTTCTCCCCATTAAAGTTTAATATAACCACAGCAATTTTCATTACTATTTTTTCATATAGTAGTTAACCTTGTTGTAAAATTCGTCGAAAATACCTTCGCACGATGCAATAATCTCACCGCCGAATATATAGTCGTTGCCGCCATTATAGTCGCAGACCTTGCCTCCTGCTTGTTCTACAATAAATGCGCCGGCAGCCACGTCCCAAGGATGCAGCCCATACTCGTAGAATGCTTCAAAACGTCCGCATGCAGTATATGCGAGGTCTGCCGCAGCCGACCCTAAACGTCTCATTCCGTGAGTGTTTACCATCATGTCGGCCATGGAGTTCATAAACTTATCCTGGCGAGTAAAGTCGTAGTATGGAAAACCTGTTGCTATGAGCGAATCTTTGAGTTCTGTCCGCTTAGAAACGTGTATCGGCTTTTGGTTGAGCCTTGCGCCGCCACCTTCGTATGCCGAAAAACATTCGTCTAACCCCACCTCGTAGATCACCCCCAACACTGTTTTGCCATTTTCTTGGAGGGCTATGCTTATGCACACGGGGAAAATTCCGTGTATAAAGTTTGTGGTGCCGTCTAATGGGTCGATAATCCAATTAAACACCTCTCCGCGTTCGTTTCTGGTGCCTTCTTCTGCTATGAATCCGCTACCCGGCACAAGAGCGGCGAGGGTTTCGGTAATCTCTTTTTCGGCAGTTTTGTCCACATAGGATACAAAGTCGTTTTTGCCTTTGGTTTCAACTTTGGCTATGTCAAACATACTATGCTCCCGGCGTATGTAATCGCCCACTTTTTTCGCCGTCATTTCTACGGCACGGCATAAATTTTTATAATCCATTATTTTAGGTTATTGTTTTTCTATAATATCTGCTTTTATGTTGGGTATCTCTTCCACCGGCTTGGTTAGCTCTTTAATCTTGTAGCGGAATTTCCAAGTGAGGAATATTATGGTGAGTCCTGAAATCATCAGACAGGTTGCTATTATTTGAGCCTGAGTAACTTCCATTCCCAAAAGATGGAATTTGTTGTTGACCCTTATGGATTCTATCAGCAATCTTTCTATGCCCTGCAGAGTAAGGTAGATACCGAACAACATTCCTGGAAAGTTGATTTTCTTTCTGATAATCATTAATATACCAAAAATGAGAAGCATCATAAGAGTTTCGTACAGCGAAGTGGGATAAACGCCTTCGGCAAGCACGTGGCAATGGCTTCCTCCGCACTCTTCAATAGCAACACCCTGGTTTATAACGTTGTGCGGAAATTTGTAACTCCAAGCCCATTCGGGGAGCCAGCTCGGACAGGGATTGTTGTTTACTATGCCCCAGCAGCCGTCGCCGGAAATTTCGCAGCCAAGTCGTCCTAAGGCATAACCCATAGCAATACATGGCGATGCGCAGTCTAACGTGTGGAATGAGCTGATTTTGTTCTTTTTAAGGTAGAGCGCACCGGCAGTACCGCCTACGATTAATCCGCCAAAAAATGTCAAGCCACTAAAAGAGAACAACTCGCCGATAGGGTCTGCGAGAAATTTGTCGAAGTTTTCTAAGTTGTGAAAAAGTTTTGCGCCAAGTATGCCGAAAATACCAGCCACAACCAACAAGTTGCCAGCTAATTGGTGGGGCATTGTTTTCACTATCACAGTTTTAGGTTTGTCGAGCTTGTGTTTGTTCTTGTCGTACCAGGTATAGCCGGCAGCAATAAGTCCGCAGATGATACCGCCCGCCCAGCTGCCTCTTCCCGACAACAGAAAATCTTGTGCGTTTTCGGCAAATTCGTGGTAATTAAATATTACAGCCACCACCTTGTAACATATAATAAAGGTGATTAAAAACGATGTGACAAGTTCAAGCGGAGTAGCTTTTTCGCCCACTTTCTCAACCTTATATAATGCGCACATCAGACCTTCGCGCTCCTTGCGTTGGTATTCTAATTTCATAATAAACGCGGCTGTAACAAAAGCCACCGCCACAAAAAATCCGTAGGTCTGTATCGGCAGTGTTATGTCGCACCCAAAAACGTCGTTGAAAAAATCGCTCAGAGTGGCGTAACTAAGTAATGTAAGTTTCATTTTTTAGTGTTTATAAATAATGTGTAAAAGTAGAAACAATTTTTGTCAATGACGCATGGTTTAATAAAAATTAACGGTTTGTTTAAACCAGCCGCGTAAAAAATTTGTTTTTTTAAAAAAACTTTGTAACTTGCCCAATATTTTAAAACTGATTACAGCAATGGAAAATCAAGCAGCAGGGTGGTTGATTTTGCACACAGAAGGCAAAGAACCACAGAGTTTTACACTAAAAGAAGGCCGCAACCGGATAGGCCGCAAAACCTCGCAAAACTTACCCGACGTATACCCCGAGGGCGATTTGTTTGTAAGTAGAAACCACGCAGTTCTTGTGGTAAAGAAAAACGAACGCTCTGAATATGAGTATATTATAGCTGATAACGCCGAAATTCAAGGCAATCCGAGCCTCAATGGTACCTATATCAATGGCAACTCTGAGCGTCTCGGCGACAAGCCTATGAAACTCAAAGACGGCGACACTATACAGGTGGGTATTACTAAGTTTGTGCTTAAGACCGCTGATGTGGCCATTAACGCCGAAGACGCTATTAAACTTGCTACTAAATTGGACTACACCACTACGGTAGAGTTTGAAAGTTCGATAGCTGTGCTTCGCAAACGGTGCTAATATTCTTTTAAATAATTAGTTGGCAATGGTAAAAAAATTTTTTGCTACTGTCTGTGCTATTATTATGTGCAGTTTTGCCATAGCGCAGACCGCTGTAATTTCGGGTAATGCCAAAAGCTATGCTGGCGATACCTTATGTATGTACGCCTTAACTGACTATATATCAAAGACTGAGACTCTTATCGCCACCGCGCCTGTTAATGCCGACGGCGATTTCGTTTTTAAGATTCAGGGTGTTGACCACACTTTTATGGCGTATATCGACCTTACTGTGTTTAAAGGTGTGGTGATTGTGCAACCTAAGGCGAATATCACTATCGGATTGCCTAAAAAACAACAACTCGCTATCGAAGACCGTCTTAATCCTTATTTCAAACCTGAAAAATTTTATGTGTTTGGCGTAAGCTCTTCGCTCGACGATCTCAACAATGCTATTCCGATGTTTGACCGTGAGTACAATCTCGCTCTCAACAAGGTGTATTATTCGTTTCAAGGTGTCTCTAAGGCTTACGTAGATAGTGTGGAGGCAAAACTTACTGCTGCTGTGCCTGCCACCGACAAGTTTTTTACCGATTATCGCGAATACAAATACGCATTGTTTGACCATACAGCCTACCGCCGCAACAAGAACGATATGTTGCAAAAACTCTTTACTTCGCGCGAGGTGCTTGTGCATAATCCCGCTTACAACGAGCTGTTCGACGAGTTGTTTGTAAATCCTCTTTCGGGTGGAAAGGCTTCTGTTGTGAGCATACAAGGCTTGTATACTGGTATTTACGACAAAAGTTACAGAACTTTGAAGCGTATGCTGCTTACCGACCCGATTTTTGCCGGCAACGACCGTCTCGCCGACTATGTGATCCTTAAAGGGTTGAACGACAGCTATTACGCCGACACTTTCCCAAAGGAGAATATTGTGGCTGTGGCTGATTCGTTTGCTGTGATGTCGAAAAATGCCGATTTGCGCCCAATTGCTCAAAGATTATCTGAAAAGTTTAAAAAACTTATGATTGGCTATGCCGCCCCTGATTTTAGTTTGAAAGATTCCAAGGGCAATGCCTTCACCCTAAGCGCACAGAATAAATTTGTGTATATATCTTTCTTTAATCCAATGAGTTATACCGCACAGTCGGAATTTGAGCTGCTCAAAAAGATTCGTTCTGAATTTAAGACCGATGTGCTGCAGATGGTGACAATTTTCGTGTCGCAGAATTACAGCGAAATGGAGCAGTTTTTGGCAAAGAATCCCGACTGCACATGGCCTGTGGTTTGGTACAATCACGACACCAAATTGTTGAAAGACTACAACATAAGGGCTTATCCTACATATTATATGACAAGTCCCGACGGCAAACTGGTAATGAATCCGGCGCCTGCGCCTACCGAATATTTCGAGCCTAAGTTCGCCAACCTTGTCCGCGATTGGAAAATTGAGCAGACCCGCCGTCAATACCGTGACGACAACAAATCTCTGCGTTAACATATTAACTATTAACTGGTTGAAATGCTTGGTTTTTTAAAACAGGGACTATCGAAATATCAAAAGTCGAAACTCAACAAGATAGTTGGGCAGTTCCTCTTTTATTCTACCATAATCACTTTTTTTACAACGGTTTACGAGTTTGGCTTTCTCGACGAAACCACCGACACAAGCCTGTTGCACAATTATTACTACATATATCTTTTGGTATACTTTTTCAGTTTTTCTACCCGCATCCCTTCGATGTTTGAAAAAAAGAGCAAGATATACCTTATTATTATACGCATCCTGCTTTTTGCGTTTTTGATTTTCTATTTTTTCAATGTAAAATTCTTGTTCGATGCCGTGGATTATCACGGATGGTTTTACCGGCTTATCACAAGTCCTAACCTTGTGTATGTGCTGATTATCAGTATTTTCTTTATTGAGGTAAGCAAGTCTACATTCAAGGTTCTGGTGTTTAATATTACACCGGAGATACTTTTTGCGCTGAGTTTCATTACGTTGATATTTGTAGGCGCGGGATTGTTGATGATACCCAACGCCACCGTTACACGTATCAAGTTCGTTGACGCTCTCTTTATGGCAACGAGCGCCACAAGTATCACAGGTTTGCAGTGCATCGACTCTGCCGTGGGGTTTACCTCCTTGGGACAAGGTATATTGCTGGCTCTCTTGCAGATAGGCGGTTTGGGCGTAATGACTTTCACTTGCTTTATTGTATATTTCTTTAAGGATACAAGTTCGTTTAAGGCAGGTGCTATGCTTGGCAATATGACTGGTACAGAGCGACTTGGCAATGCCTTCGCCACCATTCTCAAAATTGTTGCCTACACGTTTACAATTGAGGGTATAGGCGCGGTATGTATCTTTTTGTCAATAAGATACGATGACGGTTTCCCTGCCATGTACGACAAGGTGTCGTTCGCCGTTTATAACGCTATTTCTGCGTTTTGTAATGCTGGCTTTACAACTATTCCTGGCAGCATGACCTCTGACCTTGTGGCGCACAACTATTCGCTTAAAATTATCATTGCAATGTTGGCGATACTTGGAGGCGTTGGTTTCCCGATACTTATGAATTTGCAGGACTCAGGATCTAAGTTTTTGGTTAACCTGAAGAATTGGATTTTTGGCAATATCGACTTTATTTTTCAACTTCCGTCTACCGCTATACGCCGTACTATCAACAAGATATTGCCTTTTCTCAAACTTTCTCTGCCGGCATATCCTCGAAAATTCAGATTCCATTTAGGTTGGAAGGGTGTGCCTTTTGTGCACCTTCCACGTGTGGTGAATGTAAACACCAAACTGGCTACCATAGTGTCGATTGTGCTGCTTGTGTTCGGTACTGCGTCGTTTTTCGGGCTTGAATACCACAATTCGCTTACCGCTCACGAGGGTTTCTGGTATAAACTTATCGACTCGTTTTACTATTCGGTGATGCCTCGTTCGGCGGGATTCAACGACAGCGACCTTTCGCTTTTCCGCATACCTACATTGCTGATAATGATGTTTTTAATGTGGGTTGGCGCTTCGCCCGTATCTACCGGCGGCGGTGTTAAGACCACCACTTTCGGCGTGGCCTTGCTTGATATTTTCAGCATTCTCCGCGGCAAAGACAGGCTTGAGATTTTCTGTCGCAAGATTGCCAACAGCACAGTGCGCCACGCTTTTGCAGTGATAATGATTTCTCTCGCCGCGTTGGGCATAGGCACGTTCTTGCTTGTGATTTTTGAGGAGAACAATCCCGACGCCACACTGCTCAACCTTGCTTTTGAGAGTACGTCGGCGTATTGTACCTGCGGACTCAGCATGGGCATCACGACCGAACTTAGCGCACCAAGCAAGTATTTGCTTTCGTTTCTGATGTATCTCGGCAGGGTAGGGGCGCTCACCATTGCGGCGGCGTTCTTCACCAAGGCTAAATCGCTCAAATATATGTACCCAAAAGAAAAAGTTTATATAGGCTAAAATATAGGTTATGAAAAAATATATTATCGTAGGACTCGGCAACTTCGGCTCGTCGTTGGCTATCAAACTCACCAATGCGGGCAACGAGGTTTTTGGCGCAGATTCGATTCTGAGCCGTGTTGACGCTATTCAAGAAAAAATCACGTCGGCGGCTATGCTCGACTGTACCGATTTCAACGCTATAAAATCGGCTTTGCCTTACAAAGATTCCGACTGCGTGATTGTGGCGATAGGCGAGGATATAGGCGCGTCTATTTTGGTGAATGCTACCTTTAAGCAGTTGAATGTGAAGCGTATAATGAGCCGTGTGATTTCCGAAACCCACCAGCGTGTGCTCGAAGCCATCGGCATCACCGAGTTTGTGCATCCCGAGGAGGAAACCGCCTCACGCCTTACCGAGGTGCTCTCGCTTACTGGCGCTATGGACGTCTACAGCCTTTTCGACAAGCACAAGGTGGTGGAGGTGAAACTCCCCGAGCGCTATTTTGGCAAAAAGGTGATTGAGACCGACATACGTCAGAAATATCACCTCAACGTGCTTACAGTAATCAAGAAAGTGCAGCACAAGACCCTTCTCGGCAAGATAAAAGAGAAACAGGAAGTGCTCGACTACGTTACTCCCGACACCATACTCGAAGTGGGTGACATTATCGTAGTGTTCGGAAGATCAAGCGATTTGAAAAATTTTGTGAATGATTAGCCTGCGGTTTATTTCATAGTGTTTACCCAGCCCATCCACACCAACCTGTCGCCGTGCAAGGTGTAGTCGGTATTGTAAACTGCTATGAAATAGTTGTTTTCGGTGTTGTACCAGCTGCCGTCGGGATATTCTAACGTGCCATCTGTGTGCTTAATTATATAGGTGTAGTTGTAGAGACCCTGCTTTAAGAGCATGGAACAGCGGTAGAAGCGTTCGCCCGAGTCGTAACTCATCTTGTTGGATTCTCCGAAACTATAGTTCGACAGTGCTCCGAAAACATACACATCGCCGTCGGGCAACGGCGGATATTTTAGCCTGAAATCTACCTCTATGTAGTCAGATTCCACATCACGGTCGAATCCACGGTCGTTTTTGATGTAGTATTGCCCGTTTAAATCCTCTTGAAATGAATAAGATACGTCGGTGGGGTAGTGGGGAGTGAGGGCATAGTGGTACATGCCGTTGCGAAATTCAATTTTGTCGATACCTAACGCCTTGAAATTTACATCTTTGGCATCGAAATAGAGATATTCGCTGCCGCCGTCGAAAATGTTTTCGCCTTCGTTGCTGTGGAAACGCAGGTTGTAGGCGTCGGTGAAGTTGTATTCCAACTTGTGACGGTGGTCTACGTCGCCGTTTTTCATCACATACACTTTTAAAAATCCAGCCGGATTGGAAATGCGTTCGCGGCTGTTGTCGATATTAACCTTAACTTGCTGACCTGTAATGGAATATTCAGCCAGGAACGGACGCTCTATTTGTGCGTCAACCTTCAATCTTGTTTCGGGTTCGGCTATCATAAATTTCTTTTGCAGAATCACCTCGTCGGGATTGCTCTCGTCGAAGATGGTTATCAGATAGTTGCCGCTGATTTTTAATTTCACATCGTCGTTTGGAATGTCTATAATATAATGTGTGAAAATGCTGTGGGTGTTGAACGAATTTCGGTAGTTGTCGATGGTGCGGCGGTCGAACCCTTCTGCAAACTCGTAAAAATCTAAATCGTCGGGCTCAAAGGCGGCGTTGCAGTGCCTGATGGAGTATGCGAGGCGGTGGTAAGGGTCGTCCATAACGTCGAAACTTAGGGTAAGACTCTCGCCAAGCGTGCATACAGGCATGCCCATTTCGGTGTTTGTTTTCCTAAACTCCACTGTTTTAATGTTTTCGTTGGCGAACTCATTGGTTGTTTGCGCTGTTGCCACGTTTGAAATGAGCAACATAGATGCGGCAAAAATTTTTTTCAGTTTCATAGCGTCATTTGTTTTTTCTGCAATATCTTTGCAAAGGTTAATAAATTTTTTGAATTACAAAAAAATGAAGATAGTCTGCGACAACAAGGTTAGATTTTTGGGCGATGTGTTCAATGGCGTTGCCGAAACGGTTTTGGTTCCGGGACGCGATATCACTCCCGAAATAGTAAAAGATGCCGATGCGCTTATTGTACGCACCCGCACCAACTGCAACGAACAATTACTGAGCCAATCTTCTGTAAAGTTTATCGGCACAGCCACAATAGGTTACGACCATATTGACACCAGTTACTGCGAGCAAAACAATATTTTCTGGACCAACGCGCCAGGCTGCAATTCCGGCTCGGTGTGCCAATATATAGTGTCTGTATTGATTTGTCTTTCAGATAAATACGGATTCGATATTAAATCTAAGACCCTTGGCGTGATAGGAGCGGGGTATGTGGGTGCTAAGGTGGTGAAAGCCGCCAAGCTTCTGGGTATGAACGTTTTGGTAAACGATCCGCCGTTGCAACTCTCCGGCAGTAGCGATTTTGATTTCTGCTCGCTCGACTATCTGCTGCAAAACGCTGACATAGTGGATATTCACGTTCCATATTCTACATCGGGAGAATTTGCCACACACCATCTTTGCAATCAGGATTTTTTAAACAAGATGACTGACGGCTCAATACTTATCAATTCGTCGCGTGGTCCTGTGGCAGATAATGCCGCTTTGTTGTCGGCGTTGGAGAGTAAAAAACTTCTTACCGCAGTGCTCGACGTTTGGGAAAACGAGCCAAATATCAATCTTGAACTCCTCAACCGTGTGTTTATCGGCACTCCGCATATTGCAGGCTATTCTGTCGACGGCAAGGCTAATGCCACAATGCAGATTGTTAGAAGTTTGAGCAAGTTTTTCAATCTCGGATTAAACAACTGGGTTCCCGACACTTCGGAATATCAAGGTATCAACCTTGATTATGCTCATATTGCTGATTATAAGGCTGTTATTAATTCCTATAATGTTCTCCAGGATAGTGCGAATCTCAAATCCCAGCCCGATAGGTTTGAATATTTGCGTGAGAATTATCCTGTGCGTCGCGAAAGCCTGTAGACCTATGTGCAAAAAAAAACGAACCTTACGAGTGGTCCGTTTTTGTTAGGTTAAATTCAAAATAGTTTTAGGTATGTTTGGCCTTAAAGTGTCGGTTCGGTAAGGCGCAATAAAAATAGTTTTGTTAAGTTTGTTTACACTATAATGACACTTCAATTGCTCAATACCCTAAGTAAAAAACGTATAATTTGTGATTTTAATATTTAATGCACTGATTTACAGTTGTATAAATTAGTCACCAAAACGCCACAAAATACCAAATTTAAAATGGAAGTCGGTGATAGGGTAGCAGTCGGCGGCAGCATAATAGTCTTGAATCATACCGTCGTTGATATGCTCCCACTTGAAAAACATCAGCACACCTTTTATTTTTAAGTTGAAAAAGGCGTTGATAATAGGATAGTTGCCGGCTTTGAAATCAGCCTTATCGCCGAGAGGGTAGAAAACAGATGTGGCAGGGCTGTATCCGTATGGGTCGTACTCGCTTGAATAGCGTACTTCGCCACCTATCTGGGTCAGCAACACCTTTGGAACAAGGAAAAATTCAAAATATGTGGCATGGTATAAAGCAAAATCAGGCAGGTTGAGAATTTCGTTCTTGTCGGAATGCTGCCATACAAACCTGTTTGCAAACCTCACATGCCATACAAAGAAATCCTTTGAAACCTTTACCGTTTGCACGGTGATGTTGCCCTTGTCTTGCGCGGGAACGGCTTGATGGTTGAAATATATGTAATCGGTTAGCATATAGTTCGATGCCGAAACCTTGAAATGCCATTGCGGCATACCGAATTCAGCTCCTATCCTTATAATTTTGCTTTTAGAAAACTTGTTGTCCCACTTGTAATTGTTGCTAAAATAGTGTTTTTCAAAATAAGTCGGCTCCAGATTGTAAAAATCTACCGAGGCATCTAAATATGCGTTAACGGTGTCGCTGTTATGTTTGAATAGCTTGTAACCCAGTTTGCCGTTCAATTCGGTGTCGCCTGATTTAGCACCGGTTATGTATTGTTTGAAATCGCCGCTCAGATATAGGCTTCGCGATTTGTTTTTAAATATACCTGCCTCAAAAAACGTGTTTTGATTGTGTTCTGAATAGTTTTTTTCAATGTAGTTGGCAAGGTTGTGATAGGATTCGTGCTCAATACCGATAGCGCCTCTGATGCCCGGTGAAAATCCCATGAGCTGACCTTCGCAAATCTTGAGTTGCAGTTTGTTGGTTACCCTTCTGAAGAAAATAGAATCGTAAGTGGCAGGTACATTTTTGTAGAAATGTTCAAAAACAGTAGTGTCCATATCTCCATCGGTGTATGAGCGGAACTGTTTTTCGTAGTCGAATGTGTAGTTGAAAGCGATTCTTGGGGTGTAGATTTCGGTGCGTGTGGTGTCGTTGATGATTTTAAAGTCGGTTGTGCCCAAAGAGTATTCGCTTACAAGTCCCCAATGACGGTATCCCCAGTAGCTGTCGCTTTTGTCCATCTTGGTGTTAAAGCGTTTGTTGTTGAGGTCTACCGAGTCCTTTAGGATGCCACCGTTTTCCTGAATTTGAAATTTGTTGAACTTATAAAAGGTGTATAGGCTGAAATGTTTGCCACGGTAGCTGATGTTTGGTGCAAACGACACGAGCCTTGTTTGCTGGTGCGACAATCTGCCTGCGCTACCGTCTAACTTGATATTGAACGCCCAGTTGAATTTGCTGTTAACGTTTTGAGTATGAGTAAAATCCACAATCTGCTCTTTGCGAGATTTTGGCGCGGTAACATAATAAAGCCAAGTGTAAGGATGGTTTACTTGATAATATTTGGTCTTTTCTGGAACGTTCCAAAAGTCGTTGAGCGAGTTGAAAAATATTATGGAGTTCCACTTGTTGATGGGTCTGTCGTCAAAAACATTTGAAATATATGGCGACGCCATATTACCGAGGTTGGTGGTGGATATTGATTGCTTTTCGTTTTTGTCGTAAACTTGAAAGAGATGGAGTGTAGTGTCCTCGTCAAGCTTGTAATCTACAGGCGAGAGGTCTTTGCCGAGAGTCCACACGTTTACTCTCATCGGATAGTCATCTTTCTTTTTCTCCTTTTTGTTTTTTTGGGCTTGAGCCTGAGCCACGCCGGATACCAGTACCAAAATCATTAGTACAATTACCCCTTTGCCTGTGGCTATCATTTTATTTATGTTGCAAAATAACTTCATATCAGTATAATAAAACAAGCCGTAACTTTGGCGGCAAATTTTTCTGCAAAAATAAGGTTCAATATTCAAATCGTCAAATTTATACGCCTATAATCGTCAAAAAAAATGTATAATTAATCTTAATAAACTCAGTTTTTGTAATAATGACACTTGTAATATTCAATAAATCAATATAATATAAATTATTCTAAAAATCTTTTCAAAAAAATTTGCATAATACATATTAAACTGCTTAACTTTGCACCCGAAAAAATTGGCCGAGGTAGCTCAGTTGGTTAGAGCATCGGATTGTGGATCCGAGGGTCATGGGTTCGAATCTCTTCCTCGGTACTAGTTTTTTAAGGTCGCCATTCGGTGACCTTTTTTTTTGCAATTAATATTTTTTTTGTCAAAATTTTGAAATTATAAAAATATAGGTTACATTTGTAATCGAAACTATAATTTTTTCGGACCGAGATGAAAATTTTAAATTTGGCTTTGGCAATAGCCGCACCCGCTTTGATGTCGGTAACTTATTTACCGTCTGATAACTTGCCTTTGATTTCTAACAATGTATTGTATACCAATAACATAACTATCCTAAAAGGTTCTTTTAGACTTAGCTCACAACCCTATTACGATTCGCTTTTTACCAAAGCTGACCGTAAAAAGCTCGCCAAGGCAGAAAAGCTCCGCACCAAGTGTGATGACGGACTTTTGGAGAAAGCCGCTCTTGAAACCGAAGCTAACGATCTGGAGCGTGAGGGGGACAAATCATCTAAAACTTTGAAAAAAATCACTAAACTTCGCGCTAAAGCTGCCAGCAAAGAACTCGCAGCCCTCAAATCTTTTGAAACAGCATCTGCCACATTCAAAGATATTTACACTGCCGAACTTAAAAACAAGATTGTTGACACTTCGTCGGCTCGTGGTAAGGCTGCCTATGCCCTCGCTCAACAGGCTAACGAACTATACGCTCTTACCGAGAACGAGAAAAAGACAGTGAATACCGAAAACGCATTGACTATTTACCGTTCAATGTATAACAAATTGGATAAAGCAGTTGAAAACCAAGAACTTGCTTTCGCTATTCTTAAAAACGACCCCTTGGTTGATTACACCCAATATCTTTCGCCTACTAATTCAAAACCGGTGTCTGACCCCAAGGTTGTCGCCTCCAAAGACGAACAGCCTGTTTTGCGTGCTCCTCAGCATTACGATTTCAATACAGATGCTAATATTTACCGTATTCGTTACAACGAATTTGTTGATAGTTTGAAGGTTAGCGATACCGACCGTGCAGCTATGCAAAAACAGTTTGACGCCGAAAACAACGCTTCACAGCTGATGCTCAAGGCTACAAATCTCGGCATCAAGGCCGATTCGTTGCGTATTTTTGCATCTGAGGCTCTCACCATTACCGAAAAAGAGTATTACGACCAGCTTGCCCAAGAAGAGGAACTTAACGAATGTTCTTCCCTTGTTTCGGCTGTAACACAAGAGGTTAAGACCAACAACGCACTTTTTGAACTTTACGAAAAATACATTCCAAAGATCCGTAAAAATAATCCTACCGCAAAAGCTTATGAAGATCAGGCTGTTAACCTTTATAATATGTCTAAATCTTACGAGACTTTTGCAGCCAATAAGTACAGCAAGGTAGAAAAATACACTTCGCTTTCTGCTGGAAACGAAATTAAGCTTCAGGCTATAGCCTGTATGGAAAACGCCATTGCAAGTTACCTTGGAATGCCGCTTTCGTCCGACAAGCATATTGCTGCCTCTGTAATGGATCATTCCGACGGATTGCCAATGGATATGCCAATGGTGGCTGAACCAGAAAAACCTGCTACAGCCCAGCCTTCTACGCCCTCCAATCCAACAGTTGACAAACCTAAGGCGCAACCAAAGGATACAGTGGCTACCAGCAAACCCAAACAAACTGCTAAAACCACCACAACTCCTAAAAATACTGCCACTCCAAAAACTACAAGTGGCGCTACCAGTGGCACTAATAAACCCAAAGCAACTACAACTCCCGTTGCCAAAGTTCCTGTATCTAATTCAAACGCTCCCGCAGTTTCGTCTTGGTACTATACCAAAGAGGACCAGCGTTTAAGACCATACACATATCCTTCGGGAACAATATTCACAGTTGAAACAGGTATTTATAAAGAGATGCCCGAACCGGTGGAATTTCCCGCTGTGAATGTTTTTGTAGCCGAAAAGCTTAAAAATCAGAACTATATGCGCTATTACCTTGGTTCGTACAAAACCTACGACGCGGCTCTCGCAGCCCAGGCAATGGCTAAAAACGGCGGATACAAATCGGCAGTGATTTCTGCGTTTGTTAATGGTAAGAAAACTAACGTGAATACCGCCAAGGCTTCTGCCGAAAAGCAGTCTGGATATCAGGCACAAGTTCAAAGCGAACTTCGCGACCTGAGCCAATATCAGCAACAGTTCGCTCCTCAACCCGAACCCGTGCAGATTGTTCAATCTACTGGCTCAACCGACGCCCAACCTTTGTCAACTATTTATGGAACGGCTTACGCTGTACAGATTTCGTCGGTGCCCACTCTGCTCAACAAATCGTCGTTTAATGTAAACCAGCTCTTCTACGACCAGAACAACGGCGGTCTTTACCGCTACTACACAGGTGTTTCCACCGATTTGAACATAGCCAAGGCAAACCTCCAAACAATGAAGGCTTGCGGCTATGAAGACGCCTACATTATTAAGGTGTCGAACGGACAAAATGCAGGTCCTGTAACTTCGTCTAATCCGCAAACCGCGTCAAACAAAACTGTTTACCGTGTGCAGATCGGAGCCTACAAATCGGCTTTGTCGAAAGAGGTTAAAAACAAGATGGACAAACTCAAAAAATCTTACGCTGTTCATACTTCGAAGAGCGGAGAATACACCGTATACACCGTTGGAGATTGTGATACAAGGGCTCAGGCCGACAATCTTAGAGCCAATCTTGTAAAACTTGGCTACACCGAGTCGTATGTGGTAACATTTATTAATGGAGTAAAACAATAAATATCATTGTCTTATGGACTATATAGGCTTTTTATTAGCGCTTGTTTTCATATTGGTGTCGGTAGTTTTGGCTACTATTTTGTTGAAAGACCGCAAATCCAAGTTCTCAAAATCGATTCGCGAACTCGGCTACCATGTTTTTGGCAATCCTTATTATAACAAAGCCAAAGAGTTGGAACCTGTTGAGCGTGAGCGTCTTGTGGCAGTGTTGAAGTGCGCAAGAGATTACACCATTAATATCGATTTTAAAGAGGCCATCGAAATTGCCAAATGCAAAAAAATCACTAATATTGAGCTGTTTGTTTATAGTTATTACATTATAAATCAGGTAGATGCAAGTTTCTCTTTGGAAATGTTGCGCAAAGTGGCTGAAATTTTGAAACAAAACGCCGACGATGCCAAACTTAAAGAGGAGCAAAATCCTGAATCTATCGACAAATCTAAGAGCGACCAGAAAATCCGTCAGAATGTTGAGACATTCGCCCGCAGCTGGGCCGACCAGATAAATGCCGACCTAAGAATTAGTTACGAAACCGCTTTGCGTTATATCAACGACAAGAAGGATTTCAGTCAGTTGGTAAGTCTCGACATTATGGCTAAAAACGAGGGTCTCGACATCGAAGAGCGTCCCCTTATCAACCAAATCGACGAGGAGGGTCTCAAACTTATTATTTATGCTATGATTCGCGCCAACAGCGCAGGCATTTTCCTCGACGACGAAAGCAGTTACCGTATCAACAAGGTGCAGAATATCAACGAGTACAAAGACGCGTTTAAGATTACTACCACCTTGCTCAAAAACCTCTACAAAAACTATCACCGCGACGTTACCCGCTTTACCAACGCTATGATAAGGGCGCACAATGCACAGCTCTGGCTCAATTTCTCCGAATCCGACCTCTATGCCCTTTCCGACGATGATTTCGACAATCTTATTTCTAACCTTATTAAGGCTAAGAATGGCGGAATTATCATTGATCCTAAGGATTTGATTCTTCACAATGTTTCGGGCGAACAGATGAACAATCTTATCTCCGCCATTATCAAGGCTAAGGCTTACGGACTTTCGGATCAGCTTAATTTCAACGAACTTATGCGTTACCATGTTACCACAGGGTCCGACGTTATGAAGTTTGTGAAGTCGCTCCGTTTTATCAGAGAAAATGGTCTTGACTTGGAAATTAACAAAGACGACCTCATTGAATATTCTCGACCCGATGCCGATATTTACGACTGTGTTCAGTCTATGAAGATTGCCGCCGAACTGGAACCCACCGAAACCGAAAACGGCATCACTCGTCGTATGGTTAAGAAACATTTCTTAGAGTTCGGCAAAGTGCTTGAAACTATTAAGAGTATTCGCAAGGCCCGTAAAGCTGGATTATCTATTGATATGGTTCTTGCAGGTAAGATTATTCGGTCGGGCAAATATTCCTCGTTAGACGAAGCTATTTCGTGGGCATTGAAACCTCAGGTTGTTGAGGTAAAAGATTGTTTGACAATTGTTTGTAAGTCTGGCGTACAGATCACACCAAAAATCAATATCACTGTGCGCGGCAAGATGGAACTTATTTTTGTGGGATACGGACTCGACATTCTTGGCAAACGTATCAATGAGGCTGTGGTTACAAAACTTGAATCGTTCGACGACCATGAATCGATTCTCAAAAACCTTTCGCCCATTTCGCACGAGGTACTCAAAATGATTAATGAGGAGGAGGAAAAACGCGAAATCAAGACCAATCCCGAACGTGCAACCGAAACGCAGCTCAACAAATATTGCGCTTATCAGCTGTTGGACGTAAATATTTACGATATTATTATTGGCCAAAATATTAAGTCTGAACTAGAACTTCGTCAGGCTGAAATTCAGAGCCGCAAACGCATTATTCAAGCCGAAGCCGACCGTGCCAAGGCCGAGGCCGACCTGCGCATTGCAATGGTGCAACAGTACAAAGACGGCACTAAACCCAATTTCAACGAACTTCACAAGGCTAATCTTTTGAACGAGAAACCAAAGTCGATTGAAACAGGTTACGAAAAGGATGAATAAATTTTATTATATTTGCTAAAAAAAATATAGTAAATTACTATTAGTAAAGCAAATTATATATATATTTGTGACTGAATTGATTAACATACTACTCAAAAATAGTGCAAGATGACTAAATTTATTTATACTATATGTTTGATTTTCACGCTGTTATTTGTTCAGTCGTGTACTATCAACGACAATGAAGACCGCTATCAGGATATTCAGATTTCGGAACTAGTAACTGATGATGTGAGCGAAAGCTCAATACCTTCTGCTGAGGGCAGTGTGTGGGACACTATTTTGGTGGTGCTTATTGCATTGGTGATAGCAGCTTCTGTGGTCTACTTTTTTATAGCATTGGTGCCGTTGAAACTTTGGTTCCAGGCTCGATTGTCAAAAGTGCGGGTGTCGTGGTTCCTGCTTATCAAGATGAAATGGCAGAATATTCCGCAGTCTAAAATCCTTTACCTGCTTGTAAAGGCACAGAACGCCCACCTTAGCCTCGATCCCAAGCAGCTTTGCGACCACTATCTTGCAGGTGTGGATATCAATGTGGTGGTCGACACCCTTATCCGCGCCGGTAACGCCAAACTCAAAATTTCGGTTGAGGAGATGGCTCAGCAGTATCTTGCCAAGGTTGACGTTACTGCTATTATTCATGCGCTTATAATGGCTAAAAACGCCAAAATCAATGTAGATGTTACCGAACTTGCCGCTTATTATCTTGCCGGCGTAAATGTTATCGACCTTATCAAGGCAAAGATTGTGGCCGACAACTCTGGTTTCAGCATTTCGCTCAACGACCTCAAAGAGCACTATTTGGCAGGTGGAAACCTCGAAAAGACTATCGAGGCTTATATTTCAGCCAAGAAGGCAAGTCTGCCCGATTTCGAGTTTAAGGATATTGCCGCTATCGACCTCTCTAACCTCGATGTTATTGAGTCAGTCAAGTCGGCCATTACTCCCCGCGTGGTTGAAACCGACGGTGTGCGCGGTGTGGCTCGCGATGGTGTGGAAATCACTATGAAAGTGAAAGTTACTATTCGTTCGCATATCAAAAACATCATTGGTGGTGTGAGCGAGGAGACCGTGCTTGCCCGTGTTAACGAGGGTCTTGCCACACAGATTGGTCTCGCTAAAAATCATAACGAAATATTACAAAACCCTTACCTCGTTGCCGACAAGGTAGAAAACGCCAACCTTCACGAAAGTTCAGCCTATGAGATTCTTTCGGTCGACGTTTCGGATATCAAGGTGGGCAGCGATGTGGGCGCAGGACTTAAATCTGTGCGCGCTAAGGCTATGGCAGAAGAAGCCCGTGCCGAACTTATTCTCGCTGAAGAAAAGGTTCAAAAGGCTATGGCGTCGGCATTCCTCGACGGCAACCTTTCTATCAAAGACTACACCGACATCAAGAACAAACAAGCCGACACCCTTATGCGTCAGAGCTTTGCCAAAATGGACGAATCGGGCAACCAGATTACCAAGGAGGATATTCTTGAATCGGAAGATGCTATTCCATCAACTTACGACGAAGAAAAGAAGGATCAGAACTAATAGTTCCAGACTACACATTCCCGCATAAAAAAACCTAATGCTCGTATTCACTACGAGCATCAGGCCAACAACTTTAAATTTTAAGAATTTGAGAAAAAGTGGGAGTAACAGGATTCGAACCTATGACCCTCTGCTTGTAAGGCAGATGCTCTGAACCAGCTGAGCTATACTCCCGATGATTAACGGTTTTCTTGGTTTAATTGTCAATTATTAAGTGGGAGTAACAGGATTCGAACCTATGACCCTCTGCTTGTAAGGCAGATGCTCTGAACCAGCTGAGCTATACTCCCGTTGATAACGGTTTCTTGTTTTAATTGTCAATTATAAAGTGGGAGTAACAGGATTCGAACCTATGACCCTCTGCTTGTAAGGCAGATGCTCTGAACCAGCTGAGCTATACTCCCGTTAAAAGAACGTCTTTCGTTTTTTGCGATGCAAATGTATAGGTTATTTTTGTAACTGCAAATTTTCCACGCTATTTTTTTACACTTTTTTATGTTTTTTTTTCAAGGAACTGATTAATGGTATCTTATCATAACAACATATTTGTGCTGAGGTGCAATTTTATATTCACCTGAGCGTTTTAATACGGTATTTTATATGTTTATAATAATGAAAAAAATTCTATCAATCTTTACTGTCCTTTTCCTCTTGTCGGCGTGCGGAAAGGACGATGAAAACGAAACTGCTCCCGACATCGACGACACTCCTTCCGCTAAGTCGTCGGACGATTATCGTGGCCTTATGCGCGATTTTGTTACCTCTATCAGCAAAAAGGGAAAGTCTGCTATTCCTGGCTTTGCTGTGATTCCTCAAAATGGCATTCAACTTGTTGCCACTGGCGACGAACCCGACACTCCTCTTGCTGAACAGTATCTTGCCGCTATCGACGGTCACGGTCAGGAGGATATTTTTTATGGTTCGCCATCCGACAATCATGCTACTTCTAAGAGCGACACCGAATGGCTGCGTGCTTATTTGGATCGTTCAAAGGCTAAGGGAAATGTTATTCTCTGCACTGATTATTGCAGCAGCGAGGAAAAAATGAAGGATTCACGCCAAAAAAACGCAGAGGCTGGATACTTGTCGTATCAGGCTATTGAGCGTAATCTAAATGTGATTCCTAATTACACTCCCGAAAACGAAAATTCCAACGATATTAAGTCGCTCAAAGATGCTAAAAATTTTCTCTATATTCTTGAACTGAGCGGTTTTGCATCTAAAGACGCTTTTATTTCGGCTGTTTGCAACACTAATTTCGATGTTTTAATCACCGACCTGTTTTTTTACGACGACAACGCTTTTACCGCTGAAGAGGTTGAACGTATGCGTCAAAAGAAAAACGGTGGCAAACGTATGGTGGTTTGCTACATGTCGATAGGGGAGGCGGAGGATTACCGTTTTTATTGGCAAAACGATTGGAAAAAGAATCCGCCAGAATTTCTCGACAAGGAAAATCCCGACTGGGATGGCAACTTTAAGGTAAAATATTGGATTTCATCATGGCAGGACATAATCCTTAACCAATATCTCACCAAAATTATCGATGCTCGCTACGATGGCGTTTATTTGGATATTATCGACGCATTTGAGTATTATGAAGATGAGGACTAGTTTTATTGAAAAATAAAAAAAAGGCTTCCAAGTATTTTGGAAGCCTTTTTTTATGATATATCAATGTTTACTGCGCCACTACCACCTTCTTTCCTTTGGTTTTTACGTAGTAGTCGTGGTCGTATTGGCTTTCGCAGTAGACGCCGGGGAGGTAGAACTCGCCGAGGTAGGCTGCATTGAGGCGGATACGGCAGCGGAGGGTGTGCCCGGGTTGCAGTTTGAAGAATGTGTACACACGGTCGTCGCGCTTGTCGGTGTAGCGGACGTTGTCGCCGTAGTAGGTTTGGTCGCCGTCAGAATCGTAAAACTCGTTGCTGATAACATCCAAAATCTCCCAGCCTGAGGGGAAGATGTTGGTGAGGGCGAGGTCTTCAACTGAATATTCGCTTGTGTTGGTTATCGAGATAATTGCATCGAAATCAGTACCTTGCTTAATGCGGGCAGGGTCGATAGCGTCGTCGCCCGATTTGAACTGAACCTTGGCTGTGAGGTTCGACGACTCAGGCAATTCTGTACCGTTGGCAGGAACGCCAGTGTTGGTAAGTTCCACATACACAACGCTGTTGCCAGAGTTTTTGAACTTAACGGTCTTGGGCTGAGTGCCGTCAACGTTAAGTGCGCCGGTGTAGAATGCGCGGTTGTTGGTGGCGTTTACAGTCTTGCCGTTGTAGGTGTAACTGCAAGCGATGTCGGCAGAGGGTTTGAACTTGTTAAAGTATTGACTCAAAGCCACAAGCGAGAATGCGGCGGTCTGCGTGCTCATCCATTGGTCGGAGTTAACATAGTCTGCAATCTGTTTTGCGGTGGCAAATGCCTTCTCCTGTTGGTTGGTTTCGCAGTAGGTCTGCAACATTATGGCGCGTTCCTTAATTGCCGAGTAGTAAGATACTGTGTATGAGAACGAACGCTCGGTTTTGAACTGTTTAGCAAGAATCTCCTTTGCGGTGCTTGCCTTGCCAGCCACAGCGTAAGCCGCAGCCAAGTGATATTTGGCGTGGTTAGAGAGGTTTGCGTTCTCTTTCAGGCGGTTCATAGCCGAAGTGAGGGGTTCGCCTGCAACGGCAAGAGCGTAAAGTCTGTAAGCCTGAATCAAGAACGATTCTGCATTAGAGGCGTACCAGTTTTGCGCTTGGTCTTTCTCAAAGTTTTTCCACTTTTTGAGCACGTCGGCATCCACGGCAAAACCTTTTTTCTGAGCCTCTACCAAGAAGTTACCGGCGTAAGAGGTTACCCAGAGGTCGGGATAATGCTCGTTTGGCCAGTAAGAGAATCCGCCCGAAGAAACCTGCTGCTTGTAGATTTTTTCGATAGCCTTCTTCACATTGTCCTCGGCGCGAGCCTTGTCGTCGGCAGAGAGGTCGGTCATATCGGCAAGGAACAACTGCGGAAACGCCTTAGAAACAGTCTGTTCCATACATCCGTAGGGATATCCGATAAGGTATTGCAGACGGTTGCTAAAATTGAGCGGCATTATCGACGAGATGTTCAATGCGGCGGTGTTTGTACCAGCCTTGCCAATGGGCGTGAAAGTGATTTCGGTAGTTTCGCCCGGGTTGACAGCCTTTGTGATGGTCTTGGTGGCAGGTGCGTTGGGTTCGCGAATCTCTACCACAAGGTTCATCACCGACTTGTGACTTCCCGAAGTGGCTGTTATCTCGAATGTTGCAAAACCATTTTCTGATAGAGTTTCAAGGTCGAATGTGGGCATCTGCTCGCCTTTTTCGGTGAAGGTCAGGGTTTTGGTAGATTCCAACGCCTTCAATCCCTTGAATGTCTTGATTGAGAGGTTTACATTCTTGATAGAGTTGTCGCCGGTGAATACCGAAACGGGAAGTTTGAATTTCTCGTTTGGACCTAACACGCGGGGAGCGGTGGCAAACACCATAAGAGGCTTGGTTACGGTAGAAGTTTTTTCAGCATTGCCGAATGCCTTGCCGTTGCCAGCCACCACCATAGTGCGCACCGAACCAAAATATTTGGGCAGTTTTACGGTGTGGGTCTTAGAGCCTCCGCTGATGGTGAAAGGTCCTAAGAAAATAGCCACAGATTGCAGGTTGTTGGCTTTCTTGGGGTTGAGCATTTGGTTCGACTCGTCGCCGCCGACACTGAAAATTCTTTCAATCTTGCCGCCGTAAGCGCCTATCACATTGTCGAATATGTCCCAAGTTTTAACTCCGAGAGCCTCACGTGCATAAAAAGCGTCCCACGGATTGGGAGTTTTGAAACGGGTGAGGTCCAAAAGACCGTCGTCAACCACTGCGAGGGTGTAGGTCATAGGCTTGTTGTCCTGTTCCGAAACGGTGATTTTTACATCTGTCTCAGCCTCCAAATTGTCGGACATTGAGATTACAGGAGTGAGTTTGGTGGCGGGATTCTCGATGTTGATGGGCAGCACGCCGTACATACGGATAGGCATATCGTTGATAGTCTGCGAATGAGGCTGAACGATTGTTACAAAGGCATATACGCCCGGTTCCATACTCTCCTTGGCGGTAAATGTGTATTGGGTTTCGCCCTTCTGAGTGTTGATCCATTCGCTCGAAATGGTTTTGGTGCCGCTTTCGATGCTTACGAGGGCACGTCCGTTTTCGGGTGTGGGAATGGTAAGTTTTACCGTTTCGCCAATGTTGTATTTAGCCTTGTCGGTGGTAAGTAGCACAGTTGTAGCACCTTGACCCTTCTGAGGATTACGTCCTCGCGATTCGGGCCAATCCATATAGAATACCCTTGTGGTGCTTACGCCGGTGTTAACATCGGTGAGTTTCACCTTGTAACGTCCCCATTCGGGATAGTTTACGCGGATAGAGAAATTGCCTTTGCCGGTGATGAATTTGGTTTCGGTTTTTAATAAGGTGTCGTAGTTTTCTGACTGATAGTTACCGTCTTCCCACCACCAACTCCAACGCATTTTGTAAAATTTCATCTCAATTTTGTGAGCCTTTTCCAACGCCTTTCCATTAGCGTCAACCACAGCCACAGCCACGGTTTGGTCGGCATCGGTTTCCACAGTGCCGTCTTTTTCGTTTTCGAGGCAAACACCCACGTAACTATCGTAAGGACGGCATTTTACAGTTACTTCATCGGTAGAGAAATTACCTCCGTTTTCAAACACGCGGGTGGTGAACACAGCCTTAAACTGCGACGGAGCGTTTTCGTTGTAATCCATATCGGGCTCAAAAGATACGCTTCCGTTTTGGTCGAGATTGCCCTCGTAGACAGTTGTGGGCTCGTAATCAAGTTCGTAATTATCATTATCAAAGGTGTAACCCTTCCAATTGTCGAAAGTGAGCGGCATATATTTGGCAGAATATTCCGACACCACTTTCAAACCCTTAGCCGATGCTCCGTGAAGCCAACGAGAGTTGATTGTGATACGGTTGCCCGATTTGGTGAGCGGGTCTTTGTTGAACTTAACGTCGATTTTCAGACGGTTTGGCTTAACGGTTTCGATGCGTACATTTTTCTCAAAACGAGCATCGCCGCAAGTTACCGAAGCCTCGTAGATACCTGTGCGGGCATCGGGTTGCGTAGCAAAATCTATTACATAAAAATTCTGAGGATTTTTGGTAAGAGTGCGTTTTTCGATAATCTGATAATCAGGATTTTTAACTTGGAAAACAATCGGATGTCCCTCAGGAACAGCAAATTCGGGGTCTTCTTTGATAACGCAGGTAAGGTGCACAGTGTCGCCAGGACGCCATACGCCGCGTTCGCCATAAATGTAGCCTTTGAGACCGTCCGCCATACGAGTTCCAGAAACATCAAACCTACTGAGCGACAACGAACTACCATCGTTGAGCGAGATATAAGCGCGGTCTTTACCGTTTTTGGCAATGGCAAAATATGCGTTTTTGATTTCAGAAAAATCAGCCTCGCCGCTCTTGTTGGTAGATTTGGTGGCAAGCACCTGCTGCTGATAGCCGTAGATTTCTACCTTTGCGCCCGAAACAGGTTTCGCACTCTTTAAATCTGTTACATAAACCTTTACATTGTTTTTAAGGTCTTTTTTACAGATAATGCCAATGTTTGAGGCAAGAATATTTTGCGAAATATAGCGGTCGGGATTGTAGTAAGCCTTGTAGCAGGGGTCGTCTTCGTGATCCCAACGGCTACCCTCGCCACTGTTGCAATAGTCCCAATCCGACTCGTATTCATCGGGACTCCATTTAACGTCTTTGAGAGCAAGGTCTTTTTCGTCGTCAACGGGGTCAACATCGTCGCACGAATCACAAACAGCAAGATGACTTTTGCGGAAACTGATTTTTATGCTGTAAATAGCACCGCGTTCTGCCTGTATAAGTTTCGATAAATCAAGACTATAACGTTTCCACGATGAAAGATCTTCGTTGGCATTGGCAAGGTGAATGGTGCTGCGATAAACCGGCACGCCAACGCTTTTGAGGTTGTAAGTATATGTGTTATTGAGACTTCCGTTTTTAATAAATTCCAAAATATTTTGTTCCAACACCTTAACAATAGTA